>NZ_JAPSKN010000005.1:0-32015 GCF_031181705.1 Streptomyces sp.
GTGTGAGGCGTGAGCAGCAGCGGCCTCATCTACGCAGTCATTGTCGGGGCCTGGGCCGCCTACTTGGTGCCGATGTGGCTCCGTAGGCAGGACGAGCTGAACGAGGCCCGTCCGACGGAACGCTTCAGCACCGCCATCCGGCTTCTGTCCGGAAAGGCGGCCATGGAGCGCCGGTACGCCAAGGACCTGCGGGCGCGCTCCACCGAGGAGGGGGAGCAGGACGCCGACGATCCGGACGCCGTCACCGAGTCGGTGGACGTCCGGGCCTTCGCGGTGTCCAAGACCCGCCCCCAGACCCGGGCGCCCCTCCCGTCGCCCGCCCCCGAGCAGCCGTCCCGCCCGGCACCGCACGCGGCCCGTGCCGAACGCGGACCGGGCGGCGTGCCCGCCGCCCGGCGCGGCGCGCCCTCGCCGGCGGAGCAGGCGGCCGCTGCACGGGCCCGGCGCTCGAAGGTGCTCGCGCGCCGCCGGCGCACCACCACCATGCTGTTCCTCGCCTTCACCCTCGGCGCGATCGTCGCCGCGGTCGGAGGCCTGGCCTTCCTGTGGGCCCCGGGCGTGCCCGCCGTGATGCTCAGCGTGTACATCGCCTACCTGCGCTCGCAGGAGCGCCGCCGGTTCACCTACCAGATGGACCGCCGCCGGGCCGAGGCCGCCGCCCAGCGGCTGCGGGAGCGGCAGCCCCGCCGGCGCCCTCCGGCCGAGGAGGAGGCCGACGAACCGGAGGAGGGACCCGAGCCGGCGACCGACCCCGGCCTGTCGGCCCTCGCGGCGGACCGGCGTGCCCTCGTCGAGCAGACCGACCACGCGGAGTGGGTCGACCAGCAGCGCGAGCGGCAGCGGCGGCCGGGCCAGGGCGACAGCTGGGAGCCGGTGCCGGTGCCCCTGCCGACCTATGTGACCGCGCCGGTCGCGCCCCGGGCGACGAACGACGTCGACCTCGGCGCCCCCGACACCTGGAGCTCGGCGCGATCGAGCACGGTCGCCCCCGAGGCGGCGGACGAGACGGCCGGCCCCGACGAGCAGGGCGCGGCGGAGCCCCCCGCGCCGGAGGGGGCCGACGGCGACGCCGTTCCCCCGGCCCGGAAGCGCTCGCGCGGCACGAACCCCGCCGCGGCCTCCGCGCGGCGGGCCCGGGAGCGCGGTCGTACGCCGCTGTTCGACCAGTACGAGGACGGGGACCGGCCCCGGGCCGCCAACGAGTAGCCCGGCGAACCGGCGGGTGCCCGGCGCTCCGGAACGGATTTTTATGCGGGCCGATCGGGGTGCTAGAGTTTCACTCGTTGCAAGGGCCTGTGGCGCAGTCCGGTAGCGCACCTCGTTCGCATCGAGGGGGCCAGGGGTTCAAATCCCCTCAGGTCCACGCAGCTTCGAGCCCCTGTCGGCGACAGCCGACAGGGGCTCTGCTCCGTTCGCGGGCCCCGTAGGGCCCTCCGGCCCGTCAGAGCCGCTTCGCGAAGCAGCGGCTGGCCTCGTGGTGGCGGTAGTAGCCGAACTTGGCGCACGGCTCGTAACCGCTCGACGTGTACAGGGCGATGGCCTCCGGCTGCTTGGTGCCCGTCTCCAGAACCATGCGGACCCGCCCGGCCGCGCGGGCGTCCTCCTCCAGGGCCGCCAGGATGCGGCGGGCCAGGCCCCGGCCGCGCATCTGCTCGATCACGTACATGCGCTTCAGCTCGGCGTCGCCGTCCAGGTTGCCCTCGCCGTTGGCGTTCTGGGCACGCCAGCCGCCCGAGGCGACGGGCGTGCCGTCCGCGTCGTAGGCGATCAGGTAGATGCCGTTCGGCGGGTCGAAGTCCGCGGCGGCCATGGGCGTGGCGTCGCCGTCGTCCCCGTAGCGGACGGCGTATTCGGCCTGGACCTGGTCGTTCAGCTTCATGGCGTCGGGGTGGTCGAAGGAGACCCGGCGTATGTGCATGCCAACCACCGTATGCGATCCGGAACTGGACTCCGTCCAGAGTGCCGGTATCGTGCCCGGGTGCTCACTGTGACCTCTGTGAATGTGAACGGGCTGCGGGCCGCCGCGAAGAAGGGCTTCGTGGAGTGGCTGGCCGCGACCGACGCCGACGTGCTGTGCCTGCAGGAGGTGCGCGCCGAGCCGGAGCAGTTGCCCGAGCACGTCCGCGCGCCCGAGGGGTGGCACGTGGTGCACGCGCCGGCCGCCGCCAAGGGCCGGGCCGGGGTGTCGCTGTACAGCCGGCGTGAACCCGACCGGGTGCGGATCGGGTTCGGGTCCGCCGAGTTCGACGGCAGCGGACGGTATGTGGAGGCGGACCTGCCGGGGGTCACCGTCGCCTCCCTCTATCTGCCCTCCGGCGAGGTCGGCACCGAGCGGCAGGACGAGAAGGACCGCTTCATGGGCGAGTTCCTCGCCTACCTCAGACAGCTGAGGGAGCGGGCCGCTGCCGAGGGGCGCGAGGTCGTCGTCTGCGGCGACTGGAACATCGCCCACACCAAGGCCGACCTGAAGAACTGGCGCGGCAACCAGAAGTCCTCCGGCTTCCTGCCCGAGGAGCGCGAGTGGCTCGGCCGCGTCCTCGACCCGGCCGACGGCGGCTACGTCGACGTCGTACGCGCCCTGCACCCGGACACCGAGGGGCCGTACTCGTGGTGGTCCTACCGGGGGCGGGCCTTCGACAACGACACCGGCTGGCGGATCGACTACCACGTGGCGACCCCCGGGCTCGCCGAGCGGGCGGTCAAGGGGTTCGTGGAGCGGGCCGCCACGCACGCCGAGCGGTGGTCCGACCACGCTCCCGTGACCGTGGTCTACGACCGCTAGGGCCGGACCCGGCCTAGGGTCGTCCGCCTCGGGAGCCGTCCGCGCGCATCCGCCGGTCCAGGGCCAGGGACAGCTCCGCCTCCACCACGCTGCGCGCCAGGGGGCGCAGGCGGGGCAGGTCCTGGGCGGAGGCGTGGCGCAGGACCAGGCCGGTGAAGAGGTCGGCCAGCGCGTCGGTGTGGGTGCGGACCTCCTTGGCCGCGGCGAGGACCTCCGCGAGCGGGATGCCCTCGCGGACCAGGGCCGAGGAGACCTCCAGCAGGCGGCGGCTGATGTGGACGATCTCGCCGCCGTCGGTGCCGAGGTAGCCGAGGTCCATGGCGGCGGCCAGGTTCTCGGGGGTGGCCTCGCCCGCGAAGTGGTCGGCGAGTTCCTCGGGGGTGAGGTGGACCGGCTCCTCCTCGGTCGGGCCGCCCACGCCGAGCAGGTCGCCGACGTCCCGGCCGTGGTCGAAGGCCTCGGCCAGTTCCGCGATGCCGCTGAGGGTGTGGCCGCGTTCCAGCAGGGCCGTGATCGTGCGCAGCCGGGCCAGGTGCTGGTCGTCGTACCAGGCGATGCGGCCCTCGCGGCGGGGTGGCGGGATCAGCTTGCGTTCGCGGTAGAAGCGCAGGGTGCGCACCGTGATCCCGGCCAGGCGGGCCAGCTCTTCCATGCGGTATTCACGCTTCTCGGCCACCTGGGCACCTTAAGCCGTACCGCGGGTAACTTCCTTGTCCTGCCCCCTACCCATCAGTACGTCACTGCTCTACGCTCCCATTGCGCCAGTGTTCACTGGCGCGGTTCTCGTGGTGTGTGGAGGTGTCGGCATGGGCGAGCGCGAACACGAGCATGTGCGGGTCGCGGTGGTCGGGTCCGGGTTCGGCGGGCTGGGGGCCGCCGTACGGCTGCGCCGGGAAGGTGTCACCGACTTCGTCGTCCTGGAGCGGGCGAGCAGTGTCGGCGGCACCTGGCGGGACAACAGCTACCCGGGGTGCGCGTGTGACGTGCCGTCGCATCTGTACTCGTTCTCCTTCGCGCCCAACCCGGACTGGCCGCGCACCTTCTCCGGGCAGGAGCACATCCGGGCCTACCTGGAGCACGTGGCGGACACGTTCCGGCTGCGGCCGCACATCCGCTTCGACTCGGAGGTGAAGCGGATGACGTGGAACGCCGAGCGGCTGTGCTGGGACATCGAGACCAGCAGCGGGAACCTCTCCGCCGACCTCGTCGTGTCGGCCACGGGTCCGCTGTCCGACCCGAAGGTGCCGGACATCCCCGGCCTGGACTCCTTCCCCGGCAAGGTCTTCCACTCCGCCCGCTGGGACCACGACTACGACCTGCGCGGCAAGCGCGTCGCCATGGTCGGCACCGGCGCCTCGGCCATCCAGATCGTGCCGGCCATCCAGCCGGACGTCTCCCGGCTCACCCTCTTCCAGCGCACCCCGCCGTGGGTCATGCCCCGCATGGACCGGGCCATCAGCGACGCGGAACGGTGGCTGCACCGGCAGCTGCCCTTCACCTCGCAGCTGCGGCGCGGACTGCTGTGGGGCATCCGGGAGTTGCAGGTCCAGGCGTTCACCAAGCGCCCGAACGAGCTGGGCTTCGTCGAGCAGCTGGCCAAGCGCAACATGGCCCGGGCCATCAAGGACCCGGCGCTGCGGGCCAAGCTCACGCCCGACTACCGCATCGGCTGCAAGCGGATCCTGCTGTCCAGCGAGTACTATCCCGCCCTCGCGCGGCCCAACGTGGACGTCGTCGCGAGCGGCCTGGCCGAGGTGCGCGGCTCGACCCTGGTCGCCGCCGACGGCAGCGAGGCCGAGGTGGACGCGATCGTGTTCGGCACGGGCTTCCACGTCACCGACATGCCCATCGCCGAACGGGTGGTGGGCGCCGACGGGCGGACCCTCGCCGAGACCTGGAAGGGCGGCATGGAGGCCCTGCGCGGCGCCTCGGCGGCCGGCTTCCCGAACTGGATGACGATCATCGGGCCCAACACGGGCCTCGGGAACTCCTCGATGATCCTGATGATCGAGTCCCAGCTGAACTACCTGGCCGACTACGTCCGCCAGCTCGACGTCCTGGGCGGCCGGGTCGCCCTCGACGCCCGCCCCGACGCGGTGCGCGGATGGAACCAGCGGGTGCAGGAACGCATGAAGCGGACCGTGTGGAACACCGGCGGCTGCACCAGCTGGTACCTCGACGCGAACGGCCGCAACACCACCATCTGGCCCGGCACGACCGCCGAGTTCCGGCGGGCGACGCGCCGGGTGGACCTCATGGAGTACGACGTACTGCGGGCCCCCGGGGCCGGGCGGAGCGAGGCGCGGGACGCGCGGAAGGCCGGGGTGGACGCGTGAGCCGTCTCCTCCCCGTCGCGTCCGGGCCCTACGCCCCGCCCGCCCCCGTGCGCGAGCTGACCGCCGTCTCCGCCGACGGTGCCCGGCTGCACGTCGAGATCCACGGGCCCGAGTTCGCGCCCGCCGTCGTCCTGGCACACGGCTGGACCTGCTCGACCGCCTTCTGGGCGGCGCAGATCCGCGAACTGGCCGCCGACCACCGGGTCATCGCCTACGACCAGCGCGGGCACGGCCGCAGCCCCGCGAGCCCGGCGTGCAGCACCGACGCGCTCGCCGACGACCTCGAAGCCGTCCTGGAAGCCACCCTCTCGCCGGGCGAACAGGCCGTGATCGCCGGGCACTCCATGGGCGGCATGACCGTCATGGCGGCCTCCGGACGGCCCGCCTTCCGTGCGCACGCCGCCGCCGTCCTGCTGTGCAGCACGGGCAGTTCGCAGCTGGTCGCCGCCTCCACCGTCGTCCCGATGCGGCCCGGGCCGGTGCGCACCTGGCTCACCCGGCGGATCCTCGGCTCCCGCGCCCCGCTCGGGCCGGTCACGCCCCTGGCCCGCCGGATCCTCAAGTACGGGACCATGGGCCCCGGTTCGGCCCCGGACATGGTCGAGGCGTGCGCCCGGATCGTGCACGCCTGCCCCCGCAGGGTCCGGCACAGCTGGTCGCAGGTGCTGGACCTGCTCGACCTCGACCACGGCGTCCGGGGGCTGACCGTGCCCACGGCCGTCCTGGTCGGCACGGCGGACCGGCTGACCCCGCCGGCGCAGGCCCGGGCCCTGTGCGAGGCGCTGCCGGACTGCACCGGGTTCACCGAACTGCCCGGCATCGGCCACATGACCCCGATCGAGGCGCCGGAGCAGGTCACCGGGAAGATACGCGAACTCGTCACCACCCACATCGAGGCCGTAACCGAGGAGAGCGCATGAGCAGGGTGAACCTTGAGGGCAAGGTCGCCGTGGTGACCGGGGCGGCGCGCGGCGTCGGGGAGCTGCTGGCCCGCAAGCTGTCCGCGCGCGGCGTGCGGATCGCCCTGGTGGGCCTGGAGCCGGACGCGCTCAAGCAGGTCTCCGCGCGGCTGCACAGCGACAGCGACCACTGGCACGCCGACGTCACCGACCACGAGGCGATGGCGCGGGTCGCCGAGGAGGCGAAGGAGCGCTTCGGGCGGGTCGACATCGTCGTCGCCAACGCCGGTGTGGCGACCGGCGGTCCGTTCACCGACTCCGACCCGGAGTCCTGGCGGCGGGTGATCGAGGTCAACCTGATCGGCTCGGCCGTGACCGCCCGCGCGTTCCTGCCGATGCTGCTGGAGAGCCGGGGTTACCTGCTGCAGATCGCCTCCCTCGCGGCGATCACCCCGGCGCCGATGATGACCGCGTACTGCGCGTCCAAGTCGGGCGTGGAGGCGTACGCGCACAGCCTGCGCGCCGAGGTCGGGTACCGGGGCGTGAAGGTCGGCGTCGGGTACCTGTCGTGGACCGACACCGACATGGTGCGCGGCGCCGACCAGGAGGACGTCATGCGGGAGTTGCGGCAGCGGCTGCCCTGGCCGTCCAACAAGACCTACCCGCTGGGCCCGGCCGTGGACCGGCTCGTGGCCGGGATCGAGTCCCGGTCGAGCCATGTCTACGGGCAGTGGTGGCTGCGCGGGATGCAGGGGGTGCGCGGTTGTCTGCCCGCGATCATCGGCACGGTCGGACAGCGCGAGATGCGGCGGTTCGCCGACCGGCTGACGGGCATGCGAACGGGCCTGGTCGGAGCGGGTGGAGCGGCCGACGAGCAGCAGCGGACTACCGTGCGTGAGTGATCGACATGCGCAGCGTCACGGCCCGTGTGAATCTGATCGAGCCAGATCCCCTCACCCCCAACGGGAGTGAACCCACATGGGTATGAAGGACCAGTTCCAGGAGAAGTCCGAGCAGTTCCAGAACCAGGCCCGTCAGAAGGCGGACCAGGCTCGCGAGCAGATGCAGGGCCGCGGCCGCCGGCGCGAGGAGGACATGGACCCCTCGCAGCCGCAGCGCGACCGTGAGCGGGAGCGCGAGCACGAGGACCGCTTCGACCAGGACTACGACGCCTGACGTTGCGTGCTGAGCGGACCGGGGCGCCCCCGTGCGGGGTGCCCCTTTCCCCTGCGGGTCACGTCCTGGGCGGTAGCTTCGGACGGGAGCGGTCCGGCACGTCGCTGTACGTCGGCGGTGTCGCGGGCGGGTCGGTCTCCAGCAGCCCCAGGGCGAGTTCGACGGCGTCGGCCAGCTGCGCGTGCCGCCCCTCGGCCCAGTCCAGCGGGGTGCGCGGGACGTCGATGTCGGGCGCGACGCCCCTGTTCTCCACCGACCAGCCGTAGGCGTCGAACCAGGCCGCGTTCATCGGCACCGTGATCACCGTGCCGTCGCCCAGCTCGTGCCGGCCGGTCATGCCGACCACCCCGCCCCAGGTGCGCTGCCCCACCACGGGCCCCAGCTTCAGCAGTTTGAACGCGGCGGCGATCATGTCGCCGTCGGATGAGGTCGCCTCGTCGGCCAGGGCCACCAGCGGGCCGCGCGGCGCGTTCGAGGCGTACGAGACGGGCTGGGCGTCCCGGGTCAGGTCCCAGCCGAGGATCGTGCGGCTCAGCGTCTCGACGACCAGCTCGCTGATGTGCCCGCCGGCGTTGCCGCGCACGTCCACGATCAGCGCGGGCCGGGAGACCTCCATGCGCAGGTCCCGGTTGAACTGCGCCCAGCCCGAGCCGCCCATGTCCGGGATGTGCAGATAGCCGCAGCGGCCCCCGCTCAACTCCCGCACCACCGCCCGGCGTTTGGCCACCCAGTCCTGGTAGCGCAGCGGCCGCTCGTCGGTCAGCGGCACGACGGCGACCCGCCGGGGCGGACCCGCGCCCTCCGCGGGGGAGAAGGTCAGCTCCACCGTCGTCCCGCCCGCACCGGCCAGCAGCGGGTAGGGGCCCGCGTCCGGATCCACCGGGCGGCCGTCGACATGGGTGAGGACCGCGCCCTCCCGGATGCCCGTACCGGCGAGCGGGGAGCGGGCCTTGGAGTCGGAGGAGTCGCCGGGCAGGATCCGCTTGACCGTCCAGCCGCCGTCCCGGCGTACGAGGTTGGCGCCGAGCAGGCCCTGGCGGCGCTGGTAGTGCGGCGGGCCCTCGTTGCGCCGGGCGGCGGTGACGTAGGCGTGGGAGGTGCCCAGTTCGCCGAGCACCTCGCGCAGCAGGTCGGCGAACTCGTCCGGGGACGCGACCCGTTCGACCAGCGGCCGGTACTGGTCAAGGACCCCGTCCCAGTCGATGCCGCACATGCCCGGATCCCAGAAGTGGGCCCGGATCAGCCGCCCGGCCTCGTCGTACGCCTGCCGCCACTCCGCCGCCGGGTCGACGGTGTGCAGGATGCGGCGGGCGTCGATCCACACCGTGGAGTCGGAGTCGCCCGGCTCGTCCGCCGGTACCGCGCGCAGCTCGCCCTCGTCGACGATCACCAGCCGGCTGCCGTCGCCGCTGACCGCGAACCAGTCGAGCTGCTGGGCGAGTTCGGACTTCTTCGCCTTGGTGATGCCGAAGTGCTCCAGGGTGGGCCGGCCGCTGGTGTCGTCCGGGTTGGCGAACGTCTCGCCCAGCGCGCCGGAGATCGGCCAGCGCAGCCACACCAGCCCGCCGCCCGCCACCGGGTGCAGCGCCGAGTACTTGGAGGCGGCCACCGGGAACGGCGTGACCCGGCTCGCCAGTCCTTCGGCCTCGACCGTCACGGCCCCGCCCTCCCCGCTTCCGTCGTCCTCCACCGGGTCCAGACCCCCGGCGGCCGGGCGGCCCTCGGGGTTCACCGCGAACGGGGAGGGCGTCGCCGAGGACAGCGGCACCAGGTACGGGCGGCAGCCCAGCGGGAAGGACAGGTCGCCGGTGTGCACGTCGTAGACCGGGTCGAAGCCGCGCCAGGACAGGAAGGCCAGGTAGCGGCCGTCGCGGGTGAAGACCGGGTTCTCGTCCTCGAAGCGGCCGTTGGTCACGTCGACGACGAACCGGTCCGTGATGCGGGCCAGTTTGATCTGCCGCAGCGTGCGCCCGATGCCCGGGTGCGACCAGGTCAGCCACGCCCCGTCCGGGGAGAACGCCAGGTCGCGCACGGGTCCGTTGATCGACCTGATCAGTTCGGTGACCTCTCCGTCGCCGTCCTCGGTGACGTCGACGAGGAGGAGCCGCCCGTCGTGCGAGGCGACCGCCAGGCGCTCGCCCTCGGGATCGCAGACCAGCTCGCGCACCCGGCCCAGCGCGCCCGGCGAGAGCCGCCGGGGGGTGCGGTCGCCGCTCGCCCGGGGCAGGAAGGCGATCTCGATGGCGTCCTCGCCCTCCGCGTCCGTCACGTACGCCACCCGCCCGCTCGCGCCGAGCATCTCCGGCAGGCGCACCCGGACGCCCGGGATGTCGGTGAGGGCGCGGGCGGGACCGTCCCGGTGGGTGAGCCAGTACAGGCTGCCGCGCACGACGACCGCGCCGGCCCGGCCGGTCTCGTCGACCGAGAGCCCGTCGACGTGCCGGGCGGCCGCCACCTGGTACGGGCGCCGCCCGGCGCGCGGCCCGTTCAGCCGTACGTCCAGCCGGCGCGGCTCGGAGTCCGCGGACAGGTCCTCGACCAGCCACAGGTCGCCCGCGCACTGGTACACCACCCGCGTTCCGTCGCTGGCGGCGTGCCGGGCGTAGAAGGCGTCGTGGTCGGTGTGGCGGCGCAGGTCGGTGCCGTCGTGGGCGCAGGAGTAGAGGTTGCCGACGCCCTCGTGGTCGGAGAGGAAGGCGATCCGGCCGCCCACGAACATCGGGGAGTGCAGATGGCCGCCGAGGCCTTCGAGCAGCCGCTCGCCGTGCAGCCACAGCCGGCCCGTGGCCCCGCCCCGGTAGCGCTTCCAGGCGGCCGGTTCGTGCGGGGGCGTGCCGGTGAGCAGCAGCGTCCTGCGCTCCCCGTCCAGGTCGGCCACCTGGATGTCGGAGACCGGCCCCCAGGGCAGTTTGCGGCCCGGGTCGCCGTCGGGGCAGACCTTGTAGGCCCAGGTGAAGTAGGAGAACGGCTCGCCGTGCGAGGCGACGGCCAGGATCTCGCCGTCCGGGGTCCAGCCGCGGACGCGGGTGTCGGCGCTGCCCCAGTGGCTCACCTGCCTGCCCGGGCCGCCGTCCACCGGGATCAGGTGGACCTCGGGCACCAGGCTGCGCCAGCTCGTGCAGGCGAGATGGCGGCCGTCGGGCGAGAAGCGCGGGTGGCCCACCTTGGTGCGGTCGACGGTGAGCCGCCAGGCGCGGCCCGGGCCGTCGAGCGGCGCGAGCCAGAGGTCGTCCTCGGCGACGAAGCACAGCAGGTCGTCATGGAGATGCGGCAGACGCAGATAGGTCACCTGACCATGCTTTGCCCGGGCGTGGGCACCAGCAAGTCGTGACAAGGCCACCGCCGTGACCCAGCACACGTACGAAACCGTTTCGTTTCTATGCGGGGTGCGCTATCTTCGTGGTGTACGAAACCGTGTCGTTCGAAGCGGGAAGGTGAGTCAGATGGCTGAGGTCGCCGCCGCGCGTCGCAGTCGGATCACCCCCGAGCGCGAGGCCGAGCTGTACGCGGCCGTGCTCGACCTGCTCCGCGAAGTCGGCTACGACGCCCTCACCATGGACGCCGTGGCCACCCGCACCCGGTCCAGCAAGGCCACGCTCTACCGCCAGTGGGGCGGCAAGGCCCCGCTGGTCGTCAAGGCGCTCAGGCACACCAAGCCGGTGAAGGACCTCGACGAGATCGACACCGGCTCCCTGCGCGGCGACTTCCACGCCCTCATGGCGCGTGCGGACGACGCCGAGATGGAGCAGAACGGCGCGCTCATGCGCGGACTGGCCACGGCGATGCACGCCAATCCGGACCTCCACAGCGAGTTCCGGAGCCAGATCATCGAACCGGAGATCGCGAGCTCGCGCCGCCTCCTCCAACGAGCCGTCGACCGGGGCGAGATCCGCCCGGACTGCCCCGCGCTGGAGTTCGTGGTGCACATGATGCTCGGCGCGTTCGTCACCTGCGCGGTCCTCGAGGACAAGCCTCCGACGGCGGCCTTCCTCACCTCGTACATCGACGCCGTGGTCCTCCCCGCCCTCGGCGTCCCCACCACCGACTAGTCCCCTCAACTGCCCTCCACCTGACGTCACCGCTCACGTCGTCGGGCTGATCACCCCTGCCCCGAAGACCCTCACGACCTGACCGGGAGTACGCCCTCGTGGCCACTTTCCTCTATAAAATCGGCCGGTTCTCGTTCCGGCGGCGGCACTTCGTCGCCCTGATATGGGTGGCCCTGCTGACCCTCGCCGGGGTCGGCGCGGCCGGCGCGCCCACCGCGGGCAACAGCTCGTTCTCCATCCCGGGCACCGAGGCCCAGAAGGCCTTCGACCTGCTGGAACAGCGCTTCCCCGGCACCAGCGCCGACGGCGCCACCGCCCGCGTGGTCTTCAAGGCGCCGAGCGGCGAGAAGATGACCGACCCGGGCAACAAGGCGACGGTGCGGGAGACCGTGAAGGAGCTGGCCGACGGCTCCGAGGTCGCCCGCGTCACCGACCCGTACCAGGCGAAGGCCGTCAGCAAGGACGGAACGATCGCCTACGCGCAGGTGTCGTACAAGGTCTCCGGGATGGAGCTCGACGACGCCTCCAAGGACGCCCTGGAGGACTCCGCGCAGGACGCCCGGAAGGCCGGGCTGACCGTCGAGATCGGCGGTGACGCGCTGCAGGCGGTGCCGCACACCGGCTCCAGCGAGATCATCGGCATCGCGGTCGCCGCGGTCGTCCTCGTCATCACCTTCGGCTCGCTGGTCGCGGCCGGGCTCCCGCTGCTCACCGCGCTCATCGGCGTGGGCATCGGCGTCTCCACGATCACCGCCCTGGCGAGCGCGCTGGACCTGGGCACGACCACCTCCACCCTGGCCATGATGATCGGCCTCGCGGTCGGCATCGACTACGCCCTGTTCATCGTCTCCCGCTACCGCGCCGAACTGGCCGACGGCCGCGAGCGCGAGGAGGCGGCCGGCCGGGCCGTCGGCACGGCGGGTTCCGCCGTGGTGTTCGCGGGCCTGACCGTGGTGATCGCCCTGGTGGGCCTGTCCGTCGTCAACATCCCGATGCTGACGAAGATGGGCGTCGCGGCGGCCGGCACGGTGGCCATCGCGGTGCTGATCGCCCTCACCATGATCCCCGCCCTGCTCGGATACGCCGGGCGCAAGGTCAGGCCGGCGGGGGAGAAGGGCAGGCTGTTCGGCCGGGCCAAGGCGCAGGACGGGCCCGCCAAGCCCAACCTGGGCAGCCGCTGGGCGAGCTTCGTGGTCCGCCGCCCGATCGCGGTCCTGCTGCTCGGCGTCGTCGGCCTCGGCGCGGCCGCCGTCCCGGCCGCGAGCCTGGAACTGGGCCTGCCGGACGACGGCTCCCAGCCCACCTCCACCACCCAGCGCCGCGCCTACGACCTGCTGTCCGAGGGCTTCGGGCCGGGCTTCAACGGCCCGCTGATGGTCGTGGTCGACGCCAAGGGCAGCGACGACCCGAAGGCCGCCTTCACCGCGGTCGGCGACGAGATCAAGGGCTTGAGGGACGTCGTCACGGTGACGCCGCCCGCGCCCAACAAGGCCGGTGACACCGCCACCATCACCGTCGTCCCCGGCTCCAAGCCGTCCTCCGTCACCACCGAGGACCTGGTGCACGGCATCCGCGACGCGGGCACGGACGTCAGGGCCGACACCGGCGCCAACGTCCTGGTCACCGGCAGCACGGCCATGAACATCGACGTCAGCCAGAAGCTCAACGACGCCCTCGTGCCCTACCTGGTCCTGGTCGTCGGCCTGGCCTTCCTGCTCCTGATCGTGGTGTTCCGCTCGATCCTCGTCCCGCTGAAGGCGGCCCTCGGCTTCCTGCTGTCGGTGATGGCGGCGCTCGGCGCGGTCGTCGCGGTCTTCCAGTGGGGCTGGCTGTCCGGCCTCATGGGCGTCGAGCAGACCGGGCCGGTCATGTCGATGATGCCGATCTTCATGGTCGGCGTGGTCTTCGGCCTGGCCATGGACTACGAGGTGTTCCTCGTGACCCGGATGCGGGAGGCCTACGTCCACGGCGAGAAGCCGGCCCAGGCCGTGGTGACCGGCTTCCGGCACGGCGCGCGGGTCGTCAGCGCCGCCGCGGTCATCATGATCGCCGTCTTCGCCGGCTTCATCGGCTCCTCCGAGTCGATGGTGAAGATGATCGGCTTCGGCCTCGCGATCGCGGTCTTCTTCGACGCGTTCATCGTCCGCATGGCCATCGTCCCGGCCGTCCTGGCCCTCCTGGGCCGCAAGGCCTGGTGGTTGCCCGGGTGGCTCGACCGCGCCCTGCCGAACGTGGACGTCGAGGGCGAGGGCCTGCGCGCCGCCTCCGGCGACGACGACGGTGACAGGCAACTGGTCCGCGTCTGACGGCTCGTCAGAAACCTGCCGGTGAGGGCGCACTGTGGGACGGTGCGTCCTCACCGGCCTTTCACCCGGGCACCTCGACTTCGGCCCACACCGTCTTGCGCGGGTGCGGCCCCGGTGTCACGCCCCAGCGGCCGGCGAGGGCGGCCACGACGAGGAGGCCCCGGCCCGTGGTGGCGTCCGGGGCCGGCCGGGTGGCGTGGGGAAGCAGGTCGCCGCGCGTGTCCGTGACCTCGATGCGGAGGGTGCCGCCGACGACGTAGAGCGTCAGACGGAAGTCCCGGCCGGGCGCGCGGCCATGGGTGGCGGCATTGGCCGCGAGCTCGGCGACGATCTGCTCGGCAGGGTCCGACGGCACGTCCCACGAGCGCAGTTGCTCCACGGCGAGGAGCCGGGCGAGCCGCGCGCCCCGGGGCGTCGGGGAGAGCAGAAGGCTGAGGTTGCGGATGGTGGTCTCCTGGTTCATGTGACTCAGCGTGGCCGAGTCCGGGCGCCGTGACCGGCGACTGCGGGTGGGCGTACCGCTGTTGTCCCGAGCTTGTCTCGTGCTGTCCCGGCTGTCCCGGTCGTTGTACGGGTACGGCTGCGCGATGGAGGTGGGGCATGAACGAGGCTGTCGACGAGGCCGGCTGGGATGTCGAGCCGGGCGACGAGATCGAGCCGCTGGTCCAGGCGGTGGGCAAGCTGCTGAAGGTGTGCCGGGAGGCGGCGGGCCTGCGGGTCACCGAGCTGGGCGACATGCTCGGCTACGGCGAGGACATGATCCGCAAGATGGAACGGGGGGCGCGGATTCCCCGCCCCGAGTACCTGGACAGGGCGGACCGGGTGCTGAACGCCCAGGGGCATCTGAGGGCGTTCACGAAGGACATGGAGCGGGCCCGGTATCCGAAGAAGGTGCGGGAACTGGCGGAGCTGGAGGGGCGGGCGGTGGAGATGCTGCTCTACAGCAATCACAACATCCACGGGCTGCTGCAGACGCCGGAGTACACCAAGGCGCTCTACGAGATGCGGCAACCTGCCCTTTCTGCCGACGTGATCGAACGGGAGAGTGCGGCACGTCTGGCCCGCAAGTCAGTCTTCGAGCGTGACCCGGCTCCAAATCTCAGTTTTGTCCAGGAACAGGTGACGCTCGAACGGCCACTCGGGGGCAAGATGGTGTTGCGCCGACAGCTCGAACACCTGGTGGAGGTGGCCAAGTTGCGGAACGTGTCGCTCCAGGTCATGCCGACCGATCGAGAGGAGCACGCTGGAGTACCCGGCCTGATCGAAGTGCTGAAGTTCACCGACGGCACGGCGATCGGACGTTCCGAGGGCGCGTTCAACGGCCGTCCGGTCTCAAGCCCTCGCGATCTGCGGGTCCTTGAGCTGCGCTATGGCATGATCCGGGCGCAGGCTCTCTCGCCGCGGGAGTCACAGACCTTCATCGAGGAATTGCTGGGGAGACTATGAGCACGCCGGAACTGCACTGGTTCAAGAGCAGCTACAGCAGCAGCAATGAGCCGGGCGACTGCGTCGAGGTCGCCCACACTCCCGCCGTGATCCACGTCCGCGACTCCAAGACCCCGGGGACTCCCCACGTGACGGTAGTCCCCGCCACGTGGGAGTCGTTCCTCGCGTACGTCGCCGAGTGACAGCCGGACCTCCTACGCCGCCTGTGGGTGGAGGACCACCTTGGTGTAGCCCTCGACCCGCTTGTCGAACTTCTCGTACGCCGACGGGGCCTGGTCCAGCGGCAGTTCGTGCGAGACGACGAAGCTCGGGGTCGCGCGGCCCTCGATGATCATGTCCCGCAACTGCCGGTTGTACCGCTTGACGTTGCACTGGCCGGTGCCCATGCGCAGGCCCTTTTCGAAGAGACGCCCGACGGAGACCATCAGCATGCCCTTCTTGGCCTGGTCGTCCGGCCCGCCCGGGTCGCTCGGGACGTACAGGCCGGGCACGCCGAGCGCGCCCGTCGGCCGGACCGTCTCGACGAGCGAGTTGAGCACGGTGGCCGGTTCCTCGCGGTCCTCGCCCTGGGCCTGGGCCTGGTAGCCGACGGCGTCGACGCCCTTGTCCGTGCCCCGGCCGTCGGTCTGCTCCTTGATCTGCTCCGCCGGGTTGCCCTGCGTGAAGTCGATCGGCACGGCGCCGATCTCCTCCGCCTTCTGCAGCCGCTCGGCCACCCGGTCGACCACGAACACCTTGCTCGCGCCGCGCAGCATCGCGGAGTAGGCGGCCATGAGCCCGACCGGACCGCCGCCGTACACGGCGACGCTCTCACCGGGACGCACGTCGGCCAGTTCGTTGCCGTGGTAGCCGGTCGGGAAGATGTCGGCGAGCAGGACGAAGTCGGTCTCCTGCTCGGTGCCCTCCGGGAGTTTCAGGCAGTTGAAGTCGGCGTACGGGACGCGCACGTACTCCGCCTGCCCTCCCGTGTAGGGCCCCATCGCGACATAGCCGTAGGCGCCGCCGGCGAAGCCCGGGTTCACGGTCAGGCAGAAGCCCGTGAGCCCCGCCGTACAGTTCTGGCAGAAACCGCAGGCCACGTTGAACGGCATGACCACCCGGTCGCCGCTGCTGAGCGAGGTGACCCCCTCTCCTGTCTCCTCGATGACGCCGAGGTTCTCGTGACCGAACACGATCCCCGGCTCCGCGGCGGTACGGCCCTCGTACATGTGCAGGTCCGAGCCGCAGATCGCGGTCGACGTGACCCGGACGATCACGTCGTTGGGGTGCTGAATCCGTGGATCCTCCACTTGCTCAATCGCCACCTCGAAGGGGCCCTTGTACACGACAGCCCTCATGGTCAAGCACCTCCATGTGCCGTGGCTCATATACCAGGCTGGTGCATGATGAGACGATTTGCACCAAGAGGAGAAAGGATCTACGGCCTTGTCACGACGTATCGGCACTCTGCTCGTAACGGTCTCCGGCCTGTCCGGCCGGACGTACCCCGTGGGAACCCGTGTGGCCATCCGCGGCACCGGCCAATCCGTGGACGGCTTCGTCGACGGGGACTGGCTGCCCCTGGCGTGGTGGGAGTTCGCGGACGTCCCCGCGGAGGACGGCGCCGCCTGAGAAACCGGCTCGCGTGTCTGCTACACGCACCGCTAGCGTGCCCGCATGACGACGACAGCCGCCACTGACGCCGACAGCTCCGGAGCGCACCCCCGGTTCGCCCAGGCCCTGCGAGACCTCGGACTCGACGAGCTCGAAGGGCGCGTGCGGCGCTTCCCCGAGGCCACCCGCACCGCCGCCGAGGCCGCCGCCGCGCTCGGCTGCGGACTGAGCCAGATCTGCAAGTCCCTGATCTTCGCGGCGGACGGGGTCCCCGTGCTCGTGCTCATGGACGGCGCCTCCCGCGTGGACGTCGAGCGCGTGCGCGAGGAACTCGGGGCGCGGAAGGTCACCCGGGCCCGGGCCGAGGCCGTGCGGGAGACCACCGGATACGCCATCGGCGGCGTGCCGCCCTTCGGGCACCGCACCAGAACCCGCGTCCTCGCCGACCGCTCCCTGCTCGCCCACGACATCGTCTGGGCCGCCGCCGGGACGCCGTACACCGTCTTCCCGATGGCGCCGCGCGACCTCGTCAGCCACGCCGGCGGCATCCTCGTGGACGTGCGCGAGCGCACCTCGTGACGCCACTGGTCACCGCCGCGGTCCTGCTCGCCGCCGTGACCCACGCCTGCTGGAACGCCCTCGCCCACCAGATCACCGACAAGCTGGCCGGCTTCGCGCTGATCTCGGGCGGCGGGCTGCTGATCGGGCTGGCCCTGGCGCCGTTCGCGGCGTTCCCCGCGGCCGCGGCATGGCCGTACCTGCTGGGCTCCGCCGTCATCCACATCGCCTACTACGCCCTGCTGATGAGGTCCTTCCGGCTGGGGGACTTCGGCCAGGCCTACCCCATCGCGCGCGGCACCGCGCCCCTGGTCGTGACCGTGCTCGCCGCCCTGCTCGCCGACGAGGTGCCCGACGGCCGGGCCGCCGCCGGGATCGCCCTGGCCTGCGCGGGGCTGACCGGCGTCGCCCTGTGGGGGCTGCGCGGTCGCCGGCCCGACTGGGCGGCGATCGGGGCGGCCCTGGCGACCGGGCTGACGATAGCGGCGTACACCGTGGTCGACGGGCTGGGCGTGCGCGCCTCGGGGTCCTCCCTGGGCTACGTCGCCTGGCTGATGGCGGTCCAGGGGGCGGTGCTCCCGACGTACGCCCTGTGGCGCTGGCGCGGGGGGACCGCGGCGGTGCTGCGCCCCTTCGCCGCGCTCGGACTGGCCGGAGCGGCGCTGTCCGTCGCCGCCTACGCGCTCGTGCTGTGGGCCCAGACCCGGGCCGCACTCGCGCCCATCGCGGCCCTGCGCGAGTCGTCGGTCATCGTGGGCGCGGCGATCGGGGCCGTGTTCTTCAAGGAGCGGTTCGGGGTGCCGAGGATCGCGGCGGCCGGGCTGCTCGTCGTCGGCATCGGGCTGATGCTGCACGCCGGGTAGGCCTTGCGGGACGGGTGCGTCGGGCGGGTGAGGGGAGCACCCTGGAACTAGACGCTCCGGAGGTGATCCACATGACGCACACGACCACGGGATGGCACGTCGAGCTGGAGTTCATGGAGGACGACCAGCACACCCGCGCGGCCGCGATGGTCCGCCTGCCCGACGGCACCGAGGTACGGGCGCACGGGCACGCCAGCCGGCACCGGTCCGACGCGAATCAGCCCCGGGTCGGGGAGGAGATCGCCGGGGCCCGGGCGCTCAACGAACTCGCCATGCGGCTGCTGACCAAGGCGCACGAGGAGATCGACCAGGCGTCCGGGCGGACCTCCCACCCGATCCACGTCTAGCGGGGCTCAGGAGGACTGCCGGCCCAGCACGTCCCGCACCGCCCGCACCAGCCCCTGCGCCCGCGGGTCCGCCGTCACCGTCTTGCGGAAGCCGTTGGTGACGTAGCCGAAGGCGATTCCCGCCTCCGGGTCGGCGAACCCGAGGGCGCCGCCGCGTCCCGGGTGGCCGAAGGAGCCCGGGGCGAGGAAGGGGGAGGCGGTGCCGTGCAGCATGTAGCCGAGGCCGAAGCGGGTGCCGACCACCAGCACCCGGTCCGGGCCCGCCGACTCCTCGGCCCGGGCCAGTTCCACCGTCTCCGGCGTGAACAGCCGGGCGGCACCGGCGGTGTCGCCGATCAGCGCCGCGTAGAAGCGGGCCAGGCCGTCCGCCGTCGCGACGGCGTTGGTCGCGGGCAGGGCCGCCGCGAGGTAGGCGGGGTCGTTCTGCTCCGGGAACGGGGTGATGGCGGCGAAGGCGCGGCGGGTGAGGGACTCCGGGTCCCCGTAGGCCTCGGTGACCGAGCGCTTGGGGCGGGCGCGCAGCCCGCCGGCCGGCTCGGGGCCCTCGACGCGGCCCACGCGCCCGACCCGCCCCGCCTCCGCCGCCGGCAGGCCGAGCCACAGGTCGAGCCCGAGCGGGCCGGTGATCTGCGCGGCCAGCCACTCGCCGGTGCCCTGGCCGGTGACGCGCCGCACCAGTTCGTCGACCAGCCAGCCGTAGGTCAGCGCGTGGTAGCCGTGGTCGGTGCCCGGCTCCCAGACCGGGGCCTGCGCGGCGACGGCCGCCGGGCCCCGCAGCGGGTCGAGGGCCTCCTCGGGGGTGAGGGGCCGGTCCAGGACCGGGAGCCCGGCCCGGTGGTTCAGCACGTGCCGGACCAGCACCCGCTCCTTGCCCCGCGCCTTGAACTCCGGCCAGTAGTGGCCCACCGGGGCGTCCAGGTCCAGCAGCCCGCGCTGGCGCAGCAGCAGCAGGACGGCCGCCGCGACACCCTTCGTCGCCGAGCGCACCACCTGGGCGGTGCCCCGCTCCCAGGGGGCCGTGCCGTCGACGTCCTTCGTGCCGGCCCACAGGTCGACGACCGGGCGCCCGCCCCGCAGCACGGCGACCGCCGCGCCCCGCTCCCCGAGGGCCTCGAAGTTCCGCACGAACGCTTCCCTGACCGGCTCGAAGCCCTCGGCCACTGTGCCGTGCACGTCCACGTCCGTACTCCTCCTCGATCCGCCGGTTCGCTCCCCTTCACCCAAGCAGGATGGTCACGTCGATGTTCCCGCGGGTCGCGTTCGAGTACGGGCAGACCTCGTGGGCCGCGTCCACCAGCCGCGTCGCGAGGTCGGGGTCGACGACCGGCAGGGAGACGGCGAGGGCGACCGCGAGGCCGTAGCCGCGCTGCCGGTTGGGGCCGATGCCGACCTTCGCGGAGACCGTGGAGCCGGTGAGGTCGTAGCCCTCGCGGTTGCCGACCAGGATCAGGGCGTTGTGGAAGCAGGAGCTGTAGCCGGCCGCGAAGAGCTGCTCGGGGTTGGTGCCGTTGCCGTCGCCGCCGAGCTGCGGGGGCATCGCGACCTTGAGGTCGAGCTGTCCGTCCTGGCTGGTGACATAGCCCTCGCGGCCGCCGTGGGCGGTGGCCTCGGCGACGTACACGATCTTCGTGGGCCGGGTGTCTCCGGCGACGGTGGCAGCGGTGGCTTCGGTCATGGCGGGCCTTCCCCAGGAACAGATGCGCGCAAGTACATCGTGCACAAGGTACTGACCAGTAACCGCCGTGGGCACCAGGGGGGTGGCAACCGGGGGTAACCCGACTGCGGGATCAGCGGGCCCGGTCCGCCGCCGCGTCCGCCCGCTCCGCCAGCAGTCCCAGCTCCGCGCGCAACCGCGCGACCTGGGCCGCGTCCAGGCCTGTGGCGGCGAGCAGCGCCCCGGGCACGCGGGCGGCCCGCTCGCGGAGCTCCTCCCCGCGCCCGGTCAGCGCCACGCGCACCGACCGCTCGTCCCGCACCGACCGCGCACGCCGTACCAGACCCGCCGACTCCAGCCGCTTCAGCAGCGGCGAGACGGTGCCGTAGTCGAGGCGCAGGGCCGCGGCCAGTTCCTTGACCGAGGTCTCGCCGCGCTCCCAGAGCACGAGCAGGACGAGGTACTGGGGATAGGTGAGGCCGAGGTCGTCGAGGAGCGGACGGTAGGCGGCCGTCACCGCGCGCTGGGCGGCGTACAGCGCGAAGCACAGCTGCTGGTCCAGCAGCAGCGACGCGTCGCTCTCCTCGTTCGTCACGCGCCCATTGTTCACGGACGGGCGGGCGCGGCCGGCACGGAACGCGGATCGAAGCCGAACGGCAGCTCCAGACGGTGCGCCCGCATCAACTCCTCGTCGGAGAGCAGCTCGGCGGTCGGGCCGTCCGCCGCGATCACGCCCTCGCTGAGGATCAGGGAGCGCGGGCACAGCTCCAGCGCGTAGGGGAGGTCGTGGGTGACCATCAGCACCGTCACGTCCAGCGAGCGCAGGATGTCGGCCAACTCGCGGCGGGAGGCGGGGTCGAGGTTGGAGGAGGGCTCGTCCAGGACGAGGATCTCCGGCTCCATCGCCAGCACGGTCGCGACGGCCACCCGGCGGCGCTGCCCGAAGGAGAGGTGGTGCGGCGGCCGGTCCTTGAACTGCGCCATGCCGACCCGCTCCAGCGCCCGGTCCACGCGCTGCTCCAGCTCCGGGCCCTTCAGCCCGGCCGCCGCCGGCCCGAACGCCACGTCCTCGCGGACCGTCGGCATGAACAACTGGTCGTCCGGGTCCTGGAAGACGATGCCGACCCGGCGCCTGACCTCGGCCATGTTCCGCTTGTCCACCGGCAGCCCGGCGACCTTCACCGTGCCGGCGCCGCCGGTGAGGATGCCGTTCAGGTGCAGCACCAGGGTCGTCTTGCCGGCGCCGTTCGGCCCGAGGAGGGCGACCCGCTCACCGCGCGCGATCGAGAAGTCGACCCCGAACAGGGCCTGGTGCCCGTCGGGGTAGGCGAAGGCGAGGCCCGAGACCTCAAGGGAAGCAGTCACAGGGTCCATCCCAGCAGACAGACGGCGAGAGCGGCGCCCGGGAGGGCGAGCGCGTACGACCACTGCGCCCGGGACGCGCTCACCTCGTCGATGACCGGCATGGAACCGGCGTACCCGCGGCTGAGCATGGCCAGGTGCACGCGCTCGCCGCGCTCGTAGGAACGGATGAACAGCGCGCCCGCCGTCTTGGCGAGCACGCCCCAATGGCGCACGCCCCGCGCCTCGAAGCCGCGCGACTCCCGGGCGATCCGCATGCGCCGCATCTCGTCGGTGACGACGTCGCCGTAGCGGATCATGAAGGACGCGATCTGCACGAGCAGCGGAGGGAGCCTGAGCCGCTGCAGGCCGAGGAGCAGTTCGCGCAGCTCGGTGGTGGCGGCGAGCAGGACGGACGCGGCCACGCCGAGCGTGCCCTTGGCGAGCACGTTCCAGGCGCCCCACAGCCCGTTCACGCTCAGGGACAGCCCGAGCACCTCGACCCGCTCGCCCTCCGCCACGAACGGCATCAGCACCGCGAACGCCACGAACGGCACCTCGATCAGCAGCCGCCCGAGCAGGAAGGCGGCGGGCACGCGCGCGACGTACGCCACGACCCCCAGCAGGACGGCGTACAGGCCGAACGCCCACATGGCCTCCCGCGGTGTCGACACCACGACCACCACGAAGGCGAACACGGCGGCCAGCTTGGTGTGCGGCGGCAGGCCGTGCACGGGCGAGTGCCCGTGCCGGTAGAGCTTGTGCGCGTGCCCGGCACCCATGTCAGACGCTCTTCGCGGCGGACCGCTCCACGGAGGGCTGCTCCACGGCGGACGGCGAGGTGTCCGCGGTGCGCCGGCGGCGCACCGCCCAGAACACGCCCGTGCCCGCGACCACCGTCACGCCCACGCCGATGACCCCGGCCAGCCCTCCGGACAGGCGCGCGTCGTCGACGTCCTTGACGCCGTAGTCGGCGAGCGGGGAGTCCGCGACGGTGTGCTCCTCGGCCTTCTTGTCGATGCCGTGGTCGGAGGCGACCTTCTCCAGGCCGTCCGGGTCGGCGGAGGCGTAGAAGCTGACGAAGCCGGCGAGGACGAGCGAGGTGACCAGACCGGTGATCCACAGCGTGCGCCGCGAGGTGCGGGCGGCGACGGGCACCGGCTCGGGCCCCGGGGCGTCGACGAGCTCGCCGTCGACCCGCAGCTTCAGCCTCTGCTCCAGTCCGCGCGCCCCGTGCACGAGGTCCGGCCGTACGGCGACGACGGCACCCACCGTCAGCGCGGTGATCACGGCCTCGCCGAGGCCGATGAGGACGTGCACGCCGACCATGGCGGTGGCGACCTTGCCGATCGAGACGTCGGTGGTGCCGCCGACGGCGTACATCAGCGTGAAGGCCAGGGCGGCGGCCGGGACGGAGACCAGGGCGGCGACGAAGGAGGCCGCGGTGACCGAGCGGCGGGAGCGGGGCAGCACCTTCACCAGGCCGCGGAAGAGGGCGTAGGCCACCACCACGGTGACGATCCCCATGTTGGTGATGTTGACGCCGAGCGCCGTCAGACCGCCGTCGGCGAAGAGGATGCCCTGCATGAGCAGCACGACGGAGACGCACAGGACACCCGTGTACGGCCCCACGAGGATCGCGGCCAGCGCGCCGCCGAGCAGATGGCCGCTGGTCCCCGCCGCGACGGGGAAGTTGAGCATCTGCACCGCGAAGATGAACGCCGCGACGAGGCCGGCCAGCGGCGCCGTGCGCTCGTCGAGCTCACGCCGTGCGCCGCGCAGGCTCACGGCGACGGCGCCCGCGGCGATCACGCCGGTGGCCGCGGAGGTGGGGGCGTTGATGAAGCCGTCAGGTACATGCACCGTTCGATGATGTGGCTAGATGCGAACGATATGCAAGAGCGTGCTCCTCGTTTTATCTCATCCGTGATATGCGCGCCCTCAAGGGGCGAAAACCGGAAAATATGGGACATTGGGGAGGGGGTGGGTGCACTTTCTCTTCGGAGACGACGCACGGTGAAGGGACCGTCCGATGTCCGTAGTCGAGCAGTACGCGCGAGCCCGCATCGTCACGGACGCGGCGGCCCCGTTGATCGACGAGCTGGAGTCGATTCCGGTCACCCTGCGGTACGACCCCGAGCACGACCCGCGCCTCGTGCGGATCCGCCTGCCCGGGGCCGGGGGAGGGGAGTGGGCCTTCGACCGCCGGCTGCTGGAGGAAGGGCTGCGGGCCCCCGCGGGCAGCGGCGAGGTGCGGGTCTGGCCGTGCGGCCGGGTGCAGGCCATCGTGGAGTTCCACTCCGCGCAGGGCGTGTCGGTGGTGCAGTTCGAGCGGCAGGCGCTGCTGCGGTTCCTGCGGCGGACGTACACGGCCGCCGCGGAACCGGTGACGCACTAGGGTCCGGGGCTCAGCCGCCCGCCTTCAGCAGGGCCGCGACGATCGGGCCGGCCGTGGAGCCGCCGTGCCCGCCCTGCTGGACCACGCCCGCGGCCGCCAGGTCGTTCCGGTAGGCCGTGAACCAGCCGTTGGGCTTCTTCTGCCCGTCGACCTCGGCGGAGCCGGTCTTCGCGCCGACGTCCCCGCCGACCCCGGCCATCGCCTCGGCCGCCGTGCCGGCCGCCGCCGTGTACGCCATCAGCTCGCGCAACTGGGACAGCGTGCCCGCCGACATCGTGCGCGAGGCCGTCGCCAGCTTGCGTCCGTCCACCTCCGGGGAGACCAGGTAGGGCTGGCGGAAGGTGCCGGCCTTCACGGTCGCCGACACCGACGCCATGTTCAGCGGGTTCATCCGCACCCCGCCCTGCCCGATGAGCGAGGCACCCATCTGGGCCGCCGACTGCACCGGCACCGCGCCGTCGAAGGACGGCACCCCGATCGCCCAGTTGTTCAGCCCCAGGCCGAACACCTGCTGGGCCTGCCTGGTCAGGTCGTCGTCCTTCAGCTTGGGCGCCTGGCTGATGAAGGCCGTGTTGCAGGAGCGGGCGAAGCTCGCCTTGAACGTGCCGTCCTTGATCTCGAACTTGTCGTCGTTCTGGAACTTCCAGTGGCCGTACGTGAAGTACTTGGGGCACGGGTGCTTCTTGTCGGCCGAGGCCAGGCCCTTCTCGATCAGCAGCGACGAGGTGACGACCTTCATCGTGGAGCCGGGGGCCAGGGAGCCCTGGAAGGCGGTGTTGAAGCCGGGGGAGGCGTTGGCGGCGGCCAGGATCTCACCGGTCGACACCCGCACCACGGCGACCGAGGACCGGGCCTTCTTCGCCACCTGCTTCTCGGCGGCGGCCTGGAGCGCCGGATCCAGGGTGGTCCTCACCGTGCCCGGCGTGCCCTCGCTCAGCTCCAGCAGCGTCTTGTCGGACAGGTCCTCCGCCTTGGCGGCCTTCCCGCGCACGACCCGCAGCTCGATGCCCGCCTTGCCGCCGGCCTTCTTGCCGTACTTCTCGCGCAGGCCGTCCAGGATCGGGCCGATCGAGGCGTACTTCTCCTTGGTCAGTTCGCCGCCGTCGCGGTCGAGCGCCTTGACCGGGGGCGTGCCCGCCTCGCCGGTGACCAGCCGGTCGCCGTCCCTCAGGTCGGGGTGGACGACCGCCGCGTGCCAGTCGACCAGGGGCTTTCCGTCACTCGCGCGGCGGACGACGGTGAGGGCGCCGGTGTACGCCAGCGGCTTCTCGGTGCCCTTGTAGGCCACCGTGCCCCTGACCGCGAACGGCACCCTGTCGCCGGTGCGCGCGCCCGGGGTGAGGGTGACGTCCTTGACGCGGGCGTCCTTGGCGTAGCCGGTGAGCAGGGCCCGGGCCGCGGCCGGGTCATCGGTGGCGGCCGCGGCCTGCGGGAGCCTGCCGGACTGCCAGGCGGTGAGGAAGGCGCGGGCGGTGGTGGTGACCTCGGTGGCCGACAGCGGCCCGGTCCTCACCTCGGGCTTGCCGTCCGAGGACGCGCGGGTCCCGTCGTCCGCCGCGGCGCCACCGCCGTACAGCGCGTAGGCTCCGGCCCCGGCACCCACGACGACCACGGCGATCATCCCGCCGATCACGGCGGGACTCGTCTTCCGTCGCTCGGCGACGCGCCTTCTGTTGCCCACTGCTGTTCTGTCCTCCGTGAATCCCCGGGGTCCCCGTCACCCTCAGCCGTCCCAACGACGGCCACCACCCTAGAGTCCCGTCCGGCGCGGGTGAGATCAGCCACCCGTTCGTAGCACGGCTGCGACAATCGGCCCGGCCGCGTCGCCGCCGTGCCCGCCCTCCTCGGTCATGGCCGCCGCCGCGATGTCGCCCCGGAAGCCGGTGAACCAGCTGTTGGACTTCGCGTTGCCGTCGACCTCGGCCGATCCGGTCTTGGCGCCGATGTCGCCGGTGAGCCCGCGCATGGCCTCCTGCGCGGTGCCCTGGGTGGCGGTGAGCCGCATCATCTGCTTCAGCTGGGCGGCGGTGCCCGCCTGCAGGCCCCGCGCCCGCGCCAGTTGCCGGCCGTCCAGCTCGGGGGAGACGAGGTAGGGCTGGCGGAAGGTGCCGGTGATGGCGGTGGCGGTCACCGAGGCCATGTTCAGCGGGCTCATCTGCACCTGCCCCTGCCCGATGGCGCCGGCCGCCCGGTCCGGGCCGCCGGCCGCCGGGACGCTGCCGTCGAAGGAGGCGATGCCCGTCTTCCAGTCGTCCCGCCCCAGCCCGAAGCGCTCCTCGGCCTCCTGGGCCAGCGAGGCGTCGGTGAGCGGCTCCTCGTCGATGAGCTTGACGAAGGCGGTGTTGCAGGAGCGCAGGAAGCTGTTGGCGAGCGTGGCGTTCTCGTTGGGCGCCATGCCCGTCAGGTTCTTGAACGTCTGGCTCTGCCACACGGCGGTGTCGGGGCAGGGAGCCGGGCCGTTCATCGAGGTCACGCCGTTGTCGATGAGCATCGCGGCGGTGATGATCTTCATGGTGGAGCCGGGTGCCGCCTTGCCCTGGAAGGCCGCGTTGAAGGCGTCCGCGCGGTGGTTGGCGACGGCCAGCACCTCGCCGGTGCTGGGCTTGACGGCCACCACCGAGGACTGGGCGAACCGCTTGACCGCCTGCTCGGCCGCCGCCTGGGCGCTCGGGCTGATCGTGGTGGTGAGCTTGCCCGGCTCGCCCTCGGCGAGGGTGAGCAGCGGGGTGTCGGGAGCGTTGCCGGCGGTGTGCCGGACGACCAGTTCGACCCCGGGGGTGCCGCCGGCCTTCTCGCCGTACTTGTCGCGCAGGGCGTCCAGGACCGGGCCGAGGGAGGGGTACTTCTCCTTCGTCAGCTCGGAGCCGTCGCGCCCCACGGCCTCGATGGGCGGGGCTGCCGACTCCTCGGTGACGAGGGTGTCGTCCTTCCTCAGCTCGGGGTGCACGACGGACGGCTGCCAGTCGACCAGGGCCCGGCCGGTGGTGAGCCCGCGCACGACCGTCAGCCGGCTCTGGTAGCTCAGGGGCTTGGACTTCCCGTCGTAGGCCACCTTCGCCTTCACCGTGAAGGGCACGGTGGTGCCCCGGACCGTACCCGGCGTGATCTTCACGTCCCTGATGTGCGCCTCGTCCTCGAAGGCGGTCAGCAGCTGCTCGGCGGCCGCGTCGTTGTTGGTGTACGACGCGGCCGTCGAGGTCGCGCCCTGCTCCCAGGCGGCGAAGAACCCGTCGGTGGTCTTCTCGACCTCGTCCTTCCCGGGCGGCCCCGACTTCTTCTCCGCGGCCACCCCGCTGCCGCCCCCGTCACCGTTCAGCGCGCTCATGATGTTGTAGGTGCCGTATCCGGCACCGCCCAGCATCACGGCGAACACGCCGCCTATGACGGCGGCCTTGACCCCCTTGCCCATTGGGCCGTCCCCTCCCCGTGCGAGCCTCGCGCGCTCCTTTGAACGCGTTCAGAAGCTCGATCCGTGAGCACTCTAGGCGCACGGGGCGACACAAGGAGCAGCTGATTCGATTTCTTGACCGAATAACGGCTCAGACCCAGGTATCCAGCCACATCCGCGACCGCCAGTCGTCGATCGGGATCGCCTGGCCCGTGTACAGCGGCCAGAAGTAGATGAAGTTCCAGGTGATCAGCAGGACCAGGACGCCCGCCGCCGTGGCGCCCGCGACGCGGCGGGTGTCCGTGGAGCGGGGCGGTCCGGTGATCGCCCCCAGGAGCATCGCCACCGCCAGGCACAGGAAGGGCAGGAAGACGACGGCGTAGAAGAAGAAGATCGTGCGCTCCTGGTACATGAACCAGGGCAGGTAACCGGCCGCGATGCCGCAGGCGATGGCGCCCGCGCGCCAGTCGCGGCGGAAGAACCAGCGCCACAGCACGTACAGCACCGCGAAGCAGGCGACCCACCACAGCAGGGGCGTGCCGAGGGCCAGGACCTCGCGGGCGCACTTCTCGCCGGCGTCGGCCGGGCAGCCGTCCTTGCCGGGCGCCGGGGACTCGTAGAAGTACGACACCGGGCGGCCGAGGACCAGCCAGCTCCACGGGTTGGACTGGTAGGTGTGCGGCGAGGACAGCCCGACGTGGAACTCGTACACCTGGTGCTCGTAGTGCCACAGGCTGCGCAGCCAGTCGGGCAGGAAGGTCCAGCTGCCGCCCCTGCCGTCGGTCGCGGCCCAGTTGCGGTAGTAGCCGCCCGAGCCGTTCGTCGCGGAGAGGATCCAGCCGGTCCAGGAGGCGAGGTAGGTGACCAGGGCGACCGGCACCGTGGCGAGGAACGCCAGGCCCGTGTCGCGGCGCAGGACCGCGCTGTACGGGTGCCGCGCACCGGCGACCCGGCGCGAGGCGACGTCCCACAACACCGCCATCAGGCAGAAGGCGGCCAGGATGTACAGGCCGTTCCACTTCGTGCCGATGGCCAGCCCCAGCATCAGGCCCGCCGCCCAGCGCCAGGGGCGCCATCCGAGGCGGGTCGCCTCCGCGGCGTGCCGGTCGGGCCGGGCCCGGCCGTCGGGATCCACCGGGAGCGCGGCGGCGAGCCGCTCGCGGGCCTTGTCCCGGTCGACCAGCAGACAGCCGAACGCGGCCAGCACGAAGAACATCAGCACACCGTCGAGCAGCGCCGTGCGGCTCATCACGAAGTGCAGGCCGTCCAGCGCCATCAGCGCGCCCGCCAGGCAGCCCAGGAACGTGGAGCGGAACAGCCGGCGGCCGATCCGGCACAGCAGCAGCACCGACAGCGTGCCGAGCAGGGCCGTCATGAACCGCCAGCCGAACGGGTCGAAGCCGAACAGCAGCTCGCCCAGCCCGATGACGTACTTGCCGACCGGCGGATGCACGACGTACGCCGCGTCGGTCGGGAGCCGGACGTTCCCGCCCGACGACAGGACCAGGTCGTTGGCGTTCTTGGCCCAGTTGACCTCGAAGCCGCGGTGGACGAGCGCCCAGGCGTCCTTGGCGTAGTACGTCTCGTCGAATATCACCGCCCTGGGGCTGCCCAGGTTCCAGAACCGCAGCACCCCCGCCAGCAGCGTGACCAGCAGCGGGCCGACCCAGCCCGACCAGCGCACCAGCCGCACCGCCGTCTTGTGCGGGACGCCGAGCGCCGCCCACAGGCGCGGCGAGGGCTCGGTGTACGGCGGCACCAGGCGGTCACGGACGTCACGGGCGTCGCTGCTGGGCTGCCCCTGGTAGCCGAAGCGGCGCAGCCGCTGCTGCCAGGGCGGCCGCTGCTCGTGCGGCGCCTGGCCCTGCGGGGTGTCCGTGGAGGACGCGGTACTGGTCACCGCGCCATCGTAGGGAACCGTGCTGTGTGAGTCCCGTGCATGGCCGGTATGCGTCCGCATCCTCCGCCCCTGGGAGGAGTGCGCGTCCCCCGCCCCTGGGAGGATGGGAGCGTGATCGGAACCCTCGTACTCGCAGGCACCCCCATCGGCGACATCGCGGACGCGCCGCCCCGGCTCGCCGAGGAACTGGCCGGGGCCGACGTGATCGCCGCCGAGGACACGCGGCGGCTGCGCCGGCTGACCCAGGCGCTCGGCGTCACGCCCAGGGGCCGGGTGGTGTCGTACTTCGAGGGCAACGAGTCCGCGCGGACGCCGGAGCTGGTCGAGGCGCTGGTGGGCGGGGCGCGGGTGCTGCTCGTCACGGACGCGGGGATGCCGTCCGTGTCCGACCCGGGGTACCGGCTCGTCGCGGCCGCGGTCGAGCGGGACGTGCGGGTGACGGCCGTGCCCGGGCCGTCCGCGGTGCTCACCGCGCTCGCGCTGTCGGGGCTGCCCGTGGACCGGTTCTGCTTCGAGGGGTTCCTGCCGCGCAAGGCGGGGGAGCGGCTCGGGCGGCTGCGCGAGGTGGCCGGGGAGCGGCGGACGCTCGTGTACTTCGAGGCGCCCCACCGGCTGGACGACACGCTGGCGGCGATGGCCGAGGTCTTCGGGGAGCGGCGACGGGCCGCGGTGTGCCGGGAGCTGACCAAGACCTACGAGGAAGTGCGGCGGGGCGGGCTCGGCGAGCTGGCCGTCTGGGCCGCGCAGGGCGTGCGCGGGGAGATCACCGTCGTGGTGGAGGGGGCGCCGGAGCGGGGACCGGAGGACGTGGGGCCCGAGGAACTGGTGCGGCGGGTGCGGGTGCGGGAGGAGGCCGGGGAGCGGCGCAAGGAGGCGATCGCCGCGGTGGCGGTGGAGGCCGGTGTGCCCAAGAGGGTCGTCTTCGACGCCGTGGTCGCCGCGAAGAACGTCGGCTGAACATCCGCCATCGCCTCTGAGCAGGGCGCTTGTCATGTGAGCGGGCGCCCCATGCGGGGGTAAAAGCGCCGGGGGCCCAGGGCAAGGGACGCCCAAAACGGGGCCAACAGTCGACAGGTCTGCTGCCTTCGGACCGGCTGAGGAGTCCACTGGACCGCGAGGGCCGAACCGCCCTCACGCCTCAGCGGAACCAGGAGCTGGCATGAGTGAGATCGCAGGGCGGACCGGGCTCCGCGCCGGTGCGACCGCCGTCGTCAACGAGTCCTACTCCTTCGCCTGCATGCGGTGCGGGCACGGGTGGGAGCAGTCGTACGAGATTGAGCACCACACGGACGGCACGGGCCACGAGTTCGTCCTCTACGTCGCGGACGGCAAGATCGTGCCCTCCCCGCTGAGCAGGCCCAGCTGCCACAACTGCGACGGTCACGTCGTGCGCATCATGCGGCCCGGGCGGGTCGCGTCGGCGCGTGACGCGGCGCACCGGTCCCACCGCGTGCCGCCGCCCGCCGGGCCCGTCGAGGCGCCCACCCCGGAGGCCGAGGGCCCGGCCGAGCCGCGCGCGCAGCACCACTGGCACCTGTCCGACCTGCTCCACCCCTTCCAGCGCAAGGCGAGCTGACCCGTCCGGCTCTCCTTGTCGACGCCCTCCCCGCTCCTCCCCCGCCGGGGAGGGCGTCGCCCTTTCGTAGGATCGGGGCATGCCTTCGAACGACTCCGACAAGCACGCCGCGCCCCCGCTGCCGGAACCCCTGCGGGTGCCCGTCGCCGACTCCCACACCCATCTGGACATGCAGTCCGGCACGGTCGAGGAGGCGCTGGCCAAGGCGGCGTCGGTCGGGGTGACGACGGTGGTGCAGGTCGGCTGCGACCTGACGGGCTCCCGCTGGGCCGCGGACACGGCCGCCGCGTACGACGCCGTCCACGCGACGGTCGCCCTGCACCCGAACGAGGCGCCCCGGATCGTCCACGGCGACCCCGACGGCTGGTCGCGGCAGGGCGCCCGCGCACCCGGCGGTCAGGCGGCCCTGGACGACGCGCTCGCCGAGATCGACCGGCTGGCCGCGCTGGAGCAGGTCAAGGGCGTGGGTGAGACCGGCCTCGACTACTTCCGCACCGGGCCCGAGGGCAAGGACGCGCAGGAGCGGTCCTTCCGCGCCCACATCGAGATCGCCAAGCGGCACGGCAAGGCCCTGGTCATCCACGACCGCGAGGCCCACGCCGACGTACTGCGCGTGCTGAAGGAGGAGGGCGCCCCCGAGCGGACCGTCTTCCACTGCTACTCCGGCGACGCCGAGATGGCGGAGATCTGCGCGGGCGCGGGCTACTTCATGTCCTTCGCCGGCAACGTCACCTTCAAGAACGCCCAGAACCTGCGGGACGCGGTGGCGGTCGCCCCGCTGGAGCTGCTCCTCGTGGAGACGGACGCGCCCTTCCTCACCCCGGCGCCCTACCGCGGGCGGCCCAACGCCCCCTACCTCGTGCCGCTCACCGTGCGGGCGATGGCCGCCGTGCGCGGCGTCGACGAGGACACCCTGGCCGCGGCGCTCGGCGCGAACACCCAACGCGCGTTCGGCTACTGACCCCCGCGGCCACCGCGCCGCCCCGGCCGTACGACTGTGCGTAGTCGCGTCGCTTTGGAGAGTGACGATCGCTCCGCTAGGTTCTGGGGGCCCGATCCGGACCCCTTCGGACCCCTCGGCCCCTGGAGCGTGTCGGCGTGAGCAACGCGCGGTACGAGACGTACGAGACGTACGAGACGTATGGCCCGGCCTACGCGGATCCCGTGTACGGCGGTTTCGACGCGCCGCCCGCCGGTCCGCACGGCGCCGACACGCTGGGCTACTGGGCGCCCGGGGCGCCGGGTGCCCCCGAGGACACCTACCGGCCCGCCTATGAGACGGCGCCGCTGCCCGGGTTGCCCCGCCAGGGCGCCGGCGGCCCGGACGGGCGGGCGGCGGCCGCGTTCCCGGAGGAGCCGGAGTCCGTTCCGGCAGGACGCGCCGCGTCCCGAGCCGCGTCCCG
>NZ_JAPSKN010000005.1:32115-84767 GCF_031181705.1 Streptomyces sp.
AGACGGCGCCGCTGCCCGGGTTGCCCCGCCAGGGCGCCGGCGGCCCGGACGGGCGGGCGGCGGCCGCGTTCCCGGAGGAGCCGGAGTCCGTTCCGGCAGGACGCGCCGCGTCCCGAGCCGCGTCCCGCGCCGAATCGCGCGCCGCGGCGCGCGCCGGCTCGCACCGCAGGTCCGCGCGCCGGCGGAAGGCGCGGTACGCCGAGCGCCCCGACAGCCCCCTGCGGCGGCTCCTCCCGCAAGCCCTGGTCGTCGCCTTCCTCGCGGGCGGCACCACGGCGTTCGTCGCCAAGGACAAGGCCGTCGAGCTGAACGTCGACGGCAAGGCGCGCACCCTGCACACGTTCGCCGACGACGTCACCGAGCTGCTCGCCGAGGAGGGCGTCGAGATCGGCGCCCACGACGTGGTGGCGCCCGGCCCCGGCACGGAACTCACCAGCGGCGACGAGATCGCCGTGCACTACGCCCGCCCGGTACGGCTCACCCTCGACGGGCACCGGCGCCAGGTGTGGACCACCGCCCGCACGGTGGACGGGGCACTCCGGCAGCTGGGGGTGCGCCAGCAGGGCGCGTACGTGTCCACCTCACGCTCCCGGCGCATCGGCCGCGAAGGACTCGCGCTGGACGTGCGCACCGAACGCACGGTCACGATCATGGCGGACGGCCGGGCCCGCACCGTGCGCACCAACGCCGCGACCGTGCGGGAAGCCGTCGAGGAGGCCGGCATCACCCTGCGCGGCCAGGACGCCACGTCCGTCCCGCAGGGCAGCTTCCCGCGCGACGGGCAGACCGTCACCGTGCTGCGCATCACCGCCGGCAGGGAGGTCCGCGAGGAGCCGATCCCCTTCCAGGTGCGGCGGACGGAGGACCCGGAACTGTTCCGGGGCACCGAGGTCGTGGACCGCGCGGGCGAGCCGGGCCTGCGCCGGATCACCTACTCCCTGCGCACGGTCAACGGCGTCAGACAGAAGCCGCGCCGGATCGGGGCCGAGGTGGTGCGCGAGCCCCGTTCGCAGCTGGTCAGGGTCGGCACCAAGCCGCGCCCCGCCTCCGTGCGGGGCGCCGACCACCTCGACTGGCAGGGCCTCGCGGCCTGCGAGTCCGGCGGCCGCCCCGACGCGGTCGACCCTTCCGGCACCTACGGCGGCCTGTACCAGTTCGACACCCGGACCTGGCAGGCGCTCGGCGGCCGGGGCCGCCCCCAGGACGCCCCGGCGGCGGAACAGACGTACCGGGCGAAGAAGTTGTACGTGCGACGCGGGGCGAGCCCCTGGCCGCACTGTGGGGGCCGGCTGCGCGGGTAGGCGGGCCCGAAACCCCCGTACCCTTGTCCCCGTGACCAGCCCCGCCCACGACGCCCTCCTCGGCCCCGCCGACATCCGCGAACTCGCGGCGGCCCTCGGCGTACGCCCCACCAAACAGCGCGGACAGAACTTCGTCATCGACGCGAACACCGTCCGCCGGATCGTCCGCACCGCCGACGTCCGGCCCGAGGACGTCGTCGTCGAGGTCGGCCCGGGGCTCGGATCGCTCACCCTGGCACTGCTGGAGGTCGCCGAGCGGGTCACGGCCGTGGAGATCGACGACGTCCTCGCCACCGCGCTGCCCGCCACCATCACGGCCCGCATGCCCGAGCGCGTGGACCGGTTCGCGCTGGTCCACTCCGACGCGATGCACGTCGCCGAGCTGCCGGGCCCCGCCCCGACCGCGCTGGTCGCCAACCTCCCCTACAACGTGGCCGTCCCGGTCCTGCTGCACATGCTCGACACGTTCCCGAGCATCGAGCGCACCCTGGTGATGGTCCAGGCGGAGGTCGCCGACCGCCTCGCCGCCGCCCCCGGCTCGAAGGTGTACGGCGTTCCGTCGGTCAAGGCCAACTGGTACGCCGAGGTCAAGCGCGCCGGAGCCATCGGCCGGAACGTCTTCTGGCCCGCGCCGAACGTGGACAGCGGCCTGGTCTCCCTGGTCCGCCGGACCGAGCCGATCAGGACCACCGCGTCGAAGGCCGAGGTGTTCGCCGTGGTCGACGCGGCCTTCGCCCAGCGCCGCAAGACGCTCCGGGCCGCCCTGGCCGGCTGGGCCGGTTCCGCGCCCGCCGCCGAGCAGGCCCTCGTCGCCGCCGGGGTCTCGCCGCAGGCCCGGGGCGAGTCCCTGACCGTCGAGGAGTTCGCGCGCATCGCCGAGCACAAGGCCGACCGGCACCAGGAGAAGGAGACCGCGTGAGCGTCACGGTTCGCGTCCCCGCCAAGGTCAACGTCCAGCTGGCGGTGGGCCCCGCCCGCCCCGACGGCTTCCACGACCTGGCCAACGTCTTCCTCGCGGTCGGCCTCTTCGACGAGATCACCGTCACCCCCGCCGACGGACTGCGCGTCACCTGCGAGGGCCCCGACGCCGGCCAGGTCCCCCTGGACCGGACGAACCTGGCGGCGCGCGCGGCGATCGCCCTGGCCGAGCGGTACGGCCGCGGCCCGGACGTCCACGTGCACATCGCCAAGGACATCCCCGTCGCCGGTGGCATGGCGGGCGGCAGCGCGGACGGCGCCGGCGCCCTGGTCGCCTGCGACGCGCTCTGGCAGACCGGCGCCACCCGCGAGGAACTCCTGGAGATCTGCGCCGAGCTGGGCAGCGACGTGCCGTTCAGCCTGGTCGGCGGGGCCGCCCTCGGCGTCGGGCGGGGCGAGCGGCTGACGCCCCTGGAGGTCGGCGGCACCTTCCACTGGGTGTTCGCCATGGCGGGTCGTGGCCTGTCCACCCCGGCCGTGTTCCGCGAGTTCGACCGGCTCGGCGAGGGCAGGGACATCCCCGCGCCCGTCGCCTCGCGGGAACTGATCGCCGCCCTCGCCAAGGGCGACCCGGACGCACTCGCCGCCACCGTCACCAACGACCTGCAGCCCGCGGCCCTGTCCCTCTTCCCGGAACTCGCCGGCACCCTGGCCACGGGCCGCGCCGCGGGCGCCCTCGCGGCCCTCGTCTCGGGCTCCGGCCCGACCACGGCGTTCCTCGTCCGCGACCCCGAGTCGGCGGCCGCCGTGGCGCAGGCCCTGGTGGCGTCCGGGACGTGCCGCACGGTGCGCACGGCGTCGGGCCCGGCGCCCGGGGCGACGGTGGCCGGGCGTTGATCACGTGCGGCGGCCCGCCACCGGCGCCTGGGCTCCCCCGGTTGTTCTCGACGACGGGGTAGGCGCAGGCGTGGCGGAACTGGTCGCGGCCGTGCGACGGGGCGACGCGGACGAGGTCCGGGCCCTGCTGGCGGCCGGAGCCGACCCCGAGACCCCCGACGACGGCCTTCCGGTCCTGTGCCGGGCGGTCGCGGCCTACGACGAACCCGTGATCGCGGCGCTGCTCCAGGGCGGCGCCGACCCCCTGCGCCGCCTGCCCGACGGCAGCACCCCGCTGCTGCGGGCGGTGGACGGCGGATCACACCTGCTGGTCCTCATGCTCGCCACCCACCGCCTGCCCCTGCCCGCCCCGGTGCGCGAGGAGATGTCGGCCCGCGCCCGGCACTGGGTGGAGACGGGCGCCGAGGCCGGGCTGCGGCGCCTGACCGGTCTCACCGGCCCGGTCGAACGGGTCCGCGTCGTGGACGACGAGATCGGCTGGTGGTGCGAGCAGCTCACGCTCGGCGGGCTGACCGTGCGCGACGAACACCGGGCCGTCCTCACCTCCCTGGAGGCCCACTACGGCGTCCGCGCGCCCTTCGGCGAACTCGTCGCGCGGGCCCTGGCCCACCCCGACCGGGACCACGTCGTCTGGTCCCGCGTGGTGTTCACGCTCGGCCTGCGGCTCGACGAGGAGACCTGGCGGTCGAGCAGGGACCTGCTCGACCACCCCGACCGGGTGCACCGCCTGCTCGCCGCCGAGATCCTGCTGTCACTGATCCTCGGAGACGTCGTCGAGGGCGGCCAGCCGTTCTGGGAACGGGGGCGGGAGTGCGTGCCCTGGGCCGAGCAGGAGCAGGACCCGGAGGTGCTGGCGGTCCTCCTGCACGCGATGACCCACGACAGCGCCCCCGAGATCGAGGCCGTGGGCCTGTCGTACCTCGCCCACCCGGACCCGAGGGTGCGCGCCCTGGTGCCGGACGCCGTGACGCGTCAGGGGGACGGCTGCTGCCGGGTCCGCCCCGAGAGCCTCACCGCGGTGCTCACCCTGGCCGGTGACGAGGACCCCGGCGTGCGCGAGGCGGCCTGCCGCTGGCTCGGGCACTACCGGGGGAGCGAGCCCGAGGTCGGGGACGCGCTGGTCGCGCTCACCCACGACGAGACGCGACCGGTCCGCATCTGCGCCGTTTCCGGCCTGGCCCACCGCGACGATCCGCGCTGCGTCGAGGCCGAGCACCGGATCGGCCCCGCGGACCCGGAGCTGCCGTTCGACGAGAGGCTGCTGGACGTCTGGCGGTACCAGCGCCGTCAGGAGGCCACCGCCCCCTCCTGAACACCCCGGCCGGAGCACCCCGCGGCACGACTACCCTGGAGGGTCGATCCATCCCCCTCGTCAGGAGCGAAATGGCCGTCAACCTGGTCAATGTCGAGAACGTCAGCAAGGTGTACGGCACCCGTGCCCTGCTCGACGGTGTTTCCCTCGGCGTCTCCGAAGGGGACCGCATCGGCGTCGTCGGCCGCAACGGCGACGGCAAGACCACGCTGATCCGGATGCTCGCCCGGCTGGAGGAGGCCGACACCGGACGCGTCACGCACTCCGGCGGCCTGCGCACCGGCGTCCTCACCCAGCACGACTCCCTGGACCCCGAGGCCACCGTCCGCCACGAGGTCATCGGCGACCTGGCCGACCACGAGTGGGCCGGCGTCGCCAAGGTCAGGGACGTGCTGACCGGCCTGTTCGGCGGGCTGGACCTGCCGGGGTTCCCCAAGGGGCTCGACACGGTCATCGGGCCGCTGTCCGGCGGTGAGCGCCGCCGCATCGCGCTCGCCAAGCTGCTCATCGAGGAGCAGGACCTGCTCGTCCTGGACGAGCCCACCAACCACCTCGACGTCGAGGGCATCGCCTGGCTCGCCCGGCACCTGCAGAACCGCCGCTCGGCACTCGTCTGCGTCACCCACGACCGCTGGTTCCTGGACCAGGTCTGCACGCGCATGTGGGACGTCCAGCGCGGCTCGGTCTACGAGTACGAGGGCGGCTACTCCGACTACGTCTTCGCCCGGGCCGAGCGCGAGCGCATCGCCGCCACCGAGGAGACCAAGCGGCAGAACCTCGTCCGCAAGGAGCTGGCCTGGCTGCGCCGCGGCGCCCCGGCCCGTACGTCCAAGCCGCGTTTCCGGGTCGAGGCGGCCAACGAGCTCATCAAGGACGTGCCCCCGCCCCGGGACAGCAGCGAGCTGATGCGGTTCGCGTCCTCGCGGCTCGGCAAGACCGTGTTCGACCTGGAGGACGTCACCGTCCAGGCGGGCCCCAAGGTCCTGCTCAAGCACGTCACCTGGCAGCTCGGGCCCGGCGACCGGATCGGACTGGTCGGCGTCAACGGCGCGGGCAAGACGACCCTGCTGCGGGCCATGGCCCAGGCGGCCCGCACCGACGGGGAGGTCCAGCCCGTGGGCGGCCGCGTCCGCGTCGGCAAGACGGTCAAGCTGGCCTACCTCTCCCAGGAGGTCGCCGAACTCGACCCGAACACGCGGGTGCTGGAGGCCGTGCAGCAGGTGCGCGAGCGCGTCGACCTCGGCAAGGGCCGGGAGATGACCGCCGGGCAGCTGTGCGAGACCTTCGGCTTCACCAAGGAGAAGCAGTGGACGCCCGTCGGCGACCTCTCCGGCGGTGAGCGCCGCAGGCTGCAGCTGCTGCGCCTGCTCATGGACGAGCCCAACGTCCTCTTCCTCGACGAGCCCACCAACGACCTCGACATCGAGACGCTGACCCAGCTGGAGGACGTCCTCGACGGCTGGCCCGGCTCGATGATCGTCATCTCCCACGACCGGTTCTTCATCGAGCGCACCACCGACCGGGTGTTCGCGCTGCTCGGCGACGGCACCCTGCGGATGCTGCCGCGCGGCATCGAGGAGTACCTGGAGCGACGGCAGCGCATGGAGGAGGCCGCGGCCGCCTCCGCCCCCGCGCCGCAGCAGTCGGCCGCCCCGGAGAGGAGCGCCGCCGACCAGCGCGCCGCCAAGAAGGAGCTGCAGAAGATCGAGCGGCAGCTCGACAAGGTCTCCGAGCGCGAGACCAAGCTGCACGCCCGGATCGCCGAGAACGCCACGGATTTCGCGAAGGTGGCCGAACTGGACGCCGAGCTGAGGGAACTGGCCGGTCAGCGCGAGGAGCTGGAGATGCGCTGGCTGGAACTGGCCGAGGACGCGTGAAGGGTGCGTGAAGGCGCGTAACGGCGGCATCACGGGCCGGTCCTCCCTTGGGAACAGGGGGTGAGACGCCCGGTCCGCCGTGGGAACGGGGTGATAGAAAGAGCCGTCTTGGAACTTTATGAAGCGACTCTGAGCCCATCGCGTATCTCAGGGCGTGGCTAAAAATGAGTGAAACGGGGGGAGCGACTGATGACTCAGCCGCCCAGTCAGCCACCGCACGGTGGCTTCGGAGCACCGCAGGACCCGCCGCCGCAGGGCGGTGGTTTCGGGGCGCCGACCCCGCCGCCACCCCAGGGCCCGCCCCAGACCCCACCGCCCCCGCAGGGCCCGCCGCAGCCCGGCTACGGATACCCGCAGCAGCCCGGCCCCTACGGCCAGCCCGGACCGTACGCCTCCGGCCCCTACGGGCAGCCGCAGCCGGGCCCGTACGGCCAGCCGCAGCAGCCCGGCCCGTACGGCCAGCCCGGCTACGGCTACCCGCAGCAGCCCCAGTTCCCGGGCGCGCCGGGCACCCCGCCGCCGGGCGGCTCCCGCAACCCCTTCAAGGGCAAGCCGGCGATGATCATCGGTGCGGCCGTCGCCGCGCTGCTCGTCGTCGGCGGCACCGTCTGGGCGGTCACCGGCGGTGACAGCGGCGAGGGCGAGAAGAAGCCGGTCGCGCGGCAGAGCGACGACCCCAAGGGCGACGCCTCCGCGCCGGTCAACCCCGGTGACGGCGACGGCGACGGCGGCGAGGACCCGGAGAACCTCAACGAGGGCCGCCAGGCCGGCGAGGCCAAGGTCCTCTGGTACAAGGAGGCGCCCGACGCGCCCGGTTCCGGCGCCGACGCCCCCGGCATGTGGATCACCGACAAGACGGCGGTGAAGGCGGCGTACAAGCAGCTCCTCGCCTTCGACGTCGGGGACGGCAAGCCCACCTGGGACACCATCACCTTCCCGCAGAAGATCTGTGCGACGACCCCGCAGAAGACGGCCGACGACAAGATCGTCGTCGCCTACATGAGCGGCAGCAGCGACCGCGCCAAGTGCAACCAGCTGCAGGAGATCGACCTCAACACCGGCGAGAAGGGCTGGACGGAGAAGGTCGCCGACGGCGCCCTGTTCGACTCCACCCTCTCCGTCGAGCTGTCCCTGACCGGCACGACGCTGATGGTGGGCCGCTCCCAGTCCGGCACCGCCTACGACGTCACCAACGGAGACAAGCTCTTCGACAAGAAGCGCTACGGCGACTCCTGCTTCCCGTCCGCGTTCGCCGGCGGCGAGAAGCTGATCGCCGTCTCCTCCTGCGGCGCGGGCACCGACAAGGAACACGACGAGGTGCAGGAGCTCGACCCGAAGACCGGCAAGGCCAGGTGGACCCAGCCGTTCGACAAGGGCTGGCGGGTCGCGCGCACCTACTCGGTCAGCCCGCTGGTCGTCTACAGCACCAACGAGGACAAGAAGGCCTGGAACATCTCCACCTTCACCTCCGGCGGCAAGTTCCGCTCCCAGGTCGGCTTCGACGAGGACTTCGCCCCCGAGTGCGGCTGGGCCATCCTGGAGCGCGACCTCCAGGGCTGCCAGGGCGTCGCCGTCGACGGCGACACGCTCTACCTGCCGACCGAGGCGACCACCGGCGCCAACGAGATCGTCGCGGTCAACCTGGCCGACGGCAAGGAGAAGTGGCGGGTGAAGTCCCCTGCCGACGAGTCGATGCTGCCCATGAAGGTCGAGGGCGGCAAGCTCATCGCCTATGTGCAGCCGTCGTACGACGCGGGCGGCCAGATCATCGCCATCCCGACCGGCGGCGGCAGCCACAAGCCGGCCAGGCTGCTGCAGAACCCGCAGGGCGCGGCGGACATCGAGGACGGGTTCTTCTCCAAGGACATCGACTGGGTCGACGGACGCTTCTACATCTCCACGACCCGGTTGAGCGGGAACGACGACACGAAGGAGAAGTTGATGCTCGCCTACGGCAAGTGATCCTTCCCCTCCCCGCACGCCCTTCGCCGCCCGTCCCCTTCCCCGAGGTGCTCACGTCATGACCCAGCCCCCGCCGCCGCCCCAGCAGCCCCCGCAGGGGGGCGGGTTCGGGCCGCCGCAGGACCAGCCCCAGACCCCGCAGACCCCGCCGCCCGCCGGCGGGCCGAACCTCGGCAAGGCGCCCGAGCCGGGGTACGGCTACCCGCAGGCCCCGCAGACGCCCCCTCCGGCCGCCCCGCCGCAGCAACCGCAGCCGGGGTACGGCTATCCGCAGGGCGCCCCCCAGCCGGCCCAGCCTCCGCAGGCCCCGCCCGGCTACGGCTACCCCGGTCAGCAGCCGGGGCCGTACGGGCAGCCGCCGACGGTGCCCTACGGGCAGCCGGGATACGGGCAGCCGGGATACGGACAGCAGCCCGGGTACGGCTACCCGCAGGCCACCGTGCCGCTCCAGCCGCAGTCCGGACAGCCGGGCGGCGGCGGGAAGTTCAACGCCCAGGTGGCCATCATCGTCGCCGCGGTCGTGGCGATCGCCCTGATCATCGGCGGCGGCGTCTGGTACTCCTCGTCCAAGGACGACGGCAAGAAGGACGACACGGCCAGCTCCGGCGGCGGCACCGGCGGCACGACCGAGGGCAAGGGCGGCACCTCCTCCGGCGGCAGGGAGAAGGCGCCCGACGACCCCGCCGCCAAGGTCCTCTTCCAGGTCCCGATGCCCGAGGTGAAGAACGACAGCACGGTCGTCGTCTCCGGCTCGTGGCTCACCGGCAAGGCGTACGTCAAGAGCGGCATCGCCGAACTCGTCGGCTACGACCGCACCGAGGGCGGCAAGCTCTGGTCGATCCCGCTGGACGGCCCGGTCTGCCAGGCCAGCCGGCACGTCACCGACGACGGCCTGACGGCGATCCTCTACCAGCCCGCGATGCCGACCAAGGCCGATCCCTCGCACGGGTGCAGCCAGATCGCCCTGATCGACCTCGACGCGGGCAAGAAGCTGTGGACCAAGACGGTCGAGGTCGGCGGCGACCCGGTCACCTTCGACAACGTCACGATCAGCGGCAAGACCATCGCCGTCGGCAGCACCAGCGGCGGCGCCGCCTACGACGTCTCCGGCAAGCTGCTGTGGAGCCCCAAGCCGAGCGACTCCTGCTACGACGCCGGGTACGGGGGCGGCGAGAAGCTGGTCGCGGTGCGCAAGTGCGGCTCGTACGAGCAGCGGCAGCTGCACATCCAGACCATCGACCCGAAGTCCGGGAAGGTGATCTCGGAGTACAAGATGGCCGAGGGCATCGAGTACGCGAGCGTCGTGTCGACCAACCCGCTCGTGGTCGCCGCCGACGTCGGCGACTCGGCGGGCGACGGCAGCGGCATCTCCGACTTCTTCTCCATCGACAACAAGACCGGCAAGCTGCGCACCCGGATCTCCGCGCCGGGCGAGCAGTTCGCGGCCCGCTGCGAGGGCATCACCCGCATCGAGTACTGCAACCAGCTGGCCGTCGGCAACGACCGGCTCTACCTGCCGACCGAGGAGCACGACGGCACCGGCAAGTACAGCCAGACCAACGAGATCGTCGCCTTCGACCTCGCGACCGGCAAGCAGACCGGGCAGCGGGCCGACGCCGGCGACGGCTACACGATCTCGCCGCTGCGCATGGACGGCGGCAACGTCATCGCCTACAAGCGCCCGCCGTACGACAAGGGCGGGCAGATCGTGAGCATCGACGGGGGCAGCTTCAAGCAGACGACCCTGCTGGAGAACCCCGCGACGGACCAGGTGCGGGACGTGGAGACCAGCATGTCGCCGGACTACTCCGAGTTCCTGTTCGGCGACGGGCAGCTGTACATGTCCAAGGTGTACGCGAGCAAGCGGTCCGCCGGGCTGGACAAGGAGTACCTCGCGGTCGGCTTCGGCAGGAGCTGATCGCCTTGTGATGGTTTCCTGATCGTTTGCTGATCGGCCGGTGGCCGGTGCGGTCCCGTCCCTGTTCAGGGGCGGGACCGTTCGCGTTTGGCCCGGTCAACCTCGAATGAGAGGAATTTCGGCGATCCGGGGCGATTCTCGCCGGTAGGGGGAGCGCAACGTCGAACAAGCGTGTAGCTTCCGGGGGCATGAAGGCGGGGGAGCCGGGGGGCTTCCATGGGGGGACTGGGTGACTGGGGGGTTGCTCGATGGGAGTGCGGCTCATGGTGGTCGACGACCACCGACTGCTGGCGGAGGCGCTGGCCTCGGCGCTGAAGCTGCGGGGGCACCGGGTGCTGGCCGCGGCGGCGCCGGCCGCGGGGGCGGCGGAGCTGGTGATCACACGGGCGCCCGAGGTGTGCCTGCTGGGGACGGCCACGCCGGCCGAGCCGGGGATCTTCGACCCCGTGGTGAAGATCAAGCGGGAACGGCCGCAGGTGGCGGTGCTGGTGCTGGGCCCGGTGCCGAGTCCGCGGGGCATCGCGGCGGCGTTCGCGGCGGGGGCCTCCGGCTACGTGCGGCACGACGAGCGCATAGAGGGTGTCGAGCGGGCCATCATGAAGGCCCGGGCGGGGGAGGCGGCGGTGGCGCCGCAGTTGCTGCAGGGGGCGTTCGGCGAGCTGCTCAACCCGGCGGCGCAGCCGGACGACGAGGGGCAGCGGCTGTTGTCGATGCTCACGCCGCGGGAGGTCGAGGTCCTGGTCCGGGTCGCGGACGGCGAGGACACGCGGGTCATCGCGGCGGGCATGGGCATCGCACCGTCCACGGCCCGCACGCACGTCCAGCGCGTCCTGATGAAACTCGGCGTCGGCTCCCGCCTGGAGGCGGCCGCTCTGGCGGCCCGCACGGGCCTGCTGGACCGGGCGGGGCCGGTACGGCGGGAGCCGCGAGAGCCGTGACCGTCTGACGCCGGGTGGGGGGTGCGACTTCGTCTGACGCCGGGTGGTGGGACGGGGCCTTCGTCTGACCGTGGGTGGGGGTGCGGGGCCTTCGTCTGACGGTGGGTGGGGGTGCGGGGCTTTCGTCTGACCGTGGGTGGTGGGGCGGGGCCTTCGCCTGCCCGCCGGTGGTGGGTCGGGGCCGCGCCGGGGGGTGTCCGTCCTCGGAACGGCGCGATGGGGTTGCGAACCGACTCGCTGTCCGTTGACGCGCCAACCGCTGCGGGCGGACACCCCCCGACACGGCCCCTTGCGTCGTCCGGCGGTGGCGGCGGGCGGGGGCGGGCGCCCAGTCCCGCTGAGCTGCGGGCATGCGTGCCGCTGGGGGCGGCACCCACGCCGAGCACCTGACGACGGCGGGTTACTCCACCCGTTCGTCTCCCTCCGGCTCAACCCCGGGCGGCGGCGGAGCCACCGGCCTCAGCTTCAGCCACACCAGGAAGAACAACCCCAGCGCGAGCATGCCCAGCCCGGTCCACAGGTTGATGTTCACCCCCTCGGCCTTGTCGATGTCGGCGTCGGACGCCGTCAGCCCCGCGATCGTGACGATCACGCCGTACACCACGAACAGCCCACCGATGATCCGCCGGATGTCGAACAGCCGCGCTGCGGTCGCCGACTTGCCCTGCAGCTCGGTGACCTCCCGCTGCACGTCCTTCTCGGAGTGGAACTCGGACATGTTCTGTCAGCCTCCCTGGGTCAGAACGAGAACGGGATGTAGCAGGCCGCGGCCAGGATCACCGCGCCCCAGCCGAGCAGCGCCGGCCTGCGGTACCAGGCCTCGTCCCCCGGCGCCGGCGGCTCCGTCATGCCGGGCGAGGTCGTGCCGTAGACCAGCCCCTGGAGCTCCTGGGCGGGCTTCGGCGCGGTGAACAGCGAGACCGCCACCATGACGACCGCGCCCGCGACGAATCCCGCGATCGCCGAGACGAAGTTGGCCCCCTGGTCGGAGGGGATGCCGACGATGTCCTGCTTGTAGAGGACGAAGTAGTTGACCATCGCGGCGGTGGTGCCCGCGAACAGGCCCCAGAAGCCGGACTTCATCGACGCCCGCTTCCAGAACATGCCGATGATGAAGACGACGAACATCGGCACGTTGAAGAAGGAGAACAGCGTCTGGAGGTAGCTCATGATGTTCGAGAAGGACGACGCCAGGAACGCCGTGCCGATCGAGGCCAGGACGCCGATCGCGGTGATGAGCCGGCCGAAGCGCACGTAGTACCCGTCCTCGCGGTCCTTCACGACGTACCTGGCCCAGATGTCCGTCGTGAACACCGTGTTGAACGACGACACGTTGGCCGCCATGCCCGCCATGAACGCCGCGAGCAGGCCGGTGACGGCGATGCCGAGCACGCCGTTGGGCAGCAGCTGTTCCATCAGGTAGGGGATCGCGTCGTTGTACTGCAGGTCGGAGCCGGAGGTGCCGATCTTCGGCACCAGGACGGCGGCGACCAGGCCCGGGATCATCACGAGGAACACGATGAAGATCTTCGGGAACGCGGCGATCAGCGGCGTGCGCTGGGCCGCCGAGAGGTTCTTCGCCGACAGGGCGCGCTGCACCTCGGCGAAGTTCGTCGTCCAGTAGCCGAAGGAGAGGACGAAGCCGAGGCCGAGGACGATGGTCAGCCAGTTCGCGCCCAGCGGGTTGTCGCTGCCGATGCCCGTGCCGCCCCAGGCGGTCATGAAGTCGCCGCCGCGGGACTCGGTGAGGGAGTCCGACAGGCCGTCCCAGCCGCCGACGCTCTTCAGGCCGAGCACGGTGATGGGGATGAGGGCCGCCAGGATCACGAAGAACTGGAGAACCTCGTTGTAGATGGCCGAGGAGAGGCCGCCGAGGGTGATGTAGGCCAGGACGAAGAAGCCGGCGACCACGATCGCCACCCACTGCGGCCAGCCCAGCAGCGCCTCGACGACGATGGCCAGGGCGTAGAGGTTCACGCCGGCGATGAGGATGGCGGCGAAGGCGAAGAGGACCGAGCTGAGCAGGTGCGCCGCCTTGTCGAAGCGCAGCAGCAGGAACTCGGGGACCGAGCGGACCTTGGACCCGTAGTAGAAGGGCATCATGACCAGGCCCAGGAAGACCATGGCCGGGATGGCGCCGATCCAGTACCAGTGCGTCGTGTAGACCCCGTACTGGGCGCTGTTGGCGGCCATGCCCAGGATCTCGGTCGCGCCCAGGTTGGCGGCGATGAACGCCAGACCGGTGACCCAGGCGGGCAGGGAGCGGCCGGAGAGGAAGAAGTCGAGACTGGTCTTCACCGAACGTCTGGCGGCGAAACCGATGCCCAGGACGACGACGAAGTAGATCCCGAGGATGGTGTAGTCGAGCCAGTTGGTGGGGAGCCGTAGCTCGGCTGCCAGGAATGTGGGGGTTTGCATGAGCCCTCGCTTTGTCGCGCGAACCGATACCTCGCGGAATCTACGTGTCCGCGTTCAGCAATTGAACACGTCGGGTGATGCTCTTTGTTGGATTGTGATGTTGACGGTTGAGGGGGGCGGTGTTTTGATATGTTCGGTTATGTTTGAAGGATGAGGAGTCCGGCGTGAAGAAGACCTCGACCCGGCTGGCCGACGGTCGCGAGCTCATCTACTACGACCTGCGTGACGACCGCGTGCGCGGTGCGGCCGACCGCCGCCCGCTGGACCGCACCGTCACCACGTCCGAGATCCGCCGCGACCCCCTGCTCGGCGACGCCGTCGCGATCGCCTCGCACCGCCAGGGCCGCACCTACCACCCCCCGGCCGACGAGTGCCCCCTGTGCCCCTCCGAGGGCGACCGGCTGAGCGAGATCCCCGACTCCTCGTACGACGTCGTGGTCTTCGAGAACCGCTTCCCCTCGCTCGCCGGCGACTCGGGCCGCTGCGAGGTCGTCTGCTTCACCTCCGACCACAACGCCTCCTTCGCCGACCTCTCCGAGGAGCAGGCGGGCCTGGTGCTGGAAGCGTGGACGGACCGTACGTCGGAGCTGTCCCATCTCTCCTCCGTCGAGCAGGTGTTCTGCTTCGAGAACCGGGGTGCCGAGATCGGTGTGACGCTCCAGCATCCGCACGGGCAGATCTACGCCTACCCCTTCACCACCCCGCGCACCGCCCTGATGCTCCGCTCGGTCGCCGCCCACACGGAGATGACGGGCGGTGAGAACCTCTTCGACGCCGTCCTGGAACGCGAACTCGCCGGCGAGCGGGTCGTCCTGGAGGGCGACCACTGGGTGGCCTTCGTGCCGTACGCGGCGCACTGGCCGTACGAGGTGCACCTGTACCCCAGGCGCCGCGTGCCCGACCTGCTCGGCCTGGACGAGGAGGCACGCACAGAGTTCCCCAAGGTCTATCTGGAACTGTTGAGGCGCTTCGACCGGATCTTCGGTGAGAACGAGCCTCCGACGCCGTACATCGCGGCCTGGCACCAGGCCCCGTTCGGCGCGCTGGAGGAGTTCGACGGGGTCGCGCGGGAGGACTTCGCGCTCCACCTCGAGCTTTTCACCATCCGCCGCACTTCCGGCAAGCTGAAGTTCCTCGCGGGTTCCGAGTCCGGCATGAACGTGTTCATCAACGACGTGCCGCCGGAGCGCGCGGCCGAGCGACTGCGAGAGGTAGCGAGTTCATGAGCGGGAAGTACCTGGTGACGGGCGGCGCGGGATACATCGGCAGTGTGGTCGCCCAGCACCTGCTGGAGGCCGGTCACGAGGTCGTCGTCCTCGACAACCTCTCCACGGGCTTCCGCGAGAGCGTCCCGGCCGGCGCCTCGTTCGTCGAGGGCGACATCCGCGACGCGGCCAAGTGGCTGGACGCGTCCTTCGACGGCGTCCTGCACTTCGCGGCCTCCTCGCAGGTCGGCGAGTCGGTCGTGAAGCCGGAGAAGTACTGGGACAACAACGTCGGCGGCACGATGGCCCTGCTGGCCGCGATGCGCGAGGCGGGCGTGCGCACGCTGGTCTTCTCCTCCACGGCGGCCACCTACGGCGAGCCCGAGCAGGTCCCGATCGTCGAGTCGGCGCCCACCGCCCCGACCAACCCGTACGGCGCCTCCAAGCTCGCGGTCGACCACATGATCACGGGTGAGGCGGCCGCCCACGGCCTCGGCGCGGTCTCGCTGCGCTACTTCAACGTCGCCGGTGCCTACGGCGAGTACGGCGAGCGCCACGACCCCGAGTCCCACCTGATCCCCCTGGTCCTCCAGGTCGCCCAGGGCCGCCGGGAGGCGATCTCCGTCTACGGCGACGACTACCCGACGCCGGACGGGACCTGCGTGCGCGACTACATCCACGTCGCCGACCTGGCCGAGGCCCACCTGCTGGCACTGAAGGCCGCCGCCCCCGGCGAACACCTGATCTGCAACCTCGGCAACGGCAACGGCTTCTCCGTCCGCGAGGTCATCGAGACGGTCCGCCGCGTCACCGGCCACCCGATCCCGGAGGTGGTCGCTCCTCGCCGGGGCGGCGACCCGGCGGTCCTGGTGGCGTCGGCCGCCACGGCCCGCGAGAAGCTGGGCTGGAACCCGTCCCGCGCGGATCTCGCGGAAATCGTCGCGGACGCGTGGGACTTCGCGCAGCGGCGCGGCAACTAGAACGTACGGAAGGGTCAGGGGTCAGGCATGAGCGAGGCTGTGGCGGAGACGGTCGCCTCCCGGTTCAGCGAGCTGTACGGCGCCGAGCCGGACGGGGTGTGGGCGGCGCCGGGCCGCGTCAACCTCATCGGTGAGCACACCGACTACAACGACGGCTTCGTGATGCCGTTCGCCCTGCCGCACCAGGCGGTGGCGGCGGTCGCACGCCGTGCGGACGGCGTGCTGCGGCTGCACTCGGCGGACGTCGAGTCGGGCGTGAGCGAACTGCGGGTCGACGACCTCGCCCCCGAGTCGGACAAGAACTGGACGGCGTACCCGGCGGGCGTGGTCTGGGCGTTGCGCGAGGCCGGCCACGCGGTGACGGGCGCGGACATCCACCTCGCGTCCACCGTCCCCTCCGGCGCGGGCCTGTCGTCGTCGGCGGCCCTGGAGGTCGTGATCGCCCTGGCCCTGAACGACCTGTTCTCCCTCGGCCTGCGCGGCTGGCAACTGGCCCGCCTGTGCCAGCGCGCCGAGAACGTCTACGTCGGCGCCCCGGTCGGCATCATGGACCAGACGGCGTCGGCGTGCTGCGAGGCCGGGCACGCGCTGTTCCTCGACACCCGCGACCTGTCCCAGCGGCAGATCCCCTTCGACCTGGCGGCCGAGGGCATGCGCCTGCTGGTCGTCGACACGCAGGTCAAGCACTCCCACAGCGAGGGCGAGTACGGCAAGCGGCGGGCGGGGTGCGAGAAGGGCGCGGCCCTGCTGGGCGTGGACGCGCTGCGCGACATCCCCTACGACGGGCTGGACGAGGCCCTGGCCCGCCTCGGCGACGAGGAGGAGGTCCGCCGCCTGGTCCGCCACGTCGTCACGGAGGACGAACGCGTCGAACGGGTCGTCTCCCTCCTGGAATCCGGCGAGACCCGCGCGATCGGCCCGGTCCTGGTCGAGGGCCACGCCTCCCTGCGCGACGACTTCCGCATCTCCTGCCCGGAGCTGGACCTGGTCGTCGACACGGCCCTGGCGGCCGGCGCCCTGGGCGCCCGCATGACCGGCGGCGGCTTCGGCGGCTCGGCGATCGTCCTGGCGGAGGAGGGGGACGTGGACGCGATCACGAAGGCGGTGACGGAGGCCTTCGCCGCGGCTGACTTCACGACCCCGCGCGTCTTCGAGGCGGTCCCCTCACCGGGAGCCCGCCGCCTGCGCTGACCCACCCGGCCCGGCGCCCTCCCTCCCCGGGGGCGCCGGCCCGGCCATCCGGGTCAGACCAGCCTCTTCACCAGCGTGTACTCCGTGATCCCCGGGGGATAGTCCGGCACCACGCACACCACCTCGTACCCCTGCTTCTCGTAGAAGCGAGGGGCCTGGAAGTCCCAGGTCTCCAGGCGGGACGCGCGGCAGGCGCGTTCTCCCGCGGCGATGCGCTCCGCCCGCGCGAGCAGCCGGGCGCCCAGGCCCCGGCCCCGGTGGCGTTCGTCCACCCACAGGTACGTCACGTGCAACCAGGTCGCCCACGTGTGGCCGACCAGGCCGCCGGCCAGTTCGCCGTCGGCGTCGTTCACAGCCCACACGTGCAACGGGACGTCCCGTTCGTCCGGTGTTCCGCGCAGGGCGCGCAGGATCGGAGAGGCGGCCGTGTTGGCATCCCGCAGACGCGTGCGGAGCAGATCACGTCGGGCCTTGTCGACTTCTGTCTCAAGACGAAACATGCGGCACACCATAAACGTGCCGGACAGTCAGTTCTGCAAATAACCTTCCGCTCCGGGCCCCCGCCCGTACCCTGATGAACAGCACCGGTGGGGGCCGGTGCCGCTCAGGGGGCGAGACAGCCGGGTACGACACCCGGAGTGGGGGTAGCGGTTCCTGCACGGCGGCGGCCGTGCGGCTGCGGCGCCCCGGTCAGGCTGCGGCAAGGACGGACGGACAGGCGCAGCGGACGCACACTCCGGGGTCGTACCCGTGCGGTGTCGTCTCCCGACGATGGGGTATCCCCTGCTCTTCCGAGAGCTCGGGTAAGGGGGTTTCGTGGTTCGCATCCGAGTCCTGGTCGTCGACGACCATCGCATCTTCGCCGAGTCACTCGCCGCGGCCCTGGCCGCCGAGCCCGACGTCGACGTCTCCGCCGCCGGCAGCGGTCCCGCCGCGCTGCGCAGCCTGGAGCGCGCGGTCGCCGAGGGGCGCCGGTTCGACGTGCTGCTCGTCGACGCCGACCTGGGCGGCAAGGTGCCGGGCGCGCGCCCGGCCGTGCCCGTGCAGGAGGGCAACGAGGACGGGCTCGTGGACGGGATATCCCTCGTCACGGGCGTGCGCTCCGCGCAGCCGAACGTACGGATCGTCGTACTCGCCGAGAAGGACGACCCGCGCCGGGCCGCGCTCGCCCTGCAGGCCGGCGCCTCCGGGTGGGTCGCCAAGGACTGCTCGCTGTCCCGGCTGCTCACCGTCATCCGGGGCGTGCTGCGGGACGAGACGCATCTGCCGCCCGCCCTGCTCACCGGCGTCCTGCGCGAGCTGACCGCGGCCCGCAAGCACCGCACGGAGAGCGAGCGGCTGGTGGAGTCCCTCACTCCGCGTGAGCGCGAAGTGCTGCGGTGCATGGTGGCGGGGCTGGGGCGCAAGGCCGTCGCCGAGCGCCTGTACCTGTCGCCGCACACCGTGCGGACGCACATGCAGAACGTCCTCGGCAAGCTCGGTGTCCACTCGACGCTCGCCGCCGTGGCTCTCGCCCGGCGGGCCGGAGTGGGGCCCGTCGACCTAGCCGGGGATGTTGTCGAACGGGGCGGTCAGCTGGCGTAGCAGCCCCGCCAGGTCGCCGCGCTGGGCCCGGGTGAGCTCGGCGAGGATCGCGCGCTCCTGGTCCAGCAGCCCCGCCAGGGCCTGGTCCGCGCGGTCCCGGCCCTCGTCCGTGAGCCGCACGAGCACCCCCCGGCGGTCGCTGGGGTCGGGGAGGCGCTCCACCAGGCCCTTCTTCGCCAGGCGGTCGATGCGGTTCGTCATCGTGCCCGAGGTGACCAGCGTCTGGGTGAGGAGCTGTCCGGGCGAGAGCTGGTACGGCGTGCCCGCGCGGCGCAGGGCCGTCAGGACGTCGAACTCCCACGGCTCCAGGCCGTGCTCCGAGAAGGCCAGGCGGCGCGCCCGGTCCAGGTGCCGGGCCAGTCTGCTCACACGGCTGAGCACCTCGAGCGGTTCCACGTCGAGGTCCGGGCGCTCCCGGCGCCATGCTGCGACCAGCCGGTCGACCTCGTCCTCCATGACGATCAGTGTAGTGGTTGTGTCGACGTAGAGTCTCTTGATGTCCATTATCTTGACATCGAGATATCTCGGGGACCACGCTGGGTGTGCGTCCCGTACCGTCGCCGTGCGGTCACCCCGAAGGACACCAGGAGGACCCATGCCCGCAGCCGCCCCCACCTGGGACCCCGCCCAGTACCTGCGCCACGCCGCCCACCGCGCCCGGCCCTTCGCCGACCTCCTCGCCCGCGTCCCCGACCTGCCCGGCGAGCCGCCCCGCGTCGCCGACCTCGGCTGCGGCCCCGGCAACGTCACCGCGCTGCTCGCCGACCGCTGGCCCACCGCCCGGATCACCGGCTACGACAACTCGCCCGAGATGCTCGACAGGGCCCACGTCGACCACGAGGGCCCCACCCCCGGCGGCGGGCGCCTCGACTTCGCCCCCGCCGACGCCCGCACCTGGACGCCCGGCGAGCCGTACGACCTGATCGTCAGCAACGCCACGCTGCAATGGGTGCCGGGGCACGTCGAACGCTTCGCCGACTGGGTCGCCGGGCTGAAACCCGGCGGTGTCCTCGCCTTCCAGGTGCCCGGCAACTTCGACGCCCCGAGCCACCGGCTCATGCGCGAACTCGCCGGCTCACCGCGCTGGCGCGACCGGCTCGCCGGCACCCTGCGCCACGCCGACGCCGTCCACACCCCCGCGGCCTACCTGGAGCGGCTGAACTCCCTGGGCTGTGACGCCGACGTGTGGGAGACGACGTACCTGCACCTGCTGCCGGGTGAGGATCCCGTGCTCGACTGGGTGAAGGGGACCGGGCTGCGGCCCGTACTCACCGCGCTCGCCGACGACCCCGAAGCCCGGGAGGGCTTCCTCGCCGAGTACCGGGCGGCCCTGCGCGAGGCCTACCCGGCCGGCCCGCACGGCACACCGTTCCCGTTCCGGCGGGTCTTCGCCGTGGCGCGCAAGGAAGGCTGACGAACCCACGCGCCTAGGCCTTGCGGCGTCCTATCAGATGCGGCTTGGCCTCCAGGCCGTCCAGACCGTGCCACGCCAGGTTCACCAGGTGCGCGGCCACCTCGGCCTTCTTCGGCCTGCGCACGTCCAGCCACCACTGGCCGGTCAGGGCGACCATCCCCACCAGGGCCTGGGCGTACAGCGGGGCCAGCTTGGGGTCGAAGCCGCGGCTTTTGAACTCCCGGCCCAGGATGTCCTCCACCTGGGTGGCGATGTCCGAGATCAGCGAGGCGAACGACCCGGTCGACTGGGGGATGGGCGAGTCACGGACCAGGATGCGGAAGCCGTCCGTGTACTCCTCGATGTAGTCCAGCAGCGCGAAGGCCGCCTGCTCGCACAGTTCGCGCGGGTGACCGGCCGTGAGAGAGCTGGTCACCATGTCCAGCAGGCGGCGCATCTCGCGGTCCACCACGACCGCGTAGAGCCCTTCCTTGCCGCCGAAGTGCTCGTAGACCACCGGCTTGGAGACCCCGGCCTTCGCCGCGATCTCCTCCACCGACGTGCCCTCGAAGCCCTTGGCGGCGAAGAGGGTGCGACCGATCTCCAGCAGCTGCTGGCGGCGTTCGGCACCGGTCATCCGGGTGCGACGCGCTCGCCGCGGCTTGTCATTGCTGGGGGTGCTGCTCGAGTCGGTCGCCACAGCGACCATCATGCCGCCTCGACGGGCTCCTTCCCGCGCCGGGAGCCACCTTCCCCGGTGGTACGCCGTGAATCGATACGCGAGCGTGACGGCCAGCGCACGTCGTACGCCCACCCGGCCATCTCGAACCAGCGGATCAGCCGCGCGGAGGAGTCCAGCTGGCCGCGCATCACACCGTGCCGCGCCGAGGTCGGGTCGGCGTGGTGCAGGTTGTGCCAGGACTCGCCGCAGGACAGGATCGCCAGCCACCACACGTTGCCCGAACGGTCACGCGACTTGAAGGGGCGCTTGCCCACCGCGTGGCAGATCGAGTTGATCGACCAGGTCACGTGGTGCAGCAGGGCCACCCGGACGAGCGAACCCCAGAAGAAGCCCGTGAACGCGCCCCACCAGGACATCGTGACCAGACCGCCGATCACCGGCGGCAGCGCCAGCGACACCACCGTCCACAGCACGAACTGGCGGGAGATGGCGCGCAGCGTCTTGTCCTTGATCAGGTCCGGGGCGTACTTCTCCTGCGGCGTCTGCTCCTCGTCGAACATCCAGCCGATGTGCGCCCACCACAGGCCCTTCATCAGGGCCGGCAGGGTCTCGCCGAACCGCCACGGCGAATGCGGGTCGCCCTCCGCGTCGGAGAACTTGTGATGCTTGCGGTGATCCGCCACCCAGCGCACCAGCGGCCCCTCGACCGCCATCGACCCCGCGATCGCCAGCGCGATCTTCAGCGGCCGCTTCGCCTTGAAGGAACCGTGCGTGAAGTGACGGTGGAACCCGATCGTGATGCCGTGGCACCCCAGGAAGTAGAAGAACACCAGCAGACCGAGGTCCAGCCAGCTCACCCCCCATCCCCAGGCCAGCGGTACGGCCGCCAGCAGCGCGAGGAACGGAACGGTGATGAAGAGGAGGAGGGCGATCTGCTCGATGGACCGCTTCTTCTCGCCGCCCAGCGTCGCGGAGTCCGCTGCGGCGTCGGTGGGCTGACCGGGCGCCTTCGCGGCGTCCTCGATCACGTCGGAACTACTGGTCATACGCGTCCCCTGGGGGGTATGTGGTTGAGGAAGGAGTAGCCGGGCCACGGGAATCCGTGCGGTGCTTCCTACGGTTCCGTAACCTACGGCATCGTAAGTATGGCAGTGCGTCGCTCCGCGGCAAGAGCCCGACAGCCTGCGCGTCCCGCCCGACACCTATCCTTGAGTCGGTCGGACAGCGCGGTCCGCTCTGATTTCTTCCCGGACGTCCGGCCCCGTAAGCGGCGCCCGCCGCGCGAGACGCCGTCCGGGTACCCCTCCCAGACGAGCTTCAACACTGCAAGGAGCCGCACCTGTGAGCAGTGCCGACGACCAGACCACGACGACGAGCAGTGAGCTGCGTGCCGACATCCGCCGCCTGGGCGACCTCCTCGGAGAGACCCTCGTCCGGCAGGAGGGCCCCGAGCTCCTGGAACTCGTCGAGAAGGTCCGCCGCCTCACCCGAGAGGACGGCGAGGCCGCCGCCGAGCTGCTGCGCGGCACCGAACTCGACACCGCGGCCAAGCTGGTCCGCGCCTTCTCCACCTACTTCCACCTGGCGAACGTCACCGAGCAGGTCCACCGCGGCCGCGAGCTGCGCGCCCGCCGCGCCGCCGAGGGCGGACTCCTCGCCCGCACCGCCGACCGCCTCAAGGACGCCGACCCCGAGCACCTGCGCGAGACGGTCCGCAACCTCAACGTCCGCCCCGTCTTCACGGCCCATCCCACCGAAGCCGCACGCCGGTCGGTCCTCAACAAGCTCCGGCGCATCGCCGCGCTCCTGGAGACCCCGGTCATCGAGTCCGACCGCCGCCGCCTCGACATCCGCCTGGCCGAGAACATCGACCTCGTCTGGCAGACCGACGAACTGCGCGTCGTGCGCCCCGAGCCCGCCGACGAGGCCCGCAACGCCATCTACTACCTCGACGAACTCCACGCCGGCGCCGTCGGCGACGTCCTGGAGGACCTCACCGCCGAACTGGAACGGGCCGGAGTCAAGCTCCCCGACGACACCCGCCCCCTCACCTTCGGCACCTGGATCGGCGGCGACCGCGACGGCAACCCCAACGTCACCCCCCAGGTGACCTGGGACATCCTCATCCTCCAGCACGAGCACGGCATCAACGACGCCCTGGAGACCATCGACGAACTCCGCGGCTTCCTGTCCAACTCCATCCGCTACGCCGGCGCCACCGAGGAACTGCTGACCTCCCTCCAGACCGACCTGGAGAACCTCCCCGAGATCAGCCCCCGCTACAAGCGCCTCAACGCCGAGGAGCCCTACCGGCTCAAGGCCACCTGCATCCGGCAGAAGCTGGAGAACACCAAGAAGCGCCTCGCCGACGGCACCCCCCACGTGGCCGGACGCGACTACCTCGGCACCGGCGAACTCCTCGCCGACCTGCGGATCGTCCAGGACTCCCTGCGCGCACACCGCGGCGGCCTCTTCGCCGACGGCCGCCTCGCCCGCACCATCCGCACCCTCGCCGCCTTCGGCCTCCAGCTCGCCACCATGGACGTCCGCGAACACGCCGACGCCCACCACCACGCCCTCGGCCAGCTCTTCGACCGCCTCGGCGAGGAGTCCTGGCGCTACGCCGACATGCCCCGCGAGTACCGCGCCAAGCTCCTCGCCAAGGAACTCAGGTCCCGGCGCCCCCTCGCCCCCACCCCCGCGCCCGTCGACGCGCCCGGCGAGAAGACCCTCGGCGTCTTCCAGACCGTCAAGAAGGCCCTGGAAGTCTTCGGACCCGAGGTCATCGAGTCCTACATCATCTCCATGTGCCAGGGCGCCGACGACGTCTTCGCCGCCGCCGTCCTCGCCCGCGAGGCCGGCCTCATCGACCTCCACGCCGGCTGGGCCAAGATCGGCATCGTCCCCCTGCTGGAGACCACCGACGAGCTCAAGGCAGCCGACACGATCCTGGAGGACATGCTCTCCGACCCCTCCTACCGGCGCCTGGTCGCGCTGCGCGGAGACGTCCAGGAGGTCATGCTCGGCTACTCCGACTCCTCCAAGTTCGGCGGCATCACCACCAGCCAGTGGGAGATCCACCGCGCCCAGCGCCGCCTGCGCGACGTCGCCCACCGCTACGGCGTCCGTCTGCGCCTCTTCCACGGCCGCGGCGGCACCGTCGGCCGCGGCGGCGGCCCGACCCACGACGCCATCCTCGCCCAGCCCTGGGGCACCCTGGAGGGCGAGATCAAGGTCACCGAGCAGGGCGAGGTCATCTCCGACAAGTACCTCATCCCGTCCCTGGCCCGCGAGAACCTCGAACTCACGGTGGCCGCCACCCTCCAGGCGTCCGCCCTGCACACCGCGCCCCGCCAGTCCACCGAGGCCCTCGCCCGCTGGGACGCCGCCATGGACGTCGTCTCCGACGCCGCCCACGCCGCCTACCGCAGCCTCGTCGAGGACCCCGACCTGCCGACGTACTTCCTCGCCTCGACGCCGGTGGACCAGCTCGCCGACCTGCACCTGGGCTCGCGGCCCTCCCGCCGCCCCGGCTCCGGCGTCTCGCTCGACGGCCTGCGCGCCATCCCCTGGGTGTTCGGCTGGACCCAGTCCCGGCAGATCGTCCCCGGCTGGTTCGGCGTCGGCTCCGGCCTCAAGGCCCTGCGCGAGGCCGGCCTCGACACCGTGCTCGACGAGATGTACGGCCAGTGGCACTTCTTCCGCAACTTCATCTCCAACGTCGAGATGACCCTCGCCAAGACCGACCTGCGCATCGCCCAGCACTACGTCGACACCCTCGTCCCCGACGAACTCAAGCACGTCTTCGACACCATCAAGGCCGAACACGAACTGACCGTCGCCGAGGTCCTCCGCGTCACCGGCGAGGACGAACTGCTCGACGCCGAACCCGTCCTCAAGCAGACCTTCGCCATCCGCGACGCCTACCTCGACCCCATCTCCTACCTCCAGGTCGCCCTGCTCAAGCGGCAGCGCGACGCGGCCGCCGCGGGCGAAACCCCCGACCCGCTCCTCGCCCGCGCCCTGCTCCTCACCGTCAACGGCGTGGCGGCCGGCCTGCGCAACACCGGCTGAACCCCAGCCCGGACACGACCGTGCCCCCGAGCCCGTACAGGGCCCGGGGGCACGTCCCGTTCACGCCTCAGCCGCGCCGCACACCCCGGCGCCGGAACACCAGCAAGGCGCCGGCCGCGAGCAGCACCGCCGCCACACCCGACAGCGCACCCACCGGCGCACCACCGCCCGTCTCGGCGAGGTCACCGGAGCCCTCCGTCTGCGCCGACGGCGACGAGGACACCGGCACACCGCCACCCGCCGTCGAACCCGGGGACGCCGACCCGCCCGGCTCCCCGGGCACCGCGGCCGACGGCGACGCCGACCCGGACGGCGCCGAACCACCGGGCTCCTCCTGGTCCTCGCAGTCCGTCCAGAACACCTTGTGCTTCGCCGCGCCCTTCTCGCCGTCGAAGTTCCACGACAGCTTGTAGTGCCCGTCGGGCAGTGACAGGTCCTCGCTGCGGCCGTGCCCCTCGCCGTCCAGCGTCAGAGCACCGGACTCCACCGTCTCCCCCCTGTTCTCACTCGGGGGGATCGCGTCGATGTGCCAGTCGACCCGCTGACCGCCGTCGAAACCGAAGGCGTCCAGGTAGAACGTGCACACGTGCGGCTCGTTGCGGCGCAACTCCTCGCCCGTCGCGGCGTCATGGATCTTGACCGTGCCGTTGTCACCGGGCGGAGTGGCGTGCGCGGCGGGAGCGAACAGGAAGGCGGTGGAGGCGGCGGCGCAGACAGCGCCGAGGCGGGGGAGGCTTCGCATGGGGAAGTAGTCCATCTTCGAGAAGTGACGGGAAGATGTGGAGGGGGCGGCTCAGCTTCCAGCCAAGCCCGGCAGCACGTCAATCACGAACACACAACACTCACACCCTCCACGGACCTGGAGAACGCCCCGATCCCTCAGACGGTCACGAACGTCGGACAGCCACGAAAGCGGCCGTCAGCAACGCCCCACCCGACAACGCCAGCGCCCACGCCGCCCGCGTCCGCAGCAACCCGCCCGCCACCACCACCGACGCCAGCAACAGCGCACCACCCAGCGGCACCCACGCGTACAGCACACCCGCCGGACCCGAGCGCACCGCCTCGTCACCGCCCGGCTTCAGCACGACCGCGTACGTCCGGCCCCGCTCCACCGCGACCGACCGCTCCAGCACCACCTTCGACCGCGGCTGCGCCCCCGCCGACGTCGGCGCGAACCGGCCCCAGCACGTCTGTTCCCCGCACCGCGCCACCTCGACCGTGCCCTGCTCCCGGCCCTTGGGCAGCATCACGTGCTGCGCCGTACCCCACGACGCCCACACCCCCGCGACCAGGATCAGCACCGCGACCGCGCCCATCGCCACGAACCGCCCGAACCGCAGCACGACGACCGAGGCCGGACGAGAGGAGGGGGCATGGGCAGGCATGGCCGGGATCATTGGCCATGCCTCAACGACCCGTCAACCTCGCCGGGCGACAAGTCAGGAGTTGTACGTACTCTGCGCCCGCTCCAGCCCGTCGATCACCAGGCACTCCACCGCGTCCGCCGCCCGGTCCACCAAGTAGTCCAGCTCCTTGCGCTCCGCCGACGAGAAATCCTTCAGCACGAAATCCGCCACCGGCATCCGCCCCGGCGGCCGGCCGATCCCGAACCGCACCCGGTGATAGTCCGCCCCGAACGCCTTCGTCATCGACTTCAGACCGTTGTGCCCGTTGTCCCCGCCACCCAGCTTCAGCCGCAGCATCCCGTAGTCGATGTCCAACTCGTCATGCACCGCCACCACATGAGCCACCGGCACCTTGTAGAAGTCCCGCAGCGCGCTCACCGGCCCACCCGACAGGTTCATGTACGACATCGGCTTCGCCAGGATCACCCGCCGGTTCGACGGACCCGGCGGCCCGATCCGCCCCTCGACCACCTGCGCCTGCGCCCGCCCGGCCCGCTTGAACCTCCCCCCGACCCGGTCCGCCAGCAGATCGGCCACCATGAAGCCCACGTTGTGCCGGTTGCCCGCGTACTCCGGCCCCGGATTGCCCAGCCCCACGATCAGCCAGGGAGCGGCGGCATCGGTCGTCACGTCCATGTCTCCTTCATACGCGTCGGCCGCTGCCCCGCACGGGAACAGCGGCCGACGAACGACGACGCAGCGGATCAGGCCTCGGCGGCCTCGTCCCCAGCGCCCTCCTCGCCCTCCGGGGTCTCCTCGGCCTGCGCGGCGAGGACCTGCAGCACGACGGTGTCCTCCTCGACAGCCAGCGCCGTGCCCTTCGGCAGCGGGATGTCCTTGGCCAGGATCGAGTCACCGGCCGTCAGACCCTCGACGGAGACGGTCACGGACTCCGGGATGTGGGTGGCCTCGGCCGTGACCGGCAGCGCGTTCAGCACGTGCTCCAGCAGGTTGCCGCCCGGAGCCAGCTCACCCTCGGTCTGCACGAAGATCTCGACGTTGACCTGCTCGCCCCGCTGCACCAGCTGCAGGTCCACGTGCTCCAGGAAGCCCTTCAGCGGGTCACGCTGCACGGACTTCGGAATCGCCAGCTCGTTGGACTTGCCGTCGATGTCCAGCGAGATCAGGACGTTCGGCGTACGCAGCGCCAGCAGCAGGTCGTGGCCCGGCAGCGTCAGGTGGATCGGGTCCGACCCGTGCCCGTACAGGACACCCGGAACCTTGTCCTCACGACGGATGCGGCGCGCGGCACCCTTGCCGAACTCGGTGCGCGTGGCGGCGGAGATCTTCACCTCGGACATAACACTCACTCCTCGAAGTCAGAAACGGACGTGGTCACCCGGCCACGAACGGCCTGCTACGAAGAGCGCGTCGATAACGGACCACCGCACCCCGTCCACAAACGGGAACGGCCTCCCTCGCCGAGCAACTGCAGCAGTCTACTCAGAGGGGGAGGCCGCACCCAAAACGATCTCTACTGCTCGTCGAACAGGCTCGTCACCGAACCGTCCTCGAACACCTCACGCACCGCACTCGCGATCGTCGGCGCGATCGACAACACCGAGATCTTGTCCAGATCCCGGCCCAGCTCCGACGGCGTCGGCAGCGTGTTCGTGAACACGAACTCACTCACCCGCGAGTTCTTCAGACGGTCCGCCGCCGGACCCGACAGCACACCGTGCGTCGCCGTCACGATCACGTCCTCCGCACCGTGCGCGAACAGCGCGTCCGCCGCGGCGCAGATCGTCCCACCCGTGTCGATCATGTCGTCCACCAGGACACACACGCGACCCTTCACCTCACCCACGACCTCGTGGACGGTGACCTGGTTCGCGACGTCCTTGTCCCGCCGCTTGTGCACGATCGCCAGCGGCGCACCCAGCCGGTCGCACCAGCGGTCCGCGACCCGCACCCGGCCCGCGTCCGGCGACACGACCGTCAGCTTCTCCCGGTCCACCTTCCGGCCCACGTAGTCCGCCAGCAGCGGCAGCGCGAACAGGTGGTCCACCGGACCGTCGAAGAAGCCCTGGATCTGGTCCGTGTGCAGATCCACGGTCAGCAGCCGGTCCGCGCCCGCCGTCTTCATCATGTCCGCGATCAGACGCGCCGAGATCGGTTCACGCCCGCGGTGCTTCTTGTCCTGCCGCGCGTAACCGTAGAACGGCACGATGACCGTGATGGAGCGGGCCGACGCGCGCTTCAGCGCGTCGATCATGATCAACTGCTCCATGATCCACTTGTTGATCGGAGCCGTGTGGCTCTGGATCAGGAAGCAGTCGGCACCCCGCGCCGACTCCTGATAACGCACATAGATCTCACCGTTGGCGAAGTCGAAGGCCTTCGTCGGGACGACCCCGACACCCAGCTGTTGGGCGACCTCCTCCGCAAGCTCGGGGTGGGCGCGGCCGGAGAAGAACATCATCTTCTTCTCGCCGGTCGTCTTGATCCCGGTCACAGCACTGTCTCCTCAGAGGTGTCGCAGCTGGGTGTCGAGAGACCTCGCAGCCGGCTTGCCGGAGGCCGTCTCAGCTGGTGGGGGTGCGGGTGTGCACTTATCACCGTACGCCGTGTTTGAGGCACCGGTTTCCGGTCACCCCTCGCCGTCCGGCTCCCGGGACGCCGCCTCCGCCGCCTTCGCGGCAGCACTCCCCGGACGCTTACGAGCCACCCAACCCTCGATATTCCGCTGCTGACCACGGGCCACGGCCAGCGAACCGGGCGGCACGTCCTTCGTGATCACGGACCCGGCGGCGGTGTACGCGCCGTCCCCGACCGTGACAGGCGCCACAAACATGTTGTCCGAACCCGTCCGGCAATGGGACCCGACCGTCGTGTGGTGCTTCTCCTGACCGTCGTAGTTCACGAACACGCTCGCGGCGCCGATGTTCGTGTACTCACCGATCGTCGCGTCCCCCACGTACGACAGGTGAGGCACCTTCGTCCCCTCGCCGATGGAGGCGTTCTTCGTCTCCACGTACGTACCGATCTTGCCCTTCGCGCCCAGACGGGTCCCCGGACGCAAGTACGCGTACGGCCCGACCGACGCCCCCGCGCCCACCTCGGCGCCGTCGGCCACCGTGTTGTCCACGCGCGCACCGGCACCGACCCGGGTGTCCTTCAGCCGCGCGTTCGGACCGACCTCCGCGCCCTCGCCCAGATGCGTCGCGCCGTGCAGCTGCGTGCCCGGGTGGACGACGGCGTCCTGCTCGAACGTCACGGTCACGTCGACCCAGGTGGTCGCCGGATCGATGACGGTCACACCGGCGAGCATCGCCTCGGTCAGCAGCCGGTCGTTCAGAATGCGCCGGGCCTCGGACAGCTGCACCCGGTTGTTGATCCCGGCGATCTCGCGATGGTCCCCGGCAACCGAGGCCCCGACCCGGTGCCCGGCCTCCCGCAGGATCCCGAGCACGTCCGTCAGGTACTCCTCGCCCTGGCTGTTGTCCGTGCGCACCTTCTTCAGCGCGTCGGCGAGCAGTTGACCGTCGAACGCGAACACACCCGAGTTGATCTCCCGGATCGCCCGCTGGGCGTCGGTGGCGTCCTTGTGCTCGACGATCGCGGTGACGGCACCCGTGGCGTCGTCCCGCACGATCCGCCCGTAGCCCGTCGCGTCCGGCACCTCGGCGGTCAGCACGGTGACCGCGTTGCCGTCGGCGGCGTGCGTCTCGGCGAGGGCCCGCAGGGTGGCGCCGGTCAGCAGGGGAGTGTCCCCGCACACGACGACGACGGTCCCGTCGACGGACCCGCCGAGCTCCTCCAGGCCCATCCGGACGGCGTGCCCGGTGCCGTTCTGCTCGGCCTGCACGGCGGTACGGACGTCGGGGGCGATCTCGCCGAGGTGCGCGGTGACCTTCTCGCGCGCGTGGCCGACCACGACGACCAGGTGCTCGGGGTTCAGCTCGCCCGCCGCGGCGAGCACGTGCCCGACGAGGCTGCGACCGCACAGCTCGTGCAGGACCTTGGGTGTGGCCGACTTCATACGGGTGCCCTCACCCGCTGCGAGAACGACGACGGCTGCCGGGCGGTTGGCGCTCACGGGATGCCCTTCGGCTGTGGATGGGGTGGGGTGACATCCGCAGGATACCGGGGGGTTTTGTGCTCGACATGAGTGCGGGCCCCGACGTGATGTTCGGGGCCCGCACCGAGCAGCTCCGCCAGCTGGATTCGAACCAGCACTACAGGGCTTCAAAGGCCCGCGGGCTACCAGTTACCCCATGGCGGATGGCTGCGTCAGACCTTACCCGAGGAGACGGATGCCGTGATCCCGGAGACCGTTCCGTGCCACCAGCCCTCGATGCGGCGGTACAAGTCTGCTCCTTGGGACACGCGAATCACCAGGCAACCGCGGTAGCTCTCGCCCACGTTCTTCCTGACGGTCCTCGGGTTGTGCCTTTTGCGCGTCGTCCTCCGCAGCGTGGCGACGTCGGCCCCCACCAGCCCGGCCCGGAAACGCTCGGCCCGTTCGACGTCCGCCGTGGCGTGAATCATCACGCGGTAGCGCCGACGTCCCTGCACGAAGAGGACGTTCTCCCGCCGGCGATGAACCGGTCCCGCGCCGAGAGGGGGCCCACTTCACCAGTTGCGGCCTCCTTGGTCTTCTGTCGCTCCCTGTCCCTGAAGGCCGGTTCGTGTTCCCCGCGCTTGCGTGCTGCGGGTGTCGCCTGCTCGGTCGGATCGCGACGCTCCGGCTTCTCTTCGAGCAGCCAGGCTCCGCCTCGATCCGGTCGTAGGTCCAACCCTGGAGCCGTAGCTCCCTGGCCTTGGATATCGGGTGGATTCGCAGCCGAACGGTCACGGAGTGTGGTGTGGGCCAGTGCGGGAAACTCACCGGAAAACCGGCCGGGGGCGCCCGTAGGCTGGGGGCATGACCGCGACGGGGGAAGACCATGTGACGGCCCGGGGAGGGCCGTGGTGGTGGGCCAGGCGGCGCAGTGCCGTGTTCGATGTGAGCCTGGGTGTGGTGTCCGCGCTGGAGTGCGGCCTTGAGGGGATTCCGTTCGCCCGGGACGCGGGGGTCCCGGTCGCGGCGGGAGTGGTGTTCGGCGTGCTCGCCGGTGCCGTGCTGGTGGTGCGGCGGCGGTGGCCGATCGCGGTCGTGCTGGTCTCGGTCGCCATCACGCCGGCCCAGATGGGTTTCCTGCTGGGCATCGTCGGCCTGTACACGCTCGCCGCGGCCGAGCTGCCGCGGCGGATCATCGCCTCGCTGGCGGGGATGTCGCTGGTGGGGACGCTCATCGTGACGTTCGTGAAGACGCGGCAGGACATGGTCCGGGGGGACCTGGACCTGGGCGACTGGTTCGTGCCGTTCGCGGCGATCACGATGTCGCTGGGCTTCACCGCGCCCCCGGTGCTGCTCGGGCTGTACGTGGGGGCCCGGCGGCGGTTGATGGAGAGCCTGCGGGAGCGGGCGGACAGTCTGGAGCGGGAGCTTCAGCTGCTGGCCGAGCGGGCGGAGGAGCGGGCCGAGTGGGCCCGGAACGAGGAGCGGACGCGGATCGCCCGGGAGATGCACGACGTGGTGGCGCACCGGGTGAGTCTGATGGTGGTGCACGCGGCGGCGTTGCAGGCGGTGGCCCGGAAGGATCCCGAGAAGGCGGTGCGGAACGCCGCGCTGGTGGGGGACATGGGGCGGCAGGCGCTGACCGAGTTGCGGGAGATGCTCGGGGTGCTGCGCAGCGGTGGGAACGAGCGGCGTGTGCCGGCCGCGTCGGTGCCGCTGGCGGCGGTGGGGGCGGCCGCCGCGGCGGCGGCTTCGCGGGTGGCCGACGACGAGGGGCCGTCTCTCGCGGAGATCGAGGAGCTGGTGGGGCAGTCGGCTGCCGCGGGGATGGTGGTGGACCTGTCGGTGGAGGGGAATCCCCGGTCGTATGCGCCGGAGGTGGAGCAGACGGCGTATCGGGTGGTGCAGGAGGCGCTGACGAACGTCCACAAGCACGCGGCGGGGGCGAAGACGTACGTGCGGCTGGCGCATCGGGTGTCGGAGATCGCGATGCAGGTGGAGAACGAGCCGCCGGGGGAGGAGGCGGCGTCGTCGGCGCGGTTGCCGTCCGGGGGGAACGGACTGGTGGGGATGAAGGAGCGGGTGGCGGCGCTGGGCGGGGTGTTCGTGTCGGGGCCGACGGACGCGGGGGGTTTCCGGGTGTCGGCGGTGATTCCGTCGTCGTAGCTCCGCCCTGGTCCCGGGGTCCGGGTCAGCCGGTGGTGAGGCGGGCCGGTGCGGTGCCGGCGATGAGGGTGGTCAGGCCCTGGTCGATGTCGGCGCCGAGGTACCAGTCGCCGGTGTGGTCGAGGGTGTAGACGCGGCCTTCGGTGTCGATGGCGAGCAGGGCCTGGGTGTCGGTTTCCGCGCCGAGGGGGCAGACCTCGGTGTCGAGGGCGCGGCCGAGGTCGCCGAGGGTGCGGGCCATGTGGAGGCCGTGCAGCGGGTCGAGGTGGAGGGTGGCGGGGGCCACCTGGCGGCCGGGGCCGGTGGGGGTGATGTGGAGTCCGCCGAATTCGGCCCAGGCCTCGACGGCCGCGGGGAAGACGGTGTGGCGGTGGCCGGCGGGGGAGACGTGGTCGCGCAGGGCGTCGGCCCAGATCTCGGCCTGTTTGATGTCCCAGCGTCCGGGGTGCCAGCCGGCGGCGCGCAGGGCGGCGTCGACGGGGACGGCGAATCGGGTGGTAGAGGTGCGGTCGGTGTGCATCTGCCCTTCGTCTCGTCGAGGTGACGGGGTGGCGCGTGGGAGGGCGCGCTGGAGTGTCCGGTCGTGCGGGTGTGGGGGGGGTGGGGGCGCGTCAGCTCCGGGGCGCGGGGTCGACTATGCGGACGCCGAAGTGGGCGCTGAGCGCGGTGCAGGCGCGGCAGGGGGTGGCGAAGCTGCCGTGGAGGGGGTCGCCGTCCTCGCGGATGCGCCGGGCGGTGAGTTTGGCGTGCTTGAGGGCTTTGCGTGCCTCGCCGTTGGTCATGGGTCTGCGGGCGGCGCGTTTGCTGCGGGCGGCGTCGGCGGCGGCGATGTGGCGGGAGATGAGGATGGTCTCGGCGCAGCGGCCGGTGAAGCGGTCGCGTTGGGCGCTGGTGAGGGTGTCGAGGAAGTCCTGGACGAGGGGGTGCAGGGCGGGGGGTGTGTCGCCGCGGGCGGCGGTGCCGGTGAGGGTGGCGCCGCGGACGGAGAGGGCGGCGGCGACGGTGGGGAGGATGCCGTCGCGGCGGTGGAGGAGGACGGGGGTGCGGGCGGCCTCGGCGGCGCTCCAGCCGATGCGGGGGTCGCCGGCCCGTGGCTCGCCGTTGCGCGGGTCGTTGTGGCGCGGGTCGGCGCCGTGTGGGGCGCCGTTTCGTGGGTCGGCGGACCTGCCGGTGTGTGGTCCCGTCTGTGTCGCGTTCATGATCGTCTTCCCCTCCGTGCATCCCCCGGGAGGTCACAGACTGCCAAATGCCGTGGCTCGTGCGGAAGCTGGGGCGTGGCGACACGCCCGTAGCGGGGCGTGGCGTCACGGTGGGGTGACGCCTGGTCACGGAGGCGGAGGGGGTGCGGACCGGCGCCGGTGACCGGTGTCGTCGTACCGCATAGGCTGTCGGCACCGCGGCCGATGCGGTGATCCGTTCGGGGATCGATGCAGTGAACCGGAGGGTGATCCGTGAGGTGGGCGCGTGCGGTGACGGTGGGCCGAGGCGCACCGTGGTCGAGACAGAAGACGTGACAGTCGATACGGGCCGTAGTGCGCCAAAGGTGGTGGATACGGGTCGTACAGAGTGCCGCAGGGGGCAACCGCCATGACGACAGGTCGGCTCGGGCAGCAAGCCGCGCCGCCGAACGCGGCCTACGCCGGGCAGGTCGTGCATTTCCCGGACCCGGTCCGGGCGGCCCGTCACCCGAGAGGGGTACGGGTGGACGAGCGTGGTTACCCCGACTTCTCGCCCTATGCGCGTGCGGCCGCGGAGATCGCGGAGCCGCCGGAGGGTTTCGGCGTCGACGAGTTGCGGCTGACGGACTACGTGTCGGCGAACATGGCGCTGGCGGCGTCCGGGCACGCGTTGTGGGACACGGTGCCCGCGGTGGCGACGCCGCACGGCTGGACGTGGCACCACGTGGTGGGCTCGCGGCGGCTGGAGCTGGTCCCGGTCGAGGTGAAGGCGCTGCTGCGGCATCACGGCGGGGTGGCCACGTCGGGCGTCGACCATGCCAAGCGGGGCACGCGGCCGTTGCAGGAGACGCGTCCGGCGCACTTCGGGCTGCCCAAGTCGGGTGTGGCGGTGACGGAGTCGCAGGTGCAGGGCGTCGAGGAGGACCTCGGCTACCGGCTGCCGGGTGCGTACCGGTCGTTTCTGAAGGCGGCGGGGGGTTGCGCGCCGGTGGGTGCCGCGCTCGACGCGGAGCTGGGGCTGCTGATCGACCAGCCGTTCTTCACGGTGCGCGACGAGGCGGCGGTCAACGACCTGGTGTACGTCAACAAGTGTCTGCGTGACCATCTGACCAAGGACTACCTGGGGGTCTCCTTCGTCCAGGGCGGCCTGCTGGCCGTGAAGGTGAAGGGCGAGCGGATCGGCTCGGTGTGGTTCTGCGCGTACGACGACGTGCGGGACGTGGATCCCTCGCTGCCGCCGGCGGAGCGGGTGGAGCGGCTGCTGCTGCCGTGCGGGGACGACTTCGACGTCTTCCTGTCGCGGCTGGCCGGCGATCCGCCGGAGTTGGAGACGGTGGCGAACCTGATGGTGGACGGCGGGTTCGCGCGTGTGGTGCCGGTGGACGCGGTGTCGTCGTCGGCCGTGGGGGAGTGACGTCAGCGATGGTGACCTTCGCACAGGCGCAGGAGCGCGCCGAAGAGTGGATCAACGGGGACGTGCCGTCGTACCAGCATCGTGAGGTGCGGGTGCGGGAGTTCGACCTCGGGTTCGTGGTGTGGGCCGAGGACCGGGCGGACGGGCCGCGGTCGGACGGCGGCGCACAGCGGCTGGTGATCGCGCGGGACAGCGGCGAGGCCACGCTGTGGCCCGGGCTGCCGGTGGGTGAGGTGATCCGCCGGTACGAGGAGGAGTACGGCCGTTCCGACGCGGCGGACGAGCCGGCGCCGGCGGCGCCCGCGCGGGTGGATCTGAACCAGACGTCGTTCCTGCTGACGCCGCCGGAGTGGTTGCAGGACGCGGCGGACAAGCTGGGGATCCCGGACCGCCGGGAGGCGGCCTCGGCTGGTGCGGACGCCGCTGCGGACACTTCTGTGGGTGCCTCGGGTGCCTCGGGCGGCGAGGGCGTGCCCGTCGCGCCGGGGAGTGGTGCGTCGTGGCCGGCCGCCGGGGGGAGCGACGCTGAGGCCGCGTCGGACGCCTCCGGGGTTCCGGAGGTGGCGGGTGCGCCGGGTGCGCCCGCGGGGGCGACTCCGTGGGCGGGGACGGACACCAACGGGGACGCCGGTGACGACCGTTCCGTACCGCTGCCCGCGACGGTGTTCGCGCCGCCGCTGAGCGAGAGCGACGGTGACACGCCGCCGTCGACGGCACCCGACGCCAAGACGGCCCTGATGTCGGGCGGCAGCCGGCTTCCACCGACCGCGCTGTCGCCGGTGATCGACGACCCGAACGCGGCGGGCGCGGCGGCGCCCGGCGGGCCGGGTACGCCGCCGGGCGGTGTGCCGTACGGCAGCACGCCTCCCCCCACGCAGGCCGGTCAGCCGTACGGGTATCCGCAGGGGCCGGGTGCGTCGGGTGGGCCTGGTGCGTCCGGTGGTCCGGCTGGTCCTTCCGCGCCGAACGCCGGGGACATCGCCGACGCCGCGACCAGCAAGGCGACCCCGCCGCCGGGACGCGACCGGGGCGCGGGCCCGGCCATGCCGCCTCCGCCGGGTGCCCCGGGAACGCCCGGTGCGCGGCCGGGCGATACGCCCGCGCCGTCGGGCCCCGGAGCGCCGGGTACGCCGGCGGGCGGTTACGTACCCACGCAGATGGTGTCGGCGCTCGGACCGGAGGGGCCGGGAGCCCCTGCCGCCGACGGGCCCGGTGGCCCCGGCAGCCATGGCAGCCATGGTGGCCGGGGCGTTCCTGGTGCCGCTGGCGGGCCAGGTGCGCCGCAGCCGCCGGGTGCCCCGAATCCCCCTGGTGCCCCTGGCGCGCAGGGTGGCCACGGTGCCCCGGCTGGTCCCGGTGCGCCGCAGCCTCCCGGTGCTCCCGGTGGGACTCCGCCCGGCGGTGTCCATCACGCCGCCACGATGCTCGCCGGCCCCGGGCGGATGGGCCCGGGTGGGCCCCAGCCTCCGCAGCCGCCGGGGCCTCCTGGCGCGCCCGGTGTTCCGGGAGCCCAGGGTGGGCCCGGTGCGCCGTATCCGCCCGGTGCTCCGCAGGTGCCGGGTGCGCCCACTCCGCCCGGTGCGCCCACTCCGCCCGGCCCGCCCGGTGCGCCTCAGCCGCCGGGTGCCCCCGGAGTGCCCGGGGGGCCGGGGCCCGTGCATCACGCGGAGACCATGCTGGCCGCGCCCCCCGCGGGTGGCCCCGGCGTGCCTCCGCCGCCGCAGGCCCCCGGCGCACCACCCGTCGCGCCGGGAGTCCCGGGCGCCCCTGGCGTGCCCGGTGCGCCGCAGGTGCCGCACGGTGCCATGCCGGGTGCGGTGCCGCCCGGTGCACCGCCCGGCGTGATGCCGCCGCCCGGTCAGCCCGTTCCCGGGCAGCCGCCGGCGTACGGCTATCCGCAGCAGCCCACCGGGCAGCCCACGGTCGGCCCCGGCTACCAGGCAGTGCTGCGCTACCGCGCCCAGGACGGTTCCGAGCAGCAGCTGATCCGGCGTTCGGCGCCGGGCACGCCGCACCCGGAGTGGCAGATCTTCCACGAGCTGCGGGCCATGAACGTGCCCCCGGACCAGGTGCTGGAGCTGCACACCGAGTTGGAGTCGTGCGAGCTGCCGGGCGCGTACTGTGCGCGGATGATCCGGGAGCAGTGGCCGCAGGCGCGGATCACGTCCATCGCCCCGTACGGCACGGACCACGCGAGCCGGCAGCAGGGCATGCAGCAACTGCTGGCCCATCAGGGTGAGTTGCACCAGGTGGCGGACGGCCCGGCGCGTCCGGCCCCGGTGCGCGCTCCGCTGCCGCCGGTGCAGGCGGTGCCGCCGATCCCGCCGGAGGGCATCGCGCAGGAGCTGGCGGCGGCGTTCGGGCCCGGGGTGTTCCGGTTCGAGCAGGCGGCCGTGTCCCGGCAGGGCGTGCCGCCGGTCGTGGCGCACACCCTGGTCGCGGCCGGGCTGCCGCTGGACATGGGCCCGTTCTTCTGGGCTCAGGCCCAGCCGGGCCGGCCCGTGCCGACGCTGGCCGAGCTGGCGGCCGAGCGCGGTGTGCAGCCGGCCTCGGACGCGGGCTCGTACCTGGTGATGGGCAGCGACTTCGGCAAGGCGATCTGCGTCCAGTACGGCACGGCGAACATCGTCGCGGTGCCGGTGGAGGCGGGACCGGGCGGGGCGCCCGTACCGCCGCAGTTCGTGAACACCGGGCTGCCGGAGTTCACGCGCTGCCTGGCGCTGCTGGGCCGGATGTGGCGGCTGCGGTTCGGTCTGAACCAGGAGCAGGCGGGTCGCTGGACGGTCGACTTCCAGGCGCAGTTGGCCGCGCTGGACCCGGCGGCGCTGGGTTCGCCGGAGAGCTGGTGGTCGGTGCTGCTGGAGCAGATGTGGGACGGCTTGCTGTGACGCTGTGACGTGTCGCGGCCGCCGTGCCGTGAGGAGCCGGGTCCGGTCGCTCGTGTGACCGGGCCCGGCTCTTCTCGTGCCGGCACGAAGAACAGGCACGGATGAAGAACCCGGCGTTCGTCCTTCCCGGCGCGATGAAGGGCATCGGCACCATGTTCCAGGCGAGCGGGGAGGGCGGTTGCGGCAGGACGTGGCGGAGTTGGCCGGGTCGCGCGCCAGTCGGATCAACGGCTGTGGCGCCTGCGCCCACGGACACACCGCCAATCTCCGCGAGGCCGGGGTGAGCGAGGAGCGCGTCGCGGCCGTCGCGGCCTGGTGGCACGCTCCCTCCTCGCGGGGCTGACGGCCGTACGGCCCGGCGGCCCGGACGGCGGCCGGGGCCCGTGACCCCCGTGCGGAGTGTCGCGTTATGGACACTTCCGCCTGATCCACCAAGATGTGCGCGAAATCATCCTGATTTCTCGCGTGTCGCGTCGGTGTGGTGGAGAGGGGTCCCCGGATGAGCAGCGCATCGGTGTCCTCGCACGGCTTTCCGGTCGTGCGGGGGCGCGGTTACCGTCCCGAGCAGGTCGACGCGTACGCCGCGGCCCTCTCCGCGGATCGTGACGCGGCCTGGGAGCGGGCGGCCCGGCTGACCGTGCTCGCCCGGCAGATGGACGAGGAGCTGGGGCGGCTGCGCGAGGCCGTGGCGCGACTGGGCCCGCAGACCTACGAGACGCTGGGCGAGCGGGCCCGGCGGCTCTTCGAGCTGGGGGAGCAGGAGGCCGCGGCGGTGCGGGAGGGGGCGTGCCGGGAGGCGCGCCGGCAGGTGGAGGGGGCGCGGGCGTCGGCGGCCGGCGTGCGTGAGTCCGCACAGGCGCACGCCGAGGCCGTACGCGCCGACGCCGACGAGCGGGCCCGGCAGCGGCTGCTCGTGGCGCGTGCCGAGGCCGACGAGCTGCGGGGCGAGGCCGAGCGCGAGGCGGGGGAGGAGCGCCGTGAGGCGCTGGCCGCGCTGCGGGAGATGCGGCAGCGCACCTCCGGGATGCTGGCCGAACAGGAGAGGGAACGCGCCGGGCGGTGGGAGGAGACCGAGCGGGAGGAGGCCGGGCGGGCGGCAGCCCTGGACGCCCGGCACGCGGAGGAACTGGCGCGCGCCGAAGGGGTGCTGTCCGGGGCGGAGCAGGCCCTCGCCGACGCGAAGGACGCGGCCCGCGACCTGGAGGAGGAGGCCCGGGCACGTGCGGCGGAGCTGCTGGACGCCGCCCGGGCCCGGGCGGAGGCGGTCGAGCGCGAGACGGAGCGGCTGCTGCGCGAGCACGCCGAGCGGCGGGACGGCGTGCGGGCCCATATCGACCATGTCCACAGCAGCCTGGCGGCCTGGGCGGGGCAGACGGCGGAGTGAACTACGGGGCGGCGGTGGGCGTTCAGGTGGTTCCCCGCGCCCCGAGGGCGTCCCGCTCAGTCCTTCCTGCGTACCGCGCCCGCCAGGATCCAGCCCTCCACCGCCTCGTACTGACGGCGTTGCTCCTGCGACCCGCGGCGGCCGGAGGCCAGTGTGCCCAGCCAGCCGCAGGCGAAGCCGAAGGGGATGGAGAGCAGGCCCGTGGTGGTGAACGGGAACCAGTTGAAGTCGGCCTCGGGGAAGGCGGAGACGGGTGAGCCGGAGACCAGGTTGGTGCCCGGCATCAGCAGCAGCACCGCCAGTGAGCCGCCGATGAGGGTGCTGAGCAGGCCCGTTCGGGTGTAGCGGCGCCAGAAGAGGCTGAAGACCAGCGCGGGGGCGATGGCCGAGGCGCCCAGGCAGAACGAGAGCGTCACCAGGGGCTGCAGGCTGCGGTGCTGCACGAGGGTGGCCAGCAGGATCGCCGGGACGCCCACCGCCAGGGCCGAGACGCGGGCCAGGGCCATCTCGCGGCGCGGGGACATCTCCTGCACCCGGGCGGCGAACACGTCGTGCGCCAGGGAGTTGGCGCAGGCCAGGATCATCCCGGCGACGGAAGCGAGCAGTGTGAGGAAGACGGCCGTGGTGACGGTCGTGAACAGGAACGTCTCCGCCGCCGACACGTCCGCGCCGAACGCCGCCTGGGAGCCCAGCAGATAGGCCGTGTTGCCCTGCGGGTCGACCTGGGCGATCACCGCCCGCCCGACCAGCGCGGTCGCGCCGAAGCCGACGACCGTGATGACGAGCGCGAACAGCGCCACGCCGGACACCGCCCAGGACATCGACCGCCGCACCTGCCGGGCGCTGGAGGCGGTGTACATGCGCATCGTGACGTGGGGCAGGCAGGCGCCGCCGAGGACGATCGTCAGCTGCGCGGTGATCATGTCCAGCTCGGGGCTTGCGCCGCCCGAGAACTGCAGTCCGGACGAGAGGAACGCCGAGCCCACGCCGCTGTTCTCGGCGGCCGCGCCGAACAGCGCCCCCGGGTCCCAGTCGAAGCGGTTGAGGATCAGCCCGGCGACGACCAGGCCGGAGCCGAGCAGCATCACGATCTTCAGGATCTGGATGAGGGCGGTGCCCTTCATGCCGCCGATCGCCGCGTAGCTGATCATCAGGGCGCCGACGCCGATGATGCAGCCGGTCTGCAGCGACTCGCCGGAGAAGCCGAAGATGAACGCCATCAACTGCCCGGTCCCCGCCCGTTGGACCAGCATCAGCGGCAGCAGCGCCGCCAGGGTCACCGCGCAGGCCGCGATGCGCACGGCGCGTCCGGGCATCCGGCGGGTGAGCGCGTCGCCCATGGTGAACCGGCCCGCGTTGCGCAGCGGTTCGGCCAGCAGGAACATCAGCAGCATCAGTGACAGGGCCGTGCTCAGGGCCAGGACGGTCCCGTCGTAGCCGAACAGGGCGATGACGCCGCCGGTGCCGAGGACGGTCGCGGCGGAGATGTAGTCGCCGGCGATGGCCAGGCCGTTGCGCATGGGCGACAGGGAGCCGTAGCCGGTGTAGAACTCGTCGAGGTCGTCCCGGTCGGGGCCGGTCACGGTGACCACCGCGTTTCAACGGAAACGCCCGGGCGATGTCCCTGGTCGGCTTCTCCGCCGTCGCCACGATCACGCTGCTGCTGTGCGTGAACATCCCGGTGCTCCTTGCGCGGGTCGGATCCGGTGCGGCGGACCGCAGGGAGGTGGGGGGGCGGGCGGCCACGCACGTTACTGCGGAGTACCGGGACTGCGCGAGGGTTTGGTCAAACTGATCGGTCGGTATGCGCTTACCCTCGTGACCTCGGGTGTTACCCGCGTTAACCGTCGTTCGAGGGTGCTTCGCGGAGGGTGGAGGCCAACTGCCCGCGCACGTAACGCAGTCCGGGCCGGCCGCTCAGGATCGTCCCCCCGGCGGGCGTGAAGCCGTTGCGGGTCAGGACCTTCATGGAGGCGGGATTGTCCAGCGTCGTCCGCGCGGTGAGGGACGTCAGCCCGTAGTCGGCGGCGGCCGTCCGGCACATCAGCGCGACGGCAGCCGTCGCCACACCCCGCCCGGCCGCGCGCTCGCCGACGCGGTAGCCCAGCTCGGCGCTGCCGTCCGCCACGTCGAGCAGGTTCACGCGGCCGATCAGCACGTCGTCCTCCAGGAGGACATGGAAGTGGCACACGCGCGCGTGCTGTTCCTCCAGGAGTGCCCGGTGGCGTTCGGCGAACCCGGCCGGGGTGAAGTAGGCGTCGCCGCGGTCGGGCACCGTCCGCGCGAAGTACGCCCGGTTCTCCCGCTCGAAGGCCAGCAGGGCGTCCGCGTGGCCGGCGCGCAGCCGTTGCAGGGTCAGCATGGACCGGAGGGTACGGACGGTCAGTCCTTGAGCACCGGGAATTTCCTCGGCGCGAGGAACAGCAGCACCACGAACGCCAGCGCCGCCGCGCACGAGGCGCCCAGGTAGACGGCGTGCACCGCGTCGGCGATCGCCCGCCGGGTCGCCTCCGGCGCGGTGCCCGAGTCGAGCGCCCGGGTCACCGAGTCGAGGTCGCCCGCGCCGCCGAGCCGGGCGGCCAGCACCCCGTTGGCGACGGCGCCGAAGACGGCCGCGCCGACCGTCTGGCCGGTCTGGCGGCAGAAGAGCACGGACGCGGTCGTCGTCCCGCGTTCCGCCCAGCCCACCGTCGACTGCACCCCGACGATCAGCGGCAGCTGGAACAGGCCCAGCGCGGCGCCCAGGAGCAGCATCAGCAGCGTCGGCTGCCAGGCCTGCCCGGGATAGGGCAGGAAGGGGAACGCCAGCAGGATCAGGGCGGCGGTCCCGATGCCGAGCATCGCGGTGTTGCGGAAGCCGATCCTGCGGTAGACGTGCTGGCTCAGTGCCGCCGACACCGGCCAGCTCAAGGTCCACACGGAGAGCACGAATCCGGCGGCCACGGGCGCCAGGCCCAGCACCGACTGGGCGTAGGTGGGCAGGAAGACCGTCGGCGCGACCATCAGCAGCCCCAGCGCGCCCAGGGCCAGGTTGACCGCGGCGATCGTCCGGCGCCGCCACACCCAGCCCGGGATGATCGGATCCGCCGCGCGGCGCTCCACCAGCACCACCACCGCCACCAGGGCGAGGCCCGTGCCGAACAGGGCCAGCGAGGGCGCCGACAGCCACGGCCACGCCACCCCGCCCTGCACCAGGGCCGTCAGCAGCACCCCGCCGCAGGCGAACACCGCGAGCGCGCCGGCCCAGTCCACCCGCGCGCGGGTGGACTCGGCGCGTTCCGGCTCATGCAGGTGACGGACGATCAGCCACAGCGCCACCGCGCCGACCGGCAGGTTGACCAGGAAGATCCAGCGCCAGTCCGCGTACGCGGCGAGCAGCCCGCCGAGACCCGGCCCGGCGACCGCCGACACCGCCCACACCGTGGACAGCTTCGACTGGATGCGGGGCCGGTCCTTCAGCGGGTAGAGGTCGGCGGCCAGGGTCTGCACGGTGCCCTGCAGCGCGCCACCGCCCAGGCCCTGCACGATGCGGAAGGCGATGAGCGCCCCCATGTTCCAGGCCAGCGCGCACAGCAGGGAGCCCAGCAGGAACACCACCGAGCCCGCGATCAGCACCGGCTTGCGGCCGAAGGTGTCGGAGAGCTTGCCGTAGACGGGCAGCGTGACGGTCACGGCCAGCAGATAACCGGAGAACAGCCAGGAGAAGACCGAGAAGCCGCCCAGGTCCCCGACGATCTGGGGGACGGCGGTCGAGACGATGGTGGAGTCCAGCGCCGCCAGCGCCATCGACAGCATCAGCGCGGCGACCACCGCCCCGCGCCGGCCGGTCGCGACGGGCCGTGCGGTCTCCTGTGCTGCCGGACTCGTGCTGCCCACCCCGGGTCCCTCCCCCTGGCACCGGCCGCCCTCGCCGGGGCCGTCGTCCCTGTGCCTGCCCCTTGCACGTATCTGCCGCGGACAGCTTCCCACTTGACCCTGACGTCGCGGGAGGGTGGAGTCTCGACGGGCCGAGGGGAGGAGCCGACCCTGAGACGGACTCCACCCCTCGGTGGACTGCCCCTAGGGGTACCTCCGTACTACGACCCGGGGAGGGTTCGTACCGGCGGAGGACGAGACGCCGAGGGGGCGTTCCTTAACCTGGCTTTACGCCGCCGGGGGGCGGTTTCACACACCGGCGGGGGTGGGGTTTTCCTCAGCAGAAGACTGCGCTGAACACCAGGGCGCGGGGCCCCTCCCCACGGCGAGACTGAAGGCACGCCGGACGGAAGCGAGGTCCGGCGACGCACACCGCGGCTGCCGACCGGGCAACCGCCTTCACCAACTGCTGACCGATATAGGAGACATACCGTGACTTCGGCTGTAACCATTCCCAGGCACGGGGGCACTGGAGGGCGTACGGCCGTTGCCGCGCGGGCGCGGCAGGTCGTGAAGGCGTACGGGTCCGGAGAGACCCGTGTCGTCGCCCTCGATCACGTCGACGTGGACATCGAACGCGGCCAGTTCACCGCGATCATGGGCCCCTCGGGCTCCGGCAAGTCCACGCTGATGCACTGCCTCGCCGGGCTCGACACCGTCACCAGCGGGCAGATCTACCTCGACGACACCGAGATCACCGGCCTGAAGGACAAGAAGCTGACGCAGCTGCGCCGGGACCGGATCGGGTTCATCTTCCAGGCGTTCAACCTGCTGCCGACGCTGAACGCCATCGAGAACATCACGCTGCCCATGGACATCGCGGGCCGCAAGCCGGACAAGCAGTGGCTCGCGCGGGTCGTGGAGACCGTCGGGCTCGCCGACCGGCTCAAGCACCGGCCCACCCAGCTCTCCGGCGGCCAGCAGCAGCGCGTCGCCGTGGCACGGGCGCTCGCCGCCCGGCCCGAGATCATCTTCGGTGACGAGCCGACCGGAAACCTCGACTCGCGCGCCGGCGCCGAGGTCCTCGGCTTCCTGCGCCGCTCGGTGACCGAGCTGGGCCAGACCATCGTCATGGTCACCCACGACCCGGTCGCCGCCAGCTACGCGGACCGGGTGCTGTACCTCGCCGACGGACGGATCGTCGACGAGATGTTCAAGCCGACCGCGGAGGCCGTCCTGGACCGCATGAAGGACTTCGACGCCCGGGGGCGCACGTCATGACCGTCATGAAGACCTCCATGCGCAACTTCGTCGCGCACAAGGGACGCATGGCCCTGTCGGCGGTCGCCGTCCTGCTGTCGGTGGCCTTCGTCTGCGGGACGCTCGTCTTCACCGACACCATGTCCACCACGTTCGACAAGCTCTTCGCGGCCACCTCCTCCGACGTCACGGTCAGCGCCAAGGGCGCCTCCGACAGCGGTGAGACCACCGCCGACAACGGCAAGCCGCCGGTCATGCCCGCCTCCGTGCTCGGCGAGGTGCGCAAGGCCGAGGGCGTGAAGTCCGCCGAGGGCACGGTGTTCTCCACGTCGGTCACCGTCGTCGACGCCGACAAGGACAGCCTCTCGCCCACCAGCGGCGGCCCGACCATCGTCGGCAGCTGGAACGCCACCGACGCCCGCACCATGAAGATCACCTCCGGTGCGGCGCCCGAGGGCGGCGACCAGATCATGGTCGACGCCGACACCGCCGACAAGCACGGCCTGAGGCTCGGCGACGAGATCACCGTGCTCACCGCGGTCGGCAACCACACCGCGAGGATCTGCGGCATCGCCGACTTCACCGTCACCAACCCCGGCGCCGCGATCTTCTACCTCGACACGAAGACCGCCCAGCAGGCCCTGGTCGGCGAGCCGGGTGTCTACACCAACGTCAACGTCACCGCGGCCGCCGGCGTCAGCGACGCACAGCTGAAGAAGAACGTCACCACCGAGCTCGGCGGCGACTTCCAGGTCAAGACCGCCAAGGAGACCGCCGACGCCAACCAGAAGGACGTCGAGGGCTTCATGAACGTCATGAAGTACGCGATGCTCGGCTTCGCCGGGATCGCCCTCCTCGTCGGCATCTTCCTGATCATCAACACCTTCTCCATGCTGGTCGCCCAGCGCACCCGCGAGATCGGCCTGATGCGGGCCATCGGCTCCTCCCGCAAGCAGGTCAACCGCTCGGTGCTGGCCGAGGCGCTGCTGCTCGGCCTCGTCGGCTCGGTGCTCGGCGTGGGCGCGGGCGTCGGCCTCGCCGTCGGCCTCATGAAGCTCATGGGCCAGATGGGCATGGAACTGTCCACCGACGACCTCACCGTCGCCTGGACGACCCCCGTGGTCGGACTCGTCCTCGGCGTGGTCGTCACCGTGCTCGCCGCCTACCTGCCCGCCCGGCGCGCCGGCAAGATCTCCCCGATGGCGGCGCTGCGCGACGCGGGCGCCCCGGCGGACGCCAAGGCCGGCTGGATCCGCGGCATCACCGGTACCGTCCTCACCGCCGGCGGCACCTTCGCCCTGTACCTGGCGGCGGCGGCCGACAAGGCCACCGACGGCTCGCTGTGGCTCGGCATCGGCGTGGTGCTGTCGCTGATCGGCTTCGTCGTCATCGGCCCGCTGCTCGCCGGCGCCGTGGTCCGGGTCCTCGGCGCGGTCCTGCTGCGGATGTTCGGCCCCGTGGGCCGCATGGCCGAGCGCAACGCCCTGCGCAACCCGCGCCGCACCGGAGCGACGGGCGCCGCGCTCATGATCGGCCTCGCCCTGGTGGCGTGCCTGTCCGTGGTCGGCTCCTCCATGGTGGCCTCCGCAACCGACCAGCTCGACAAGACCGTCGGCACGGACTTCATCGTCCAGTCCGACAGCGGCCAGCTGATCACCCCGCAGGCGGTCAAGGCCATGAAGTCGACGCCGGAGCTGGAGCGGGTCACCGAGTACAAGTGGACCAAGGCCGACTTCACCACCCCCGACGGCAAGACCCTCAAGGACACGGCGATCACGGCGGCCGACCCGTCGTACGCGACCGACCTGCGCACCGAGACCGTCGCCGGCAAGCTGCCCGACGCCTACCAGCCGGACTCGATGTCCGTGCACGAGAAGTTCGCCGAGGACCACGGCATCAGCCTCGGCTCGAAGATCAAGGTGGCCTTCAAGGACGGCTCCGCGGCCGACCTCACGGTCCGGGCGATCACCAGCAGTGACGTCGTGATCGACGCGGGCGCGATGTACACCTCCATCGCGACGATGGCCAAGTACGTCCCGGCCGACAAGATGCCGCTGGACTCGCTGGTCTTCGCCAGCGCCAAGGAGGGTCAGCAGGACGCCGCCTACAAGTCCCTGAGGTCGGCCCTGCACGACTACCCGCAGTACACCGTGCGCGACCAGACCGACTACAAGGACGCTCTGAAGGACCAGATCGGCCAGCTGCTCAACATGATCTACGGCCTGCTGGCCCTGGCGATCATCGTCGCCATCCTGGGCGTGGTGAACACCCTGGCCCTGTCGGTGGTGGAGCGCACCAGGGAGATCGGCCTGATGCGGGCGATCGGCCTCTCCCGCCGTCAGCTGCGCCGCATGATCCGCATGGAGTCGGTGGTCATCGCCCTCTTCGGCGCCCTGCTGGGCCTCGGCCTCGGCATGGGCTGGGGCGCCACGGCCCAGCAGCTGCTGGAGCTGGAGGGCCTGATGGTCCTGGACATCCCCTGGCCGACGATCATCGGCGTCTTCCTCGGCTCGGCGTTCGTGGGCCTGTTCGCGGCCCTGATCCCGGCGTTCCGGGCGGGCCGGATGAACGTGCTGAACGCGATCGCGACGGAGTAGTCACGCGTCACCGCGAGGAGCCACCGCATACGGGGGTTGCGGGGAACCCGGCGCCGGGAAGTCCACTCCAGGACTACCCGGCGCCGGTCGCTGCGCGCGGCGAGGGCCGGCCGGCCCGGACACCGACGCCGAGACCTCGCACCCGGGGGCGTCATCCACAGGCCCCGACGCCGGGCCGCGCAGCGTCGTACGCTGGAGACCCCCGGCCCGCGGCGCGCGTCGGGCCAGTCGCGTTGCCCACCCCCTGGACTCCCCGGACGGAAAACACCCCCCATGAGCCTGCACGGTCTGCTCGACGCCGTCGTCAAGGACGCCGCCCTCGCCGAAGCGATCAGGGCCGCCGCAGACGGCAACCGCATGCACGTCGACCTGGTCGGCCCTCCCGCGGCCCGCCCCTTCGCGGTGGCCGCCCTGGCCCGGGACACGGGCCGCCCGGTGCTGGCGGTGACGGCGACGGGCCGCGAGGCGGAGGACCTGGCCGCCGCCCTGCGCTCCCTCCTCCCGCCCGAGGGCGTCGTGGAGTACCCCTCCTGGGAGACGCTGCCGCACGAGCGGCTCAGCCCCCGCAGCGACACCGTCGGCCGCCGCCTGGCCGTGCTGCGCCGCCTGACCCACCCCCGCCCCGACGACCCCGAGACCGGCCCGGTCTCCGTCGTCGTCGCGCCCGTACGGTCCGTGCTCCAGCCGCAGGTCAAGGGGCTGGGCGACCTGGAGCCCGTCGCGCTGCGGACCGGGCAGAGCGCCGATCTGAACGAGGTGGTGGAGGCCCTCGCCGCCGCCGCCTACGCGCGCGTGGAGCTGGTGGAGAAGCGCGGCGAGTTCGCCGTGCGCGGCGGCATCCTCGACGTGTTCCCGCCCACCGAGGAACACCCCCTGCGCGTGGAGTTCTGGGGCGACGACGTCGAGGAGATCCGCTACTTCAAGGTCGCCGACCAGCGCTCCCTGGAGATCGCCGAGCACGGCCTGTGGGCGCCGCCCTGCCGCGAGCTGCTGCTCACCGAGGACGTACGCGCGCGTGCCCGGGCCCTGGCCGAACAGCACCCCGAGCTGGGCGAACTCCTCGGCAAGATCGCCGAGGGCATCGCCGTGGAGGGCATGGAGTCACTCGCCCCGGTCCTGGTCGACGACATGGAGCTGCTGCTCGACGTGCTGCCCAAGGGGTCCATGGCCGTCGTGTGCGACCCGGAGCGCGTGCGTACGCGCGCGTCGGACCTGGTCGCCACCTCGCAGGAGTTCCTGCACGCCTCCTGGGCGGCCACCGCCGGCGGCGGGGAAGCGCCCATCGACGTCGGCGCGGCCTCCCTGTGGTCCATCGCGGACGTGCGCGACCGGGCGCGCGAGCTGGACATGATGTGGTGGTCGGTGTCGCCGTTCGCCGCGGACGAAGAGCTGGACGCCGACACCCTCAAGCTCGGCATGCACGCCCCGGAGACCTACCGCGGGGACACCGCCAAGGCCCTCGCCGACACCAAGGGCTGGCTCGCCGACGGCTGGCGGACGGTGTTCGTCACCGAGGGCCACGGCCCGGCCGCCCGTACGGTGGAGGTGCTCGGTGGCGAGGGCATCGCCGCCCGCCTCGACGGGGACCTCGGCGAGATCTCCCCGTCCGTGGTGCACGTGGCGTGCGGCTCGATCGACCACGGCTTCGTCGACCCGGCCCTCAGACTCGCGGTGCTGACCGAGACCGACCTCTCCGGCCAGAAGGCGTCCGGCCGCGAGGGCGCCCGCATGCCGGCCCGCCGCCGCAAGACCATCGACCCGCTCACCCTGGAGGCGGGCGACTACATCGTCCACGAGCAGCACGGCGTGGGCCGCTACATCGAGATGGTGCAGCGCACCGTGCAGGGCGCCACCCGCGAGTACCTGGTCGTCGAGTACGCCCCCGCCAAGCGCGGCCAGCCCGGCGACCGGCTCTACATCCCCACCGACCAGCTGGAGCAGATCACCAAGTACGTCGGCGGCGAGGCGCCCACCCTGCACCGCCTGGGCGGCGCCGACTGGACGAAGACGAAGGCCCGCGCCAAGAAGGCCGTCAAGGAGATCGCCGCCGACCTCATCAAGCTGTACAGCGCCCGGATGGCGGCCCCCGGGCACGCCTTCGGGCCGGACACCCCCTGGCAGCGCGAGCTGGAGGACGCCTTCCCCTACGCGGAGACGCCCGACCAGCTCACCACCATCGCCGAGGTCAAGGAGGACATGGAGAAGTCGATCCCCATGGACCGCCTGGTCTGCGGCGACGTCGGCTACGGCAAGACCGAGATCGCGGTGAGGGCCGCCTTCAAGGCCGTCCAGGACGGCAAGCAGGTCGCCGTGCTCGTGCCGACGACCCTGCTGGTGCAGCAGCACTTCGGCACGTTCAGCGAGCGGTACGCGCAGTTCCCGGTGGTCGTGAAGGCCCTGTCCCGCTTCCAGACCGACACCGAGGCCAAGGCCGTCCTGGAGGGCCTGCGCGAGGGCTCGGTCGACGTCGTCATCGGCACGCACCGGCTGTTCTCCTCCGAGACGAAGTTCAAGGACCTCGGCCTGGTCATCGTCGACGAGGAGCAGCGGTTCGGCGTCGAGCACAAGGAGCAGCTGAAGAAGCTGCGCGCCAACGTCGACGTGCTGACCATGTCCGCGACCCCGATCCCCCGGACCCTGGAGATGGCGGTCACCGGCATTCGCGAGATGTCGACCATCACCACCCCGCCGGAGGAGCGCCACCCGGTGCTGACCTTCGTCGGCCCGTACGAGGAGAAGCAGATCGGCGCCGCCATCCGCCGCGAACTGCTGCGCGAGGGCCAGGTCTTCTACATCCACAACCGCGTCGAGTCGATCGACCGGGCCGCCGCCCGCCTGCGCGAGATCGTCCCCGAGGCGCGCATCGCCACCGCGCACGGCCAGATGTCCGAGTCGGCGCTGGAGCAGGTCGTCGTCGACTTCTGGGAGAAGAAGTTCGACGTGCTGGTGTCCACGACGATCGTGGAGTCCGGCATCGACATCTCCAACGCCAACACCCTGATCGTGGAGCGCGGCGACAACTTCGGACTGTCCCAGCTGCACCAGCTGCGCGGCCGGGTCGGACGTGGCCGTGAGCGCGGCTACGCCTACTTCCTCTACCCGCCGGAGAAGCCGCTGACCGAGACGGCGCACGAACGGCTCGCGACCATCGCCCAGCACACGGAGATGGGCGCCGGCATGTACGTCGCCATGAAGGACCTGGAGATCCGCGGCGCGGGCAACCTCCTCGGCGGCGAGCAGTCCGGCCACATCGCGGGCGTCGGCTTCGACCTGTACGTGCGGATGGTCGGCGAGGCCGTCGCGGACTACCGGCGCCAGCTGGAGACCGGCGGCATCGAGGAGGAGCCGCCGCTCGAGGTCAAGATCGAGCTGCCCGTCGACGCGCACGTCCCGCACGACTACGCACCCGGCGAGCGCCTGCGCCTCCAGGCCTACCGCGCCATCGCCTCCGCCAACTCGGAGGAGGACATCAAGGCCGTCCGCGAGGAACTCGTCGACCGCTACGGCAAGCTGCCCGAGCCGGTGGAGAACCTGCTGCTCGTGGCGGGCCTGCGCATGTTCGCCCGGGCGTGCGGGGTCGGCGAGATCGTGCTGCAGGGCACCAACATCCGGTTCGCGCCGGTGGAGTTGCGCGAGTCGCAGGAGCTGCGGCTCAAGCGGCTGTACCCGGGGGCCGTCATCAAGCCGGCGGCGCACCAGGTGCTGGTACCGCGCCCGAAGACGGCGAAGGTCGGCGGCAAGCCGCTGGTCGGACGGGAACTGCTGGCGTGGGTGGGGGAGTTCCTGACGTCGGTCCTGGGGTCCTGACAGGCGGGGACCGGGCCTGGTGCGGCACCGGCTTCGGGCCGGGCCCGGTTCCGGACCCGGTCCCGGAACGCCCCTTCGGGCCGGTGTGGTGTGAACCTTCGCCTCGCTACCGTGGGACGAGACACAGGCCGCCCGCGCGAGGGCGGCACGGGCAAGCAGGGGAGGGGCGCAGGGTGAGGCGTCTGAGGGGCGGGGCGGCACTGGCCGTCGCCATGGTGTTCGCCGGTGCGGCGCTGACCGGCTGCGAGGGCCTGGCCCCTCCGGTGGACGGCAGCGGAGCCTCCGGATCCGGTGCCCCGGCCGCCGGCGACCCCCGGGCCGTGAACCCGCTGGACAACCCGGACGGCACGAAGCCGGGACTGGCGTCGATCACCTCCACCGAGGACAGGGCGAAGGCGCGCGCCCTGATCGAGAAGGTGGCCACGAAGGGCCGCGGCCCCAGGACGGGTTACGACCGGGACGAGTTCGGCTACGCCTGGATGGACTCGGCGCCACGCGACGTCCCCTTCTCCCGCAACGGCTGCGACACGCGCAACGACCTCCTCAAGCGCGACGGCCGGGACCTGCGCTTCCGTAAGGGCTCCGACTGCGTCGTCACGTCCATGACGCTGCACGACCCGTACACCGGCAAGGTCATCGAGTTCACCAAGTCCCGTGCGACGAAGGTGCAGATAGACCACGTGATGCCCTTGTCCTACGACTGGCAGATGGGCGCCTCGCGCTGGACGGAGGACAAGCGGGAGTCCATCGCCAACGACCCGCTCAACCTCGTCCCGGTGGACGGGCCGACCAACAGCGCGAAGGGAGACTCCGGACCGGCGTCCTGGCTGCCGCCCGACCGTCGGATCCGCTGCGCCTACTCGGTGCGCTTCGCCCAGGTGTCCCTGAAGTACGACCTGCCCGTGACGTCCGCCGACAAGGAGACGATGCTGCGGCAGTGCGGCGGCTGACGGCGGCGGCCCGCCCACCCTGCGCTACCGTCCCCGGACATGACGACCCATGCGCTGCAGGCCCTGCGGAGCGCGCTGCGGGACGGGGCCGAGCCGGACATCAGGATCCAGCAGCTGCGGGTGCTGCGGCCGCCGGAAGACGATGAACTGCTCGGCGTGCGGGTGCCCGTGGTACGCGAGCTGGCCCGGGCACACCGGGAGCTGACCCGGGAGGACGTGGACGCGCTGCTGCGCAGCCGTGTGCACGAGGAGCGGTTGGCCGGGGTGCTGGTGCTGGCCGAGCGGACGCGGACGGCCCGGGGCGCGGAACGCCGGGACCTGGTCGACTTCTACCTGGCGCGCACCCGGTGCGTGGACAACTGGGACCTGGTGGACGCCTCCGCCCACCTCGTGCTCGGGCCGTGGCTCGTGGACGGGCCCGAGGAGGGCTTCTGGGACGTCCTGGACGGGCTGGCCGCCTCGTCCTGGCTCTGGGACCGCAGGATCGCCGTCGTCGCCACCCTGGCGCTGATCCGCCAGGGGCGCTTCGAGCCGACGTTCCGCCTGGTGCGCGCCCTGTGCCACGATCCGGAACCGCTGATCCACAAGGCGCTCGGCTGGATGCTGCGCGAGATCGGCCGCCGGGACGCGCCCCTGCTGGTGGCGTTCCTGGAGCAGCACCCGAATGACCTGCCGCGCATCACCGTGCGGTACGCGACCGAGCGGCTCCCGGCGCAGGAACGCGCGCGCTTCGTACGAGCGCGGCAGCGGTAATCCGATGCCCGGCACACCGGATCCCCCTACGGTGACCCCATGCCGGAGATCACGGAGCCGAAGATCACGCAGCCGAGGATATCGAGCCTCGCCGACCGCCCCGACATGCTGGAGCGGGTCGTGGGAATGGCGGACACCTGGCCGGAGTTCGTGATCCAGGACCTCGTGGGCGCCGCGCACTTACCCCCGGATCGCCCCGAACTCCCCGAGTACTGCCCGGGAACGGCTGGGACACGGTCCTGGTGTGGGCCTTCTCGGACCTGCGCCGCGGAGTACGCCCCGACACGGTCAGCGCCATCTCCGTCTCCGTCGCGCCCCACGCCCAGGGCAGGGGCCTG
>NZ_JAPSKN010000005.1:84867-88049 GCF_031181705.1 Streptomyces sp.
GTCGAGCCCCACGTGTGGATGCGGCACTCCCTCTGAGGGGCCGGGTGATCAGCACGACAACGGTTCGGTACAACCCGTGACCGGTTGTCCTTGTCGGGCTATACGCTCGGACTCCCAACGGGCTCTGTCACTCGCACATCCGTCCCCCATCGGCCACACCGGTCCAGGAGCAGTCATGTACGGCCACGGCGCGGCGCCGCCTCCCCGCAGCGCGGCAACGGTCATCTTTCTGCGCGTGCTGTTCGCCGCAGCCGGTTTCCTCACGTGCGGCGTGCTGGCCTGCGTCCCGCTGTTCCGGGTGGCCGTCCTGCGCGGGCGCGCCCTGGACTGGGTGCTGGCCTGGGTGACCCTGCCCCTGTCCATCGCGTGCTTCCTGGTGGTCGGCACCCTGCCGGAGGAGGACGTCCGGACGGACATCGCGCTGGGCCTGATCCTGCTGCTCGGCTTCGGTGCCGCCCTCTACTTCCTGATCGTGGACATCGGCCACCACGGCGAGCGGCGGCAGTTCACCGGCCACCCGGCCTCGCCCCACGCGCCGACCGTCCACTCCCCGTACGGCTATCCCCACCCCGGCTCGTCCTACGCGCAGGCCTCCACACCCGTCCCGCAGCTCCCCACGCCGCACACCCCCGTGCCCCACGACGCCACGCCCCGGGTCCCGGCTCCCGTCCAGCCGCCCCCGGCCCCGCAGCGCCCCGCCCCCGCCCGCATCGACCAGGTCCGCGCCGAACTCGACGAACTCAGCGACTACCTGCGCCGGCAGGAAGGCGACGACCGGCGCGACGGCGATCGCGAGGGCGGCAGATGACCGCGTCGGCAGGACGTGTCGTCGCCGGCCGCTACGAACTGTCCACGCTCCTCGGGCAGGGCGGCATGGGCCAGGTCTGGACCGGGTACGACCAGCGCCTCGACCGGCGCGTGGCGGTGAAACTGCTGCGCCCCGACAAGGTGGCCGGCCAGGACGCGGAGGAGCTGCGCCGCCGTTTCGTGCGCGAGTGCCGGGTGACCGCGCAGGTCGACCACCCCGGCCTCGTCACGGTGCACGACGCGGGCAGTGAGGGCGAGGAGCTGTTCCTCGTCATGCAGCACATCGACGGCGCCGACCTCGCCGGTCACCTCGCGCAGCGGAACCCGTACCCCTGGCCGTGGGCGGTCGCGGTCGCCGCGCAACTGTGCGCCGTGCTCAGCGCCGTGCACGCCGTGCCGATCGTCCACCGCGACCTCAAGCCGCGGAACGTGATGGTGAAGCGGGACGGCACGGTCACCGTGCTGGACCTCGGCGTCGCCTCCGTCATGGAGGCCGACACCACCCGCCTCACCCACACCGGCACCCCCATCGGCTCGCCCGCCTACATGGCCCCGGAGCAGGCGATGGGCGGCGCGGTCGGCCCGTACACGGACCTGTACGCCCTCGGCGTCGTCCTGCACGAACTGCTCAGCGGGGACGTGCCCTTCTCCGGCTCCACGGCCCTCGGCGTGCTGCACCGGCACCTGTACGAGCCGCCGCTGCCCGTGCGCCGCCTGCGGCCCGAGGTGCCCGAAGCCCTGGAGACCCTCGTCCTGCGGCTGCTCGCCAAGGACCCGCAGCACCGGCCGGCCTCCGCGCAGGAGGTCTACCAGCACCTGGAACCGCTGCTGCCCGCGCGCGGCACGCCCACCGGAGCGGCCCTCGACCCCACCCGCCCCTTCCTGCGCCCGCACGCCCCCTGGCCGGACCGGGCCCGCACCCCGGCGCCCCAGCCCGCGCCGCCCGCCGCACCCGTCGCCGGTACCGCCGGGCAGACGGACATCGCCCGCGCCGTCGACGAGGTCAAGCGGCTCCTCGGAGAGGGCCGCATCACCCAGGCCGTCGACATCCTCGGCGCGATCCTGCCCGCCGCGGCGCAGCAGCACGGCGAGCACTCCCCGGTGGTGCGCACCCTGCGCAAGCAGTACGCCGCCACGCTCCTGGACGACGGCCAGTTCCGCCGCGCCCTGCCCGAACTGCGCCGCCTCGCCGACGAACGCGCCGCCGAAGCCGGCCAGGCCGACCCGCAGGCCCTCCGCTTCCGCTACGAGGCCGCCCAGTGCCTCGAACAGCTGGGTGAACCGGCGGCGGCGCTCACCGAGTACCGGGCGGTGCTGCCGTACTACGAGAACCAGTACGTCGCCGCCGGCGGCCCCGAACTCGCGCACGACGTCCGCCGCCGCATCGGGCACCTCCTGCTCGCCCTCGGCGACCGCGGCGCCGCCCACGACACGCTGGCCCGGCTGCTGCACGACGTGGAGCGCACCCACGGCCCCGGCCACCCCCTCGGCGCGGAGATCCGCAGGACGCTGCAGTGGCTGGGGCAGGTCCGCGGCTGACCGCAGTCCCGGAACTGGCGCGGCGGTGCGGGAAGTCCCGGTGAATCGTTGGTCGAATGGGTTGGCCAGAGCCTGGCCACTGCCTACCATCGGTCACCGCAAGACTTTGTGCACCGTCGCACAATCTCCTCGGGAGGTCTCCTTGCACCGCCGCCGTCGCACCGCGCTCCTCCTCACCGCCGCGATCGCCGCGGCGCCCCTGCTCACCGCCTGCGGCAACGACGCGCATCCCGGCGCGGCGGCCGTGGTCGGCGGGCAGCGGATCACCGTCTCCCAGCTGGAGGAGCGGGTCGGCGAGGTCCGCGCGGCCCAGCGGGCGGCCGTGCGACACGACGCCGAGTACCAGCAGGCCATCGCCAGGACCGGCACCCTCACCCGCGACACCCTGCACACCATGGTCCTCGACCGGGTGCTGCACCGCGCCGCCGAGGACGCCGGGGTGAGCGTCAGCCGCAAGGAGATCCAGGCGATGCGGTCCGGCCTGGAGGAGCAGGCCGGCGGTGCCGAGGCGCTGGAGACGACCTGGCTGCAGCGGTACGGCATCCCGCCGCAGCGCCTGGAGGAGAACCTCCGCCTCCAGCTGGAGGCCCAGAAGCTCGCCGAGAAGCTCGGCACGGACACCACCCGCCCGGAGTTCTGGAAGGCCCTGTCCGAGGCCTCCGAGAAGCTGAACGTCGACCTCAACCCGCGCTACGGCACCTGGGACGTCAAGAAGAGCAGCCGCGCCGACGCCAAGACCCCGTGGGTCCGTGACGTGACGACGGCACAGACGCAACAGAACATGTAGCCCGGCCCCCCGCTCCCCGCCCGTCCCAGGAGCCTCCGGCCCGGGTCTC
>NZ_JAPSKN010000006.1:0-2422 GCF_031181705.1 Streptomyces sp.
CTAGGCGGGGCCGGACCCCCGGTGCTCCGCCGCGATCCCGAACCGCTGCCGTTCGCCGGCGGCGGACGCGACCTCGCGGACGGTGGACACCGCGCTGATCACCTGCTCCTCGGCCGGCTCGGCGAGCTCCCGGGCCTCCTCCAGTCGCCGCAGGTCATCGGCGGAGACGAGGGCGACGAGCGGCTTGCCGTGGCGGGTGACGACGACGCGTTCCCCGGCGTACACCACGCGGTTGATCAGGTCGGCGAGCTCAGCCCTGGCTTGCGTCACCGGAATCTCGTAGGCCATGTCCCCATCATAACGTCACGTACGTCCTGTACATTTTTTACAGAGACAGCTGTCACCGTCGCCGAGACAGCCCGGCCCGCGAGGAGGGGTTCGCCATGGCCCGACCGTCCGCCCGTCACGTGCTGCCCGAGTTCACCGAACGCACGGGGGCCGGGCCACGGACGATGGATCCGTACTCCAAGCTCCTGGAGGAGCGGATCGTCTTCCTGGGCGCGCCGGTGGACGAGAACTCGGCGAACGACGTGCTGGCCCAGTTCATGCACCTGGAGCACCGGGCACCGGACCGCGACATCTCGCTGTACATCAACTCGCCCGGTGGCAGCTTCCACGCCATGACGGCGATCCACGACACGATGCAGTACGTCTCCTGCGACGTCGAGACGATCTGCCTGGGCCAGGCGGGCCCGGTCGCCGCCGTGCTGCTGGCGGCGGGCACCCCCGGCAAGCGATTCGCGCTGACGGACGCCCGCATGGTGCTCCGTCAGCCCGCGCTGCCGGAGCCGGTCGGAGGCCAGGCCGGTGATCTGGCCATCCAGGCGGACGAACTGACCCGCATGCGGACCCGCATGGAGGAGCTGCTCGCCCGCCACACCGGCCGCACCCGAAAGCAGGTGAGCGCGGACATCGAGCGGGACAGGATCCTCACCGCCCAGGAGGCGGTGGAGTACGGCCTGGTGGACCGGATCATGCCCGACCGCAAGGCCCGCCCGGCCGTGCCGACGGGACGGTGAACCCCCCGTGCTGCCTGACGAGCTGCCGCCGCTGCCCGCCCTGACGCGCGCCGAGGCGGAGTTGATCGACCGTTACCTGGACGTCGTCGACCTGCTCGGCCGGATCAACCCGGCACTGTACGGCGACACCTACCGCGGACTGCGCGCCGCCCAGGCCCTGGTCGGCAAGGCGACCGCACTGCGCGACGCCCTGGCCGTGATGCACCAGCGGGGCGAGACGGAGCTGCACGCCGGCACGCTGGCCCGGGCGCTGCGGGTCCTGGACGGCGAGCGGCGCGCGGCGCGGGTCATGCTGCCCCCCGAGTCCGCGAGTTGAGGCGGTTTTGACGGCCCGGGCGCTCGTGCGGTCGGCCAAGCGTCCGGGCCTGAGTCGAAACGGACCGAACGACGTACCCCTGTTCGGAGTAGACAGGAATCCTTTTTCTGGCCCCCCGCGGTTGCGCAACGCGCGGGGCCACGGGGCGGAATGGGGCGTTCCATCGCTGGTCCGACCGTCCGCGCAGCCGTGGACGGCGGCTCGAACAGTGATGTGTCCACCCGAACGGGTGAGTGGTGAGTAACAACACAAATCCCCGGTTCCGTTGGGATTTCAGGACATCCATGCGTCAAGATCCCTGTCTGACGACAAGCCCCCGCCACAGCGGCGGGGCGATCCGGGCGGACGCCGAGTCCTGCCGCCGCCCGGATGACCGGTCGACAGGAGTGGATCGGCAGGAGTGGAGGACCCAAGCACGACGGGTCGCCGGGACGGTCACGCCATGACCGGGTCCGAGCAGCCCTTGGGGTGAAGCCGCGTCAGCGGCCGGGCAACTTCGCCAGCCCGAATCCGACAGGTCATCCTTCACAGGCGGCTGACGAAGGGTTGCGCATGACTGCGCTCAATCGTGTCCCGTCGCTGATGGTCCGGGCCGGCACGGCCTCGGCCCTCACCATCGCCGCCGTGGGCGGCTCGATCGTGGCGCCCGGCTTCTCGTCCGAAGCGGCGGCAGCCACGCCGGCGACGAAGGCACTGCAGATAGCGGCCTCCAAGAAGGGTTCGCCCTACAAGTACGGGGCCACCGGACCGCACCGGTTCGACTGCTCGGGGCTGACGCTCTACGCGTTCAAGAAGGCGGGCAAGAAGCTCCCGCGCACGGCCGCCCAGCAGTACAACAAGACGCGCCACATCTCCGCCAAGAACCGCAAGGCGGGGGACCTGGTGTTCTTCCACTCGGGCAGCAGCGTCTACCACGTGGGTATCTACGCGGGTAAGAACAAGCTCTGGCACTCCCCGAAGAGCGGGGACGTGGTGCGGCTCCAGAAGATCTGGACCAAGAGCGTCTGGTACGGGCGCGTGAAGTGATCCCTCCGGCGTGGGGGGGGGGGCGGGGGACCCCCCCCCCCGCCGGGGCGGGGCACCGGGG
>NZ_JAPSKN010000006.1:2432-70845 GCF_031181705.1 Streptomyces sp.
CTTTCTGCTTTTTTTTTGTTTTGGGGGGGGGGGGGTGGTGGGCCCCGGGGGGGGGGGGGGGGGGTTTTCCCCCCCCCCCCCCACGCCGGAGCGTGACACGGGCACGCACGGGCACCCGCCCCCCCTGGCCGAGCACCGCCCCTGCACCGCACGCAACGAGACTCCGCTGCAACGCGCCGACCGCAACGCCGTCGAGCTGCTCCAGGCACTCCGCGTCACCCGGACGGGCGTACAGATCCTCTTCGTGTTCCCGCTGTCGCTCGCCTTCACCTCGCGCGTCGAGGGCCTCGGCCCGTTCCCGCGCGTCACCTACGTCATCACGCTGCTGATGGCGGTCCCGGCCGCGGCGCTGTTCACCGCGCCGGCTGCGCCGTGTGGATGTGACCACGGACCGGGCCGGCGTGCAGGTCTCCTCGCGGCCGGCCAGCACGCAGGAACGTTTCCCGTCTGCTTCGGCCTGTGGGGGCTGCTCTCCCGGCTGGTGCGGCGCGCGGGACTGCGTGAGGAGGAGAGGGGGACCTCGGCCTCCGAGAGCCCCGGGACGCCGTCCCGGGACGGTACGAGGGGCCCCGCACCACTGGGGCGCCGGGAGGCCTCGGCACGGCACCGGTGAGGGCGGCTACGGCTCCTGCTGGACGGCCGTGGGCACGGGCTGGGCGGGGGTGGCCCACGGCAGTTCGATCGAGATGGTCTTGCCGCCCTCGCGCGTGGGGCGGATCCTGAACCGGCCGCCGCACTCGGCGGTCAGCCACCGGATGATGACCAGGCCGCGGCCGTTGTCCTGCTGGACGGCGGCGGGGAGCCGTCTGGGGAAGCGCGGATGGCTGTCCGTGACGCGGATGCACAGCCGCTCGTCGCGGTCGAGGGCGAGGTCCACGGTGAAGGTGGGCGACTGCCCGAAGGTGTGCTGGACGGCGTTGGTGGCGAGTTCGGAGATGATGAGCCGGACGGTGTCGGACACCTCCGTGCCCGCCGGCAGCCCCCACTCGGCGAGCGTGCCCACCACGTAGGCACGCGCTGCCGAGACCGAGGCCGGATCGCTCGGCAGAGTGACGGATGCTTCCAGGTGGTCTGCCATGGCGACGTCGTCCCTTTCCCACGGGACCGCGGTCCGACACGGAGCGGATGGTTCGAGTACGGTCCCGGACTGGTGCTTCGTCCGCCAGACTGCCACCGAATCACCCATGAAGGACGGCGATCCACCAAGATATGCATATATCTGTCGCTCGATGCGGTGAACTCTGCGACGCGAGACCGTATGTGGGTGGCACGGAAGGAGTAGGGAGAAGCCCATGCAGCACGGTCCCGCGGTGCGCCGCCGGAAGCTGGGCGCCGAACTGCGCGCGCTGCGCGCCGCGGCGGGTCTCACCAGCGGTGAGGCGGCCCGGCTGGTGGGCTGGCACCAGTCCAAGGTCAGCCGGATCGAGACGGGCACGAGCGGGGTGAAACCGGCCGACGTGCGGTTACTGCTCGACGCCTACGACGTGGCGGACACCCAACTGCGCGAGCTGCTCACGATGTTGGCCGGCTCCGACGACAGCGGCGGGCGGCACCACTGGTGGCACGCCTACCGCGGGGTGCTGCCGCCGACCTACCGGGACTTCATCAGCCTGGAGTCGCAGGCCGGCACGATGCGCACGCTGGAGACGACCGTCGTCCCGGGCCTGCTGCAGACTCCCGAGTACGCCCGCGCCGTGACGCGGGCGGCGGTGGAGGGGCTGCCGGAGGACCGGCTGGACACCCTGGTCGAGGTGCGGCTGGCCCGGCAGGACGTGCTGCGCGCGGATCCTCCCCTGGAACTGAGCGCCGTCCTGGACGAGGCGGTGCTGCGGCGGGAGGTGGGCGGGCCCGGGGTCATGACCCGGCAGCTGGAACGGCTGGTCGAGGCGGCGCGCCTGCCCCAAGTGCGCTTGCAGGTGCTGCCGTTCGCCGCCGGGGCGCACATCGGCGTCACCGGCCCTTTCGTTATCTTCTCATTTTCGAGCACTTCTGATCTGGATGTGGTTGTTCTCGACCACTTGACGAGTAGCCTCTACCTGGAACGGAAAGAAGACCTCCAGGCGTACACGGAGGCCTTCAACGCCCTTCAGATCCACGCCCTTTCGCCCGAGGACTCGTTGGATTTCATCGCCGGGACAGCCGCCGGCGCGTAAGGAGGCACCATGCGTGCACTGCCTCGTCATGTCCCCTCAAGCAGCGAACTGCACGGTGTGCGGTGGTTGCGCAGCAGCTACAGCACCGGCGCGAACAACTGCGTCGAGACCGCGTGTCCGGACACCCCGCCCTGGGCCGGACTGCTCGCCGTGCGCGACTCCAAGGCCCCGGACGGGCCCGCACTGCTCTTCTCCACGCGGAGTTGGGCCGACTTCACGTCCGGGGTCGACCGTATGTGAGCGCCTTTTTGATCCGTCCGTCATCGTGCGACGCACGGCCGTGTCACGCCGACTCATGGCCGCGTCTCGCCGATCAGCCGTACAGCGCGTTCGATCTGCTGAGAGGTCAGGTCCGCGCGGGCGGTCAGCCTGAGCCGTGAGACGCCGTCCGGCACGGACGGCGGGCGGAAGCAGCCCACGGCCAGGCCCGCCGCGCGGCACTCGGCCGCCCAGCGCACGGCGTCCTCGGGAGAGGGCGCCCGCACCGAGACCACCGCGGCGTCCGGACGCACCGCTTCCAGGCCCGCGGTGGTCAGGCGTGCGTACAGCTCGTCGGCCACCGCGCGGGCCCGCTCCGCCCGTTCCGGCTCGCGACGCAGCAGCCGCAGGGCCGCCAGGGCGGCTCCCGCCGCGGCGGGGGCGAGGCCCGTGTCGAAGATGAACGTCCGTGCCGCGTTGACCAGGTGGTCGACGACCCGGGCCGGGCCGAGGACGGCTCCGCCCTGGCTGCCGAGCGACTTGGACAGCGTGACCGTCGCGACGACGTCGTCGGCGCCGGCGAGTCCCGCCGCGTGCGGGGCGCCGCGGCCACCGTCGCCGAGCACGCCCAGGCCGTGGGCGTCGTCCACGACCAGTCCGGCGCCGTGCTCCCGGCAGGCCTCGGCGAGTGCGGCGAGCGGAGCCGCGTCGCCGTCGACGGAGAAGACGGTGTCGGACACGGCGATCCCCGTGCCCTCATGACCCGCCAGCGCCTTGCGCACGGCCTCCGGCTCGGCGTGCGCCACGACCTGCGTCGTGCCGCGGGCCAGCCGGCAGCCGTCGATGAGCGAGGCGTGGTTGCCCGCGTCGGAGACGATCAGCGAGCCGTGCGGCGCCAGCGCGGTGACCGCCGCCAGGTTGGCGGTGTAGCCGGAGGAGAAGACGAGGGCCGCCTCGAATCCGCAGAATGCGGCCAGTTCCCGTTCCAGCTCGGTGTGCAGTGCGGTGGTGCCGGTGACGAGCCGGGAGCCGGTCGAGCCGCCGCCCCAGGTCCTCGCCGCACGGGCCGCGCCCTCGGTGACCTCGGGGTGGTGGGCCAGCCCCAGATAGTCGTTGCCCGCCAGGTCGAGGAGCGGGGAACGCGCCGGACGGGGACGCAGGGTCCGCACGAGTCCGGCGCGGCGGCGCAGCTCCGCCTGCTCGTCGATCCAGCCGAACGCCATGGGTGGTCCTCCGCGGAATTTGTAGGCAGTGCACAGACCCTAGCGGGGCGACCAGCGGGTCACTGTGTGGCAATACCCACACCTCGAAGGGACTCTGTTGTGCGAACTCTCCTTGGCCCGGACCGCCTCGGTAGGACAGGATCGGCTCTCATGGACCTGCTGAACACGCTGGTGGACAAGGGGCTTCGGCGCGAACTGCCGACCCGGGACGAGGCACTGGCCGTCCTCGCGACGTCCGACGACGATCTGCTCGATGTGGTGGCCGCGGCCGGAAAGGTGCGCCGGCACTGGTTCGGCCGGCGGGTGAAACTCAACTATCTCGTCAACCTGAAGTCCGGCCTGTGCCCCGAGGACTGCTCGTACTGTTCGCAGCGGCTCGGCTCCGAGGCCGGGATCCTGAAGTACACCTGGCTCAAGCCGGACCAGGCGTCCGACGCCGCGGCGGCCGGGGTGGCCGGGGGCGCCAAGCGGGTCTGCCTGGTGGCCAGCGGGCGTGGCCCCACCGACCGTGACGTGGACCGGGTCTCCGAGACGATCAGGGCGATCAAGGAGAACAACGAGGGCGTCGAGGTGTGCGCCTGCCTCGGCCTGCTCTCCGACGGCCAGGCGGAGCGGCTTCGCGAGGCCGGAGCCGACGCCTACAACCACAACCTCAACACGTCCGAGGCGACGTACGGGGACATCACCACCACCCACACGTACGCGGACCGGGTCGACACGGTCAACAAGGCGCACGCGGCCGGTCTGTCCGCCTGCTCCGGGCTGATCGCCGGCATGGGCGAGAGCGACGAGGACCTGGTCGACGTCGTGTTCTCGCTGCGCGAGCTGGACCCCGACTCGGTTCCGGTCAACTTCCTGATCCCGTTCGAGGGCACCCCGCTCGGCAAGGAGTGGAACCTCACCCCGCAGCGGTGCCTGCGGATCCTGGCGATGACCCGGTTCGTCTGCCCGGATGTGGAGGTCCGCATCGCGGGCGGGCGCGAGGTCCATCTGCGCACGATGCAGCCACTCGCCCTGCACCTGGCCAACTCGATCTTCCTGGGCGACTACCTCACCAGTGAGGGCCAGGCGGGCAAGGCGGACCTGGAGATGATCGCGGACGCCGGGTTCGAGGTGGAGGGCACCGGTCAGGTGACGCTGCCCGAGCACCGGACCGCGAGCGGCTGCGGAAGCGGCGATGGCGGCTGCGGCTCCGAGAGCGGGAGCGTGTGCGGCTCCGTGCCGGCCGCGCAGCCCGCCGAGCCCCGGACCGACCTGGTCGCCGTGCGCCGCCGGGGCGCCGGGACGGACCTCGCGCCCAATGCCTGAGCGGCCGGTCGCCGAGCTGCTGGAGCTCGACCGGCGGCACGTGTGGCACCCGTACGGCCCGATGCCCGGACGGCAGGAACCGCTCCTCGTGGAGTCGGCGAGCGGGGTGCGCCTCAGACTCGCGGACGGTTCGGGCGAGCTGGTCGACGGGATGTCGTCCTGGTGGTCGGCGATCCACGGCTACAACCACCCGGTGCTGAACGAGGCCGCGCGCGAGCAGCTCGGGCGGATGAGCCACGTGATGTTCGGCGGACTCACCCACGAGCCCGCCGTACGCCTGGCGAAGCTCCTTGTCGACATGTCGCCGGACGGGCTCGAGCACGTCTTCCTCGCCGACTCCGGGTCGGTGTCGGTCGAGGTGGCGGTCAAGATGTGCCTGCAGTACTGGCGTTCGCTGGGCCGCCCCGGCAAGCGGCGGCTGCTGACCTGGCGCGGCGGCTACCACGGCGACACCTGGCAGCCGATGTCGGTGTGCGACCCCGAGGGCGGGATGCACGAGCTGTGGAGCGGGGTGCTCCAGCGCCAGGTGTTCGCGGACCCGCCCCCGGCCGAGTACGACGAGGTCTACGCCGAGCACCTGCGGACGCTGATCGCGCGGCACGCCGACGAACTGGCCGCGGTGATCGTCGAGCCGGTGGTGCAGGGCGCGGGCGGGATGCGGTTCCACTCCCCCGCCTATCTGCGGGTACTGCGCGAGGCGTGCGACGCGCACGGTGTGCTGCTGGTGTTCGACGAGATCGCCACCGGCTTCGGCCGCACGGGCGCGCTGTTCGCGGCGGAGCACGCGGCGGTCGCACCGGACGTGATGTGCGTGGGCAAGGCGCTGACCGGCGGCTATCTGACGATGGCGGCGACCCTGTGCACCGCGCGGGTGGCCGACGGCATCTCCCGCGGCGAGGTGCCGGTCCTCGCGCACGGCCCGACGTTCATGGGCAACCCCCTGGCGGCGGCCGTGGCCTGCGCCTCGATCGAGCTGCTGCTCGGGCAGGACTGGCTCGCCGAGGTCAAGCGGATCGAGGCGGGCCTGCGCGAGGGACTCGCCGCGGCCGGGGACCTGCCGGGCGTGCGGGACGTACGGGTCCTCGGGGCCATCGGCGTCGTGCAACTGGACCACACCGTGGACATGAAGGCGGCGACGGGGGCGGCCGTGCGCGAGGGCGTGTGGCTGCGGCCGTTCCGCGATCTGATCTACACCATGCCGCCGTACGTCACGGGCGACGCGGACCTGGCGCGCATCGCGCGAGCGGTGTGCGCGGCGGCGCGGGAGGGATGACATGACGGTACTGGTGATCACGGGCACGGGCACGGAGGTCGGCAAGACGGTCGTGACCGCGGCCGTCGCCGCGGCGGCGCTGGCGGCAGGCCGTTCGGTGGCCGTGCTGAAGGCCGCGCAGACGGGCGTGCTCCCGGGCGAGGCGGGCGACGCGGCGGAGGTCGCGCGCCTCGCGGGCCAGGTGACGACGGCCGAACTCGCCCGCTACCCGGATCCGTTGGCCCCGGCCACGGCCGCGCGCCGGGCCGGCCGGGCCCCGGTGCACCCGCACGAGGTCGCGGAGGCCGCCGCCAAGCTGGCCACCGAGCACGACCTGGTGCTGGTGGAGGGAGCGGGCGGACTGCTCGTACGGTTCGACGCGGCCGGCGGCACCCTGGCGGACGCGGCCGGGCTGCTGTCGGCGCCCGTGCTGGTCGTGACCGCGGCCGGTCTGGGCACCCTCAACGCGACGGAGCTGACCGCGCGTGAACTGCGGCACCGGGGGCTGGACCTGGCCGGGGTCGTGATCGGCAGCTGGCCCGCCGAGCCGGACCTGGCCGCGCGCTGCAATCTCGCCGATCTGCCGGACGTGACCCGGGCGCCGCTGCTGGGGGCCGTGCCCGCGGGGTCGGCGGCTCTCTCCCCCGCCGCCTTCCGGGCCTCGGCCCCGCGCTGGCTGGCACCCCGGCTGGACGGCACGTGGGACGCGGAGGCCTTCCGGAGGAGGCAGGCGCCTGCCGCGTCCTGAGTTTCCGGGGGCACGGGGTGAAACCGGCGGGGACGTCCCTCGCGTGTCGACCTTCGTACGCGACCACCGTCGAAGGGAACACCGTGCACTGCGAACAGCCACGCCCCTCCCGCCGTGCGGCACTCGTGCTGGGTGCGGCCGCCGCCCTCGCGCTGGGCGGCGGCACGGCCCACGCGTCACCGGCCACCGGCGGCGTCACCGCCCGGCTGCGGGAGCTGGAGCGGGAGCACACCGCCCGGCTGGGCGTCTACGCCCGCAACCTGCGCACGGGGCGGACGGTGGCCTACCGGTCCGACGAGCGCTTCCCGATGGCCTCGGTGTTCAAGACGCTCGCCGCGGCGGCCGTGCTGCGCGACCTCGACCGTGACGGCGAGTTCCTTTCCCGGCGGGTGCGCTACACCCAGGCCTACGTGACGAGGTCCGGGTACTCCCCGATCACCGAGCAGCACGTCGCGAACGGGATGACCGTCGGCGAGCTGTGCGACGCCACCATCCGCTTCAGCGACAACACCGCCGGCAACCTGCTGCTGAAGGAGCTCGGCGGGCCGACCGCGATCACCCGCTTCGCCCGCTCGGTCGGCGACGTCGTCACCCGGCTGGACCGCTGGGAGCCCGAGCTGAACAGCGCGGAACCGTGGCGCGTGACCGACACGACCACGCCGCGCGCCATCGGCCTGACCTACGCCCGGCTCGTGCTGGGCGACGCGCTGGCGCCGCGGGACCGGGCCCGGCTCACGGACTGGCTGCTGCGCAACACCACCAGCGCCGAGAAGTTCCGCAAGGCCCTGCCCGCCGACTGGCTGATCGCCGACAAGACCGGCGGCGGGCGCTACGGCGGCAACCACGACGTGGGCGTCACGTGGCCGCCGGACGGTCCGCCGATCGTGATGTCGGTGCTGACGACCCAGCCGGAGGAGGACGCCCCGGCCGACAACCCGCTGGTGGCGAAGACGGCCGCGCTGCTGGCAGCGGAACTCGCCTAGGGGCCGGCCCGCGTGCTGGATGCGCTCGGGTCGGGGGCCGGTGCGGCGAGAGCGCGTGGGGTTCGCGTTCAGCTGGCCGTCCGCCCTGCCGGTGGCGCGCATCGACCAGGTGCCGGGCCGCGCCCGTCTGCCGTAGCCGGCAGGGGTGGGCCGGGCCTCTCCGGGGGAGAATCGCGGTGAGGCCGGCCTTGTCCAGGGAGGTCCCATGCCGCTCCGCTCCGGCACGCTGCCGCGGGACGCCGTGCGCCATCCGCTGTTCGCCCGCTACTACGCCCGGATCAGCGTCACCGCGGAGACCCGGATGGGCATGGGCCGGGTGCGCGAGAGACTGCTCGGCGGGCTGTCCGGGCGGGTGATCGAGATCGGGGCGGGCAACGGCCTGAACTTCGCGCACTACCCGGGCACCGTCGCGGAGGTCGTGGCCATCGAACCGGAGCGGCGGCTGCGGCAACTGGCCGTTCAGGCCGCGCTGCGCGCCGAGGTGCCGGTGGACGTGGTGCCGGGTGCGGCCGAGGCGCTGCCGGTCAAGAGCGAGGGCTTCGACGCGGCGGTGGTGTCGCTGGTGCTGTGCAGCGTGCGGGACGTGCCCCGGGCGCTCGCGGAGCTGAAGCGGGTGCTGCGGCCGGGCGGTGAGGTGCGGTTCTTCGAGCACGGCCGGGGCGGCGGCAGGGCGATGGGCGCCACGCAGCACGCGCTGGACCGGACGGTGTGGCCGCTGCTGAACGGGGGCTGCCATCTGTCCCGCGAGCCGGTGCGGGCGTTGCGGGAGGCCGGGTTCGAACTCGGCCCCTACCGCCGGGCGCTGATGCCGGAGCAGGGGCCGGTGCTGCCCACGTCGTACTGCGTGCTGGGCACGGCGTGGCGGCCCTGAGCCACCCGGGCGCAGGCCCGGCTCGCCGGGTTCCTCACCGGCTCTCCACTGGAGCACTTCCCGCTCGATGTCGCGGACGGAGGCCTCACCGCTCCTGACGCGTCAGGTCGCGGACCGGCTCGGGTGAGGTGACGGCCCCGGCACCCGTCGGCGACGGGGCAGGCGTAGGCGGCAGCGGAGGCGAACAGGGCGTGGGAGCGCTCGGCGGTCCCGCGTCGACGCACGCGTCCGGCCGGGTCGTCGCCGTACCTGGGAAGCCGGCGCGCTCGTGCCGGCAGGAATCCGGTCCGGAGTCCGGCCCGCGGACGGTGCCGGGTGTGGGCCCGGTCACATTACCCTCGGGCAGAGCCGGGAGTCCCGGCACCGACCCTCGAGGAGGCGGCCTTGTCCACACCTGCTGCGGAGCACGCACCCGGCCTCGCGCCGGCCGACGGGATCGCGGCCCGGGCCCGCGGTCTGACCAAGGCCTACGGGTCGGGCGAGACGGCCGTGCTCGCACTCGACGCGGTGGACGTGGACGTGGTCCGCGGCCGGTACACCGCGGTGATGGGGCCGTCCGGCTCCGGCAAGTCCACGCTGATGCACTGCCTGGCCGGGCTCGACACGGTCTCGGCCGGTCAGGTGTGGCTCGGCGACATCGAGATCACGGGCCTGAAGGAGCGCGAGCTGACGCGGCTGCGCCGGGACCGGATCGGCTTCATGTTCCAGTCCTTCAACCTGATCCCGACCCTGAACGCGCTGGAGAACATCACCCTGCCGATGGACATCGCGGGCCGCAAGCCCGACCCGCAGTGGCTGGACCGGGTCATCGACACGCTGGGCCTGCGCGACCGGCTGAGGCACCGGCCGTCGCAGCTCTCCGGCGGCCAGCAGCAGCGCGTGGCCTGCGCGCGGGCCCTGGCCTCCCGGCCGGAGCTGATCTTCGCGGACGAGCCGACGGGCAACCTCGACTCGCGCGCCGGTGCGGAGGTGCTCGGCTTCCTGCGCGAGGCCGTGGACCGGCTGGGGCAGACCGTCGTCATGGTCACCCACGACCCGGGGGCCGCCGCCCACTCGGACCTGGTGCTGTTCCTCGGGGACGGCCGGATCGTCGACGAGATGCGGCAGCCGACCGCGGAGGCCGTACTGGAACGTATGAAGCGTTTCGACGTGATCCGCACCCGCTCCGAGGACACCCCGGCCGAGGAGAACTGACCCGGTGCTCAAGGCGACCCTGAGGAGCTTCCTGGCACACAAGGGGCGGCTGCTGCTCTCGGCGCTCGCCGTCCTGCTGTCGGTCGCGTTCGTCACGGGGAGCCTGATCTTCTCCGACACGGTCGGCCGGACCTTCGACCGGCTGTTCGCCTCCACCGCGGCCGATGTCACGGTCAGTCCGAAGGAGGACCTCGACGAGGCGGTGCCCTCCGGCCGGACGGCGACCCTGCCGGCGGCGCTCGCCGAACGGGTGCGCCGGGTCGAAGGGGTCGCGGCCGCGCGCGCCGAGGTGGAGGTGGCGGGCCTCACCGTCACGGACGGGAACAACGAGTCGGTGAGCCCCACCACCGGCGCGCCCACGCTCGGCAGCGCCTGGCTCCCGAGCCCGCGCAGCCCCGTCGAGCTGAGCTCGGGCCGCGCCCCGCGAGGACCCGCCGAGGCCCTGCTCGACTCGGAGACCGCCGGTCGCGAGGACGTGGACGTCGGAGACACGCTCACGGTGATCGCACCGCCCGGCTCGTTCCGGGTCCGGGTCGTCGGCCTCGTCACCTTCACGACCACCAACCCCGGCGCCGCCCGGATCTACTTCGACGCCCCCACCGCCCGGGCGAAGCTGCTCGGCGCCCCGGGCGCCGCCACCTCCCTCGCGGTCGACGCGGCGGACGGCGTGGACGACCAGCGGCTCAAGCGGCGCGTGGCCGCCGCGCTCGGCCCGCGCACCTACGACTTCCGGACGGCCGGCGAGCAGGCCGAGTCGGACGTCGAGCAGCTCGGCGGGTTCCTCGACGTCATCAAGTACGTGATGCTCGGCTTCGCCGGGGTCGCCGTGCTGGTCGGGGTGTTCCTGATCGTCAACACCTTCTCCATGCTCATCGCCCAGCGCACCCGTGAACTGGGTCTGCTGCGCGCGCTCGGGGCGGACCGGCGCCAGGTGCGCCGTTCCGTCCTCGCCGAGGCCTTCCTGCTCGGTCTGGTCGGCTCCACGCTGGGGCTCGCCGCCGGCATCGGGCTCGCGGCCGGGCTCATCGAGCTGATGGGCCTGCTCGGGACCAACATCGACGCCGACGAGATGGTCATCGGCCGGGTGACTCCCGTGGCGGCTTACGCCGTCGGTCTCGGCGTCACCTTCGTCGCCGCGTACCTCCCGGCGCGGCGGGCGGCGGGCGTCTCGCCGATGGCGGCGCTGTCGGACGCCGAGGTGGCCGGGGTGGGCCGACCGCTGCGGGTGCGCGCGGTGGCGGGCGCGGTCGTCGGGGCGGCCGGTGCGGCGGCGCTCGCGGGGTGCGCGGCGTCCGGGCGGACGGCGTCGGCGGCGTCCCTGCTGGGTCTCGGGGTGGTGCTGACCCTGATCGCGGCCGTGCTCGCGGGGCCGCTGCTGGTGCGCCCGGTGATCCGGGTCCTCGGCGCGGCGTTCCCCACGCTGTTCGGGGCGGTCGGCCGGATGAGCCAGCGCAACGCGCTGCGCAACCCGCGCCGCACGGGGGCGACGGCGGCCGCGCTGATGGTGGGCATCGCACTGGTCGGCGGGCTGTCCGTGGCCAGCGAGTCGATGACCAAGTCGTTCGACCGGCAGATCGACCGGACGCTGGGGGCCGACTTCGTCGTCCAGAACACCGGTTTCCAGCCGTTCCCGCGGGAGGTCACCGACGCGGTGCGCGACACCGCGGGGGTGGGGCTGGTGGTGCGTGGGCGGTTCGCGCCGGTGGCGGTGCGGCTGCCGGACGGCGACCGTGTGGAGACGACCGCCGCGGGCTACGATCCGCGGCTCGACGAGGTCGCCAACATCACCTACACGCACGGGGGCACCGCCGCCGCGCTCGCGCCGGGGCACCTGGCCATGGACCGGGACTTCGCACGCGACCACGGTGTGCGGGTGGGCAGCGCGCTCCCGGTGTGGTTCCAGGGCGGGCGAAGCGCCGAGCTGAGGGTCGGCGCGCTCACCGACCAGGACTCCGCCGAGGGCTTCGGCACCCAGGGCGGGCTCTACTTCGGGCTGGCCACCCTGGAGCGGTACGCGCCGGGCGGGCAGGACTCCGCGCTGTACGTCAACGCCGCCCCCGGCACGGGCGACGAGGCCCTGCGCGCCGGTCTGGAGGAGACCCTGGAACGGTACCCGCAGGTGCGGGTGCGGGACCTGGCCGACTACAAACAGCTGGTCCGCGACCAGATCTCGGTGCTGCTGTACCTGGTGTACGCGCTGCTCGGACTGGCGATCATCATCGCGGTGCTCGGCGTGGTCAACACGCTCGCCCTGTCGGTCGTCGAGCGCACCCGGGAGATCGGGCTGCTGCGGGCCATCGGGCTGGCCCGCCGTCAGCTGCGGCGCATGATCCGGCTGGAGTCGGTGGTGATCGCGGTGTTCGGGGCGGTCCTGGGGCTCGTCCTGGGGCTGGTGTGGGGCGTGTGCATGCAGCAGGTGCTGGCGCTGCAGGGGATGACGGCCCTGGCGATCCCGTGGTTCACGATCGTGGCGGTGGTGGTGGGCTCGGCGGTGGTCGGGGTGGTGGCGGCGCTGCTGCCGGCGTTGCGCGCCTCGCGCATGAACGTGCTGGCGGCCATCGCACACGAGTGACGCGATCGCGGGCGGGCACTCACGTCGCATCGCGGTGAGGAGGGTTCATGAGGTGTTCGCGCCGGTCACGGAGCGGGTGCGCGGACCGTGATGTCCGCATCCTGAAACGGCCTGCTCCCCCGAACGCCGCGTGGTGTGATCACCGCATGAGCGAACTGCGCATCCGGGCCGCCACACCCGACGACCTCGACGCCGTGCTGGCCTTCTGGAAGGTGGCCGCCGAGGGCACGAGCATCAGTGACGACCGGGCCGGTGTGGAGCGCCTGGTGACGCGCGACCCCGAGGCGCTCGTCCTGGCCGAGCGGGACGGCGAGCTGGCCGGCACGGTCATCGCCGGGTTCGACGGCTGGCGCTGCCACCTCTACCGGCTGGCCGTACACCCGGGCCACCGCCGCCAGGGGATCGCCTCGGCGCTGCTCGCCGCCGCCGAGGAGCGGTTCGTGCGGCTCGGCGGGCGGCGCGCCGACGCGATGGTCCTCACCCGCAACGAGACGGCGCGCCACGCGTGGGGCGCCGCCGGGTACGCGGCCGAGGAGCAGTGGCGCCGCTGGGTGAAGCCGCTGGCCGGCTGAAGGGCCGGCCGGGCACAGGGCCGTCGGACCCTCTCCGTCGTCGCCCGGAGGCGCCGGCCGATCACCCGACCGAAGGACTTTGCCCATCCTTTACTCTGGGATGGCCACTCGGTTCTTTATGAAAGGTTGTGAGCGTCCGCCCATGGGCGAGCCTCCCAGCGCGCCGCGTCGCGCGCCCCGCCCGGTCCTGGAGAACCATGGAACGGGGGTGAACCGATGACCGAAGTGCTCCTCCTCCTGGCGGCGATCCTGCTCTCGCTGGCCTGCGGCGCCTTCGTGGCGGCCGAGTTCTCCCTCACCACGGTCGAGCGCGCGGAGCTGGAACGCGCGGCGGAGCGCGGCGAACGCGGCGCCCAGGGCGCCCTGAAGGCCGTACGGAACCTGACGTTCCAGCTCTCCGGGGCGCAGCTCGGCATCACCGTCACGAATTTGGTCGTCGGCATGCTGGCCGAGCCGTCCATCGCCGCGCTGATCGCCGGTCCGCTGGAGGACGCCGGCGTCTCGCGCTCCACCTCGCGCAGTCTCGCGCTGGTGGTCGGCACGGGCCTGTCGACGGTGTTCCTGATGGTCGTCGGCGAGCTGGTGCCCAAGAACTGGGCGATCTCCTCACCGCTGACCGTCGCCAAGAACGTGGGCAACGCGCAGCGCTGGTTCAGCGCCGCGTTCCGGCCGTTCATCACGCACCTGAACAACACGGCGAACCGGGTCGTGCGCCGGATCGGCGTCGAGCCCGCCGAGGAGCTGGCCTCGGCGCGCGGGCCGCAGGAGCTCGCGGCGCTCGCCCGGCACTCCGCCAGGGAGGGCGTCCTGGAGGCCGACACCGCCGAACTGTTCGTACGGACGCTGAACCTCGCCGACCTGACCGCGGAGAACGTGATGACGCCCCGGGTGCAGGTGGTCGCCCTGGAGGTGCAGGCGACCCTGGAGGACGTGGCGAACGCGACCCGGGCGACCGGTCTGTCCCGGTTCCCCGTCTACCGCGGCACGCTCGACTCGGTCGTCGGCACCGCGCACGTGAAGGACGTGCTGGCGGTCCCGGCCGAGCAGCGCACCCGGGTCCACGTCTCCGAGCTGATGCGCGAGCCGCTGCTGGTCCCCGAGTCGCTCACCGTCGACCGCCTCCTGGACCGGCTCTCCGGCAAGCGCACCATGGCCGTCGTGATCGACGAGTACGGCGGCACCGCGGGCGTGGCCACCCTGGAGGACATCGTCGAGGAGGTCGTCGGCGAGGTGCGGGACGAGCACGACCCGCACGAGCTGCCGGACCTCGCGCCGGCCGGTACGGACGAGACCGGGCACGCCCTGTTCTCGGCCGACGGCTCCGCGCGCGTGGACCACCTGGAGCGCGTCGGCCTGCGCGCGCCGGAGGGGCCCTACGAGACGCTCGCCGGGCTGGTGGCGACGGAACTGGGACGCATACCGGCCGCGGGTGACACCCTCCAGGTCGCCGGCTGGCGGATGGAGGTCCTGGACGCCACCGGCCGGCGGGCCGCCCGCGTCCTGCTGCGCGCGCCCCTGGACGACGAGAAGCCGGACGCGAAGCGCGCCGAGAAGGGGGTGGAGCTGTGACCGCCGTCCAGCTGCTGATCGGCCTGGCGACGCTCGTCGTCAACGCCTTCTTCGTCGGCGCCGAGTTCGCGCTGATCTCGGTGCGCCGCAGCCAGATCGAGCCCCACGCCGACCAGGGCGACCGGCGCGCCAAGAGCGTGCTGTGGGGGCTGGAGCACGTGTCCGCGCTGATGGCGGCCGCGCAGCTCGGCATCACGCTGTGCACGCTGGTGCTGGGCGTGGTCGCCGAGCCCGCGATCGCCCACCTGCTGGAGCCGGCGTTCCACGCCATGGGCGTGCCCGAGGGCGCCGGGCACGCGGTGTCCTTCGTGATCGCGCTCTCCCTGGCGACGTACCTGCACATGCTGCTCGGCGAGATGGTGCCGAAGAACATCGCGCTGGCCGAGCCGGTGCGCAGCGCGCTGGCCCTCGGCCCGCCCCTGGTGGCGGTGTCCCGGGCGCTGCGGCCGGTGATCTTCACGGTGAACGCCTTCGCCAACGCGCTGCTGAAGCTGCTGCGCGTGGAGGCCCGGGAGGAGGTCGCCGCCTCCTACTCGGACGCCGAGATCGCGCAGATCGTGAAGGACTCCAGCGAGGCCGGCCTCATCGACGACCGCGCCCAGGAGCGGCTGCACGACGCGCTGGAACTGGGCCGCCGCCCGGTGCGCGACGTGGTGATGCCCCTGGAGCGGGTGGTCTACGCGCGCGTGGGCATCACCCCGGAGCAGTTGGAGCGGCTGTCGGCGGAGTCCGGGTTCTCCCGGTTCCCGGTGGTGGACGAGGGACGGCGGATCGTCGGCTACCTGCACGTGAAGGACGCCCTGGACGCCATCGGACGCGACGTGCCGTTCCGGCTGCGCGACATGCGCTCCATCGCGCGCGTGCGGGAGCACACGCCGCTGGACGACGTCCTCACGGCGATGCGGGGCAGCCGGACGCACCTGGCGGCCGTCCTCGGGTCGGACGGGCGGCTGGCCGGGCTGGTGACGATGGAGGACGTGCTGCGGGAGCTGTTCGGGCAGCGGGCGTGAGGCACCGGTCGCCGGTGCGGGACGGGTGACCGACTGCTGGGTATGTGCACGGGATATCATTTCCGCCGCCATGGACACGAACCCCACCCACAGCAGCCTGGTCGCCCTCGGCGACTCCTTCACCGAGGGCATGTCGGACCTGCTCCCCGACGGCACCTACCGGGGCTGGGCCGACCTGCTCGCCGCGCGGATGGCCGCCCGGACGCCCGGCTTCCGGTACGCCAACCTCGCGGTGCGCGGCAAGCTGATCCGCCAGATCGTCGACGAGCAGGTGGATGTCGCGGCGGCCATGGGCGCCGACGTGATCACGCTGGTGGGCGGGCTCAACGACACCCTGCGGCCCAAGTGCGACATGGGCCGGGTGCGCGCTCTCCTGGAGGAGGCCGTCGGGAAGCTGGCCCCCGCCTGCCGGCAGCTCGTGCTGATGCGCAGCCCGGGCCGTCGGGGCCCGGTCCTCGAGCGGTTCCGGCCGCGCATGGAGGAGCTGTTCACCTGCGTCGACGAGCTGGCCGCGCGGCACGGCGCGCTCGTCGTCGACCTGTACGGCGCCCCCTCGCTCGCCGACCCGCGGCTGTGGGACGTGGACCGGCTGCACCTGACGGCGGAGGGCCACCGCCGGGTCGCCGAGGCGGTCTGGCAGGCCCTCGGCTACGAGCCGGAGGACCCGGAGTGGCACACACCGATGCCGGCGACGCTGCCCCCCGGCTGGGTCATGCGGCGCGCGGCGGACGTGCGGTTCGCCCGGCAGCACCTGCTGCCGTGGATAGGCCGCCGCCTGACGGGCCGCTCCTCGGGGGACGGCCTCCCGCCCAAGCGGCCGGAACTGCTGCCGTGGCAGGACCTGGCCTAGCGGGTCGCCACCCGCGGCTGCGCCGTGTCCGGTGACCGCCGCGCCCGCTCCGCCCAGGCCCCCGCCGCACCCGGGACGCTCTCGTAGGTTCCGACGAACCCACCCGTTGCGCTGGCCTGCACGAATCGCCAGTAGAATCCGTCCACGTGACTTCCGCTCCCGCCAAGCCCCGCATCCCGAACGTCCTCGCCGGACGCTACGCCTCCGCCGAGCTCGCCACGCTCTGGTCGCCCGAGCAGAAGGTGAGGCTGGAGCGGCAGCTCTGGCTCGCCGTGCTGCGCGCTCAGAAGGACCTCGGGATCGAGGTGCCGGACGCGGCGCTCGCCGACTACGAGCGGGTCCTCGACACCGTCGACCTGGCCTCCATCGCCGAGCGCGAGAAGGTCACGCGGCACGACGTGAAGGCGCGGATCGAGGAGTTCAACGACCTCGCCGGGCACGAGCACGTGCACAAGGGCATGACCTCCCGCGACCTCACCGAGAACGTCGAGCAGCTGCAGATCCGGCTCTCGCTGGAGCTGATGCGCGACCGTACGGTCGCGGTCCTGGCGCGTCTCGGCAAGCTCGCCGGCGAGTACGGCGAGCTCGTCATGGCCGGCCGCTCCCACAACGTGGCCGCGCAGGCCACCACCCTCGGCAAGCGTTTCGCGACCGCCGCCGACGAGCTGCTGGTCGCCTACGGCCGCGTCGAGGAACTGCTGGGCCGGTACCCGCTGCGCGGCATCAAGGGCCCGGTCGGCACCGCGCAGGACATGCTCGACCTGCTGGGCGGGGACGCCGCGAAGCTCGCGGAACTGGAGCAGCGGATCGCCGCGCACCTGGGCTTCTCGCAGGCGTTCACCTCGGTCGGCCAGGTCTACCCGCGCTCCCTGGACTACGAGGTCGTCACCGCACTGGTGCAGCTGGCCGCGGCGCCCTCGTCGCTGGCGAAGACGATCCGGCTGATGGCCGGGCACGAGCTGGTCACCGAGGGCTTCAAGCCCGGCCAGGTCGGCTCCTCGGCGATGCCGCACAAGATGAACACCCGCTCCTGCGAGCGCGTCAACGGCCTGATGGTCATCCTGCGCGGCTACGCCTCGATGACCGGCGAGCTGGCGGGCGACCAGTGGAACGAGGGCGACGTGTCCTGCTCGGTGGTGCGCCGGGTCGCGCTGCCGGACGCGTTCTTCGCGCTGGACGGCCTGCTGGAGACGTTCCTGACGGTGCTCGACGAGTTCGGCGCGTTCCCGGCGGTCGTCGCACGCGAGCTCGACCGGTACCTGCCGTTCCTCGCCACCACCAAGGTGCTGATGGGCGCCGTGCGTGCGGGCGTCGGCCGGGAACTCGCGCACGAGGCGATCAAGGAGAACGCCGTGGCCTGCGCGCTCGCGATGCGCGAGCAGGGCGCCGAGCGCAACGAACTGCTCGACAAGCTGGCCGCGGACGCGCGCATCCCGCTGGACCGTGCCCGGCTGGACGCGCTGATGGCCGACAAGCTGTCCTTCACGGGTGCCGCGGGCGACCAGGTCGCCACGGTCGTCGCCCGGGTCGAGGAGATCGTCAAGCAGCACCCCCGGGCCGCGGGCTACACCCCCGGCGCGATCCTCTGACGCGCCGCACGCCATGCCCCGTTTCACCCCTGAGGAGCTGGAGGCCGCCCGCGACCGCGTCGTGTCCGACGTGGTCGCGGAGGACCTGCGCGTGCTGTTCTGCGGCATCAACCCCGGGCTGATGACGGCCGCGACGGGCCACCACTTCGCCCGCCCGGGCAACCGCTTCTGGCCGGTGCTGCACCGGTCCGGGTTCACGCCGCGGCTGCTGAAGCCCGCCGAGCAGGAAGAGCTGCTGTCGTACGGGCTGGGCATCACCAACGTCGTGGCGCGGGCGAGCGCCCGGGCCGACGAGCTGAGCGCGGAGGAGTACCGGGAGGGCGGCCGCCTGCTCGCGCTGAAGGTGGAGCGGCTGCGCCCGCGCTGGCTTGCGGTGGTGGGAGTGACCGCCTACCGCGCCGCGTTCGACGACCGCAAGGCCCGGGTCGGGCCGCAGGCGAGGACGATCGGCGACACGCGCGTGTGGGTGCTGCCCAATCCGAGCGGACTGAACGCGCACTGGACGGCCGAGACGATGGCCGAGGAGTTCGCCCGCCTGCGGGAAGCGGCCGAGGGCTGAGCGCCCACGACGAGTCGATCCCTGTCCGGGCGCTCCCCCTCAGGGCGGGGGGATCTCCGTCACCAGCGCCACCAGTTGAAGCCCTTGAGTCGCGTCGCGGTCGGTGACCGCCAGGGCGACCCAGCGGCCGGTGCCCTCCACTTCCCACACGTGGGCCAGGCTCGCGCGCTCGCTCAACTCGGCCCAGGGCCCGGGTATCTCCTCGCGCTCGGTGCGCAGCAGGACCGTCTGCAGGCCGTACGGCGGCGTGTCGCCCCACCGGGAGGCCAGCAGCTCGCAGACGGCGTCCCGCTCCTTCTCCAACTGGTCCACCACCACCGCCCACCGCGCCGGGTCCTCGTCCGCCGCGGCGTCTAACACCGCGACGTGCCGGCCGGGCCCCGAGGCGCCGACGTCCGACGGGCCGTGCTCCGCCGGGAAGGGCCGGTAGCACAGCTCGTCGATGAGGGCGATGTGCTGTGCGATGTTCATGGCTCCTAGTAAACCCGCCCCCACTGACACTTGGCGGGGCATCAGGCCGGCCCCCCTCTCAGGCGTCTCTGCACCGCAGGCTCCACCCCCCCACCAGCAGGGCGGCGCCCGTCCACAGCGCGGTCACCGCCAGCCCCGACCAGGGCCCGAGGGTTCCCTCGTACGTCGTGTGCAGGACCTGCTGTCCCGCCTTGTCGGGGAGGAAGCCGGCGACCGTGCCCGTCGCGTCGCCGATCACGAAGGACACGACGAGGAGGAACGGGATCAGCAGGGACAGGGTGGCGACCCCGCTGCGCAGGAGCGCGGCGAGCCCGGCCGCGAGGAGGGCCATCAGCGTCAGGTAGAGGGCGCAGCCCACGACACCGCGCGCCTGCTGCGCGGCACCGAGCCCGTCGGCCGCCGCGCCGAGCCCCGCCCGCGCCACGAACAGGGCCGCCGAAGCCGTCAGCAGCCCGACCGGGAAGACCGCTGCGGCGACGACGGCCGCCTTGGCCGCGAACCACCGGCCCCGCCGCGGCACCGCGGCCAGCGAGAGCCGCAGCGCACCCGGGTGGAACTCCGCCGACACGGCCATCGCCCCGAAGGAGACGGCCGCGATCTGTCCGGGTACGACACCGGACAGGGCCGTGAACAGCGGGTCGAAGTTGGGGGCGGACGTCTCGGAGACACCGGCGATCGCGGAGAACGCCGTGGTGGCGGCGAACAGGGCCAGGAGCGCTCCGGGGAGGGACCGCAGGGTGCGGATCTTCAGCCACTCGGAGCGGAGTACGGGTGTGTGGTCCATGGTCAGGCCTCCTGCGGCTGTGCGGTGAACTCGGTCTCGGAGCCGGTGAGGTCGAAGTAGGCCTGCTCCAAGGTGGCCTCCTCGGCGGCGAGTTCCAGGACGGGCACGCCCGCCGCCGAGGCGATGCGGCCGATGTCGTCCACGCGCGCGTGGGGGACGGTCCAGTGCCCGTCCGGGTGTTCCACGGCGGCGTGGCCGTGCCGGGCGAGGGCGCTGCTCAGGGCGGCGGGGTCGGTGGTGCGGATCCGTACCCGGGGACGCACGCGCGCGTGGATGAAGTCCCGCATCGGGGTGTCGGCCAGCAGCCGGCCCCGGCCGAGGACGACGAGGTGGTCGGCGAAGGACGCGGTCTCGTTCATCAGATGGCTGGAGACCAGCACCGTGCGGCCCTCCGCCGCGAGCCGGCGCAGCAACTGCCGGATCCAGGCGATGCCCTCGGGATCGAGCCCGTTGGACGGCTCGTCCAGCATGACCACGCCGGGGTCGCCCAGCAGGGCGGCGGCGATGCCGAGCCGCTGCCGCATGCCCAGGGAGTACGTCCGCACGCGTCGGCGGGCCACGGAGGCCAGGCCGGTCTGCTCCAGCACCTCGTCGACCCGCCGGTCCGGGATGCGGTTGCTCACGGCCAGGATCCGGAGGTGGTCACGGGCGGTGCGCGCGCCGTGCGCCGCCTGCGCGTCGAGCAGGGCGCCCACGTGGCGCAGGGGTTCGCGCAGGGTGGCGTAGGCGTGTCCGCCGAGCGTGGCGGAACCGGCGGTGGGCCGGTCGAGGCCGAGCACCAGCCGCATGGTGGTGGACTTCCCCGCGCCGTTGGGGCCGAGGAAGCCGGTGACGCGGCCGGGCAGCACACGGAACGAGAGCCGGTCCACGGCCCGCCGGCCGCCGAACTCCTTGGTGAGGTCCTGGACGTCGATGCTGGTCATGGCGCCAAGCGTGGCCGTCGGCGCGGGGTCGGGGCCTCCCCCGGCGGCGGAGACCGGCTCCCCCGTGCGGGGGAGGCCCGCTGTCGGTGGCGGCTGGCACGATGACGCCATGGTCCGCATGCTGCGCCCGTTGACGCGGGCGGTGACGTACACACGATGGCTGCACCTGGCCATGGCCGTCGTGTGGCCGTCCCTGTGGCTGTTCATCGAGGAGACGTGGTGGACGCAGGCCACGGCGGCCGTGCTGCTCGGGCTCGCCGGTCTCGTGCCCGCGATGCGGCTCGTGGAGGGGCTGCAGGCCCGGTTGCTGCTGACCGGCCACCGGCACGACAGCGCGAGCGCGGAGATCGGGGCCGCCCCGTCGGCCACCTGGGCCGACCGTGGCCGCACCGTGGTGTGGCTGGAGGCCCGGCTCGTCCTCGGCTACACCGTGGCCATGCTCTCCATGCAGTTGCCGCTCCTGTCGATCGACCTGGCGACGACGGCCCTGGGCGGGGAGCCGGAGGGCGGTGCGCTGCTGCCCCTCTCGGGTCAGCACTGGTGGTACGGCCTGCTCGCGCCCGTGCCCCTGCTGCTGTTGCCCGTGGTGGTCGTCTGGTCGGGCCACCTCGTCACCGCGCTGGCCGTGCGGCTGCTGGGCCCCTCCCCCACCGAGCGGGTCGCCGCCCTGGAGGAGCGCACCGAGCAACTGCTGGAACGCACCCGGATCGCCCGCGAGTTGCACGACTCCATCGGCCACGCGCTCACGGTCGCCGTCGTCCAGGCGGGGGCCGCGCGGGCCGCGGGTGATGCCGCGTTCACCGATCGGGCGCTGAGGGCCATCGAGGAGACCGGCCGCGCCGCCCTGGAGGACCTGGAGCGGGTGCTCGGCGTCCTGCGCGAGTCGGGCAAGCCCGTCGGCGGCAGACCGACCCTGGCGGACGCCGGCCGGCTGCTGGAGTCCGCGCGGTCCTCGGGCGCGAAGGTGGACGCCGAGGTGACCGGACCGGTGGAGGCGGTGCCCGGGCCGGTGTCCCGCGAGGGCTACCGGATCCTTCAGGAGGCGCTCACGAACGTACTGCGGCACGCGGGGGCGGTCCCGGTCCGGGTCCGGGTGCGGATCGCCGACGGCACCCTCGTCCTCGCGATACGCAACCCGCTGCCCGCCGGGGCACCGGGCCGAGGGAGCGGCAGCGGCCTGCGCGGTATCCGCGAGCGCGCCGCCCTGCTCGGCGGACGGGCCCGGACCGGTCCCGACGAGGGCGACTGGCAGGTCCACGCTGAACTGCCGCTGAGTTGATCTACGCTGGTCCGATGCCGGTCACCGTTCTGCTCGTCGACGACGAACCCCTCGTGCGCGCGGGTCTGCGGGCCGTGCTGGAGGCGCAGCCCGACATCGAGGTCGTCGGGGAGGCGGCCGACGGGGCGGCGGTGATCCCGCTGGTGCGGCGACTGCGGCCGGACGTGGTGGCCATGGACGTGCGGATGCCGCTGCTGGACGGCATCGAGGCCACCCGGGCGCTGCTGCGGTCGGTCGACGAGCCGCCGCGCATCCTCGTGGTGACGACCTTCGAGAACGACGAGTACGTCTACGAGGCGCTGCGCGCGGGCGCCGACGGGTTCCTGCTGAAGCGGGCCCGGCCCGCCGAGATCGTGCACGCGGTGCGGCTGATCGCCGAGGGCGAGTCGCTGCTGTTCCCGGCCTCGGTGCGGCAGTTGGCCGCCGAGTACGGCGACAGCGGCGGAAACCGGGCCGCGCGGGCCGCCATGGAGCGGGCGCGGCTGACCGAGCGCGAGGCGGAGGTACTGCGGCTGATGGCGCGGGGCCTGTCCAACGCGGAGATCTCGGACCGGCTGGTCGTCGGGACGGAGACCGTGAAGTCGCACGTCAGCTCGGTGCTGGCGAAGCTGGGGGCGCGGGACCGCACACAGGCGGTGATCGCGGCGTACGAATCGGGGTTCGTCGCACCGGGCTGATCACCCGGGCGCGGTGCCCGCCCCTCGCCGGGGCGCGCCGTGCCGAAGTACGATCCGGCCAACACGCGCACGACCTGGGAGGACGGACGGTGGGGCGGCTGACCGGCGGGGATCCCTCGCTGCTGCGAAGGATCAACTCCGCGGTGGTGCTGCACGCGCTGCGTGCCACGGACTGCGCGACGCTGACCGAGATCACCCGGGTGACGGGCCTGTCGAGACCGACGGTCGAGGGCGTGGTGGAGGGGCTCATCGAGGCCGGCCTGGTCGTCGAGAAGGCGGCCGAGGAGGGAGCCGCCCGGCGGCAGGGGCGGCCGGCGAGGCGGTTCCGGTTCCGGGCGGAGGCCGGGCATCTGCTCGGCGTGGAGGTGGGCGCGCGCCGGGTCGCCGTGCTGCTCGCCGATCTGGACGGCCGGGTGATCGGCTCCCATGCCAAGGACGTGGCGGAGACGACCGAGGCCGACGAGCGGCTGGAGCGGCTGCGCGGGGCCGTGGCCGAGCTGCTGCGACGGGCCGGGGTCGCGCGGGGTTCGCTGCGGGCCGTGGGCGTGGCGACGCCCGGGATCGTCGAGGCGGACGGCACGGTACGGCTCGGGACCGCCCTGCCGGGGTGGACGGGGCTGCGGCTGGGCGAGCGGCTCAGCCGGTCGTTCAAGTGCCCGGTGCTGGTGGAGAACGACGCCAACGCGGCGGCCGTCGCCGAGCACTGGAAGGGCGCGGCCACCGAGACCGACGACGTGGTGTACGTACTGGCGGGGCTCAGCCCCGGCGCCGGTTCGCTGATCGGCGGGCGGCTGCACCGGGGTTACGGCGGCGCGGCCGGCGAGATCGGGGCGCTGCACCTGCTGGGCCGCGAGGTGACGCCCGAGACGCTGCTGTCGACCACGGACGAACCGCTGCACCCGCTCGACGAGCAGGCGGTCGCCGAGGTCTTCGCGCAGGCCCGTGAGGGCGACCAGCGGGCCCGGGCCGCCGTCGACCGCTTCATCCAGCGCCTGGTCCACGACGTGGCGGCCCTCGCTCTCGCCCTGGACCCGGAGCTCGTCGTCGTCGGCGGCTGGGCGGCGGGCCTGGACGGCGTCCTGGACCCCCTTCGCCGGGAACTCGCCCGGTACTGCCTGCGCCCCCCGCGGGTGACGCTGTCCCGTCTCGGCGACGCGGCCGTGGCGACGGGTGCCCTGCGCCTCGCCCTGGACCACGTCGAGGAACAGCTTTTCACGGTGGAGGGAAGGGCGACGCCCTTCCCTCCGCGCGGACGCGACCGGTCGTGACGCACCCTCACCCGCGGGCCGCGACGCTCAGGACGCCTTCCGTTCCGGCCCCGTGTGGATCTCCACGCCCCCCGCGTCACCGAAGGTCAGCCGGCAGGTGTCGGCGCGGTACGTCGCGACCGACAGCGCGGCCGTGCGCCCGGCCGCGACGAAGCGGGTCGTGACGACGAGGACGGGCGCCCCGGGCAGCCGGTCCAGTTCCTTCGCGTCGTCCGCCCCGGCGGAGCCGAGCTCCACCGCGTTCTCCTGCCGCTCCAGCTCCCGCCGCTGCAGCTCGCGCAGCACCGCACGCGCGCGAGCCGCCCCGGACGGCGCGTCGATGCCGGAGAGCTCCGGCACCGAGAAGTCGGGGACGTAGAGCAGTTCGGCGGCCACCGGCCGGCCGTGCGAGACGCGGGAGCGGCGCACGATGTGCACGGGCTCGTCACGGCCCGCCTCCAGGGCGTCGGCGACGGCCGCGGGCGGCACCGCCGCCGTGCAGTCGACCGGCTGCCAGGCGTCCGCGGGGCCGCCCGGCCAGGTGTGCGGGCCGGTGCCGAGGGAGACGCCCATGCGCGGCGGCGCGACGGTCGTGCCGACACCGCGGCGGCGCTGCAGCCTGCCTTCCAGTTCGAGTTGCTCCAGGGCCTGGCGGAGCGTGGCGCGGGCGACGCCGAAACGGGCCGCCAGATCACGCTCGTTGGGCAGGATCTCCCCCACGGAGAAGTCCGAGTCGAGCGCTTGGCTGAGCACGGTCTTGAGATGCCAGTACTTCGGTTCCGGCACCGATTCCAGCTGCGTGGTCCCCACCCTGTCCTCCGCAATAGCCGTGGCCGGCGGCGTTTTAGCGCCCTTGTTTATTAAAGGTTGTTGCACTTCTCTGCGACCATAGGGCGGCCCTGATCCTTGGTCAAGACCAATGCCGGGAACGTTCACGGCACGGCAACACGGCCTTGGCGGTGCCGCGACGGCCCCCGTCAGACGGCCAGCGACCGCAGCTTGTCGGGGTTGCGCACGACGTACACGGCCTGGATGCGCCCGTCGGCGACGTCGAGCTGGAAGACCGAGTCGGGCTTGTCGCCGGACAGGACCAGCACGGCCGGGCCGCCGTTGACCTCCAGGAACCGCACGGAGAAGTCGTGCAGGCCCTTGCGCGCGGCGCCCACGAGGAAGCGGCCCACCTTGTCCGCGCTCTCCAGCACCCGCAGCGGCGCCCGGGCCTTGCCGCCGCTGTCGCCGACCAGCCGGACGTCCGGGGCGAGCAGTGCCATCAGCCCTTCGAGGTCGCCCTCGGCGGCGGCGGCGAGGAACCGTTCGGTGAGGTCGCGGCGCTGGGCGGGGTCGACCTCGTAGCGCGGCCTGCCCTCCTCGACGTGTTTGCGGGCCCGCCCGGCGAGCTGACGCACCGCCGGTTCGCCGCGGTCGAGCATGGCGGCGATGTCGGCGTACGGGAAGCCGAAGGCCTCGCGCAGCACGAACACCGCCCGTTCCAGCGGTGACAGCGACTCCAGGACGACGAGGACGGCGAGCGAGACGGAGTCGGCGAGCACGGCCCGCTCGGCGGTGTCCGGCACGGTGGCGCCGAAGTCGGTGACGTACGGCTCCGGCAGCCAGGGGCCGACGTAGGTCTCGCCGCGGGACTTGATCTGGCGCAGCCGGTCGATGGCGAGGCGGGTGGTGATCCGGACGAGGTAGCCGCGCGGTTCGCGCACGTCCGCGTGGTCGGCGCCGGACCAGCGCAGCCAGGCGTCCTGGACGACGTCCTCCGCGTCGGCCACGCGGCCCAGCATGCGGTAGGCGACGCCCAGCAGGACGGGGCGGTGTGCTTCGAACACGTCGGTCGCGGTCTCGGTGGTCACGGCTCCATCCCAGCCCACGGCCGCGGCCCTGTCCAGGCGGAACCGCCTGTTCCCAGGACAAGTCCGGGCACGTCGGCGCGCTGTGGCCCGGACACGCGGTGACATCCCGGCCCTACCCGTCGGTAGCAATTGCTGACAAGCTGTCTACGGCGTCCGTCAGCGAGTCCAGCCGAGGAGCACCGCATGCCCACCACCGTCTCCTTCCCCGTCGCCACCGCGCGCGGCGCACAGCACGTGACCCTCGCCTACACCCGCAGGGGCAGCGGCGAGCCCCTCCTGCTGCTGCACGGCATCGGCCACCACCGGCAGGTCTGGGACCCGGTGCTCCCGGCGCTGGCCGCCGAGCGCGACGTGATCGCCGTGGACCTGCCCGGCTGCGGTGAGTCGCCGGCGCTCCCGGACGGCATGGCGCACGACCTGCCGACGATGAGCGCCGTGCTGGTGGCGCTGTGCGCGGCGCTGGAGATCGAACGGCCGCACGTGGCGGGCAACTCGCTGGGCGGCCTGCTGGCCCTGGACCTGGGCCGGGCGCGGCTGGTGCGGTCCGTCACGGCCCTGTCCCCCGCCGGGTTCTGGAACGACGCCGAACGGCGCTACGCCTTCACGGTGCTGAGCGCGATGCGGCGCATCGCCCGGCGGATCCCGCCGCCCGTGGTCGAGCGGCTGGCCCGCCCGGCGATCGGCCGGACCCTGCTGACGAGCACCATCTACGCCCGGCCGGGACGCCGCTCCCCCGAGGCCGTGGTCGCCGAGACGCTCGCGCTGGCCCGGGCCCAGGGCTTCTCGGAGACACTCCGCTCGGGCCGGACCGTGCAGTTCACCGACGACATCGTCGGCACGCCGGTCACCGTGGCGTGGGGCAACCGGGACCGGCTGCTCATCCCCCGCCAGGGCGTGCGCGCCAAGAGCGTCATCCCGAAGGCTCGCCTGGTGCGGCTGCCCGGCTGCGGCCACGTCCCCATGAACGACGACCCGGCGCTGGTGGCCCGGGTCGTCCTCGACGGCAGCCGCTGACCCCACGGTCGCGACCGCCCCGGCCCGGGAGCCTCTAAGGTCTCCCCTCATGAGGGCAACGCAGAGCGATGCGGGCGAAGATGCCGCGTCCGCGGCCTGGGAGCTGCTCCTCCCGGCCGCTTCGGCACCGGCACGCACGCGTGGCCGCTCCCTGCAGGCGGCGCTGCGCGAGGCGGTCCGCTCGGGCCGGCTGGCACCGGGCACCCGGCTGCCGTCGAGCCGGGATCTCGCCGCCGACCTGGGGGTGTCACGGGGACTGGTCACGGAGGCGTACGAGCAGCTGACGGCGGAGGGTTACCTGCGCAGCGGCCGGGGTGCCGGGACCTGGGTGGGCGCGGCCGTACGGGCCGCGCCGCCGCGCGCGCACGACCTCGCCCCGCGCTCGCCCGGCACCCGCGCGGACTTCGTACCCGGGACACCGGACCTCGCGCTGTTCCCGCGCTCGGCGTGGGCGGCCGCCCAGCGCGGCGTGCTGGCCGAGCTGCCGCACCAGGAGCTGGGCTATCCGGATCCGCGCGGGCTGCCCCGGCTGCGGACGGCCCTGGCCGAACTGCTGGCCCGGCGGCGGGGCGTGGTGGCCGACCCGGAGCGGATCGTGGTGGTCTCCGGGGTCGCCCAGGCGACGACCCTGCTCGGTTTCGCGCTGCACGCGCGCGGGGTGCGTACGGTCGGGGTGGAGGACCCCGGCAGTCCCCAGCACGACACGCTGTACGCGGCGGCCGGGGTCCGGGCCGTACCCGTGCCCGTGGACGGTGAGGGGGTCGCCCTGGAGCCGCTGCGGGCGTCGGGCGTGCGGGCCGTGGTGACGACACCGGCCCACCAGTTCCCCACCGGCATCGCCTGCTCGGCCCGCCGCCGCGCCGGACTGCTGGACTGGGCGCGGTCCGTGGACGGCATCGTCCTCGAGGACGACTACGACGGCGACTTCCGCTACGACCGCGCCCCCGTCGGCGCCCTCCAGGGGCTCGACCCGGACCACGTCGCCTACACGGGCTCGGTCAGCAAGTCGCTCGCCCCGGGCCTGCGGCTGGGCTGGCTGCTGGTGCCGGAGTCATGGACGGAGGACGTCGTCGAGCGCAAACGCACCATGGATCTCGGCCACCCCGCCCTCGACCAGGCCCTGTTCGCCCGTTTCCTGGAGCGCGGCGACTACGACCGCCAGCTCCGCCGCTGCCAGCGCGCCTACCGGGAGCGGCGCGACGCCCTGGTCGCCGCCCTGGAGGCGCACTTCCCCGGCTCCCGGGTGTCCGGGATCGCCGCGGGACTGCACGTCATCGCCACGCTGCCGGAGCGGTACGGCCCCGAGGAGCGGTTCCTCGCGCGCGTGGCGGCGTCCGGGGTAGCGGTGCGCCCGCTGTCGGCCTACGCCCACGCTCCCGGCGGGCAGGGCGCCGAGGCGAAGGAGGTCCGGCTCGTGCTGGGCTACGCGCACGTGCCGCCCGCCCGGATCGCCGAGGGTGTGCGGCTGATGGCGCAGGCCGCCACCGGCTGACACCGTCCCCGGCCCGGGCTCCCTCACCCCGCGGTCGGTTGTTCACTTGGGGTTGGTGTGGGCGCTGCGGCGTGCCAGTAGTTGTGGCTGTGCACACTGGCCGGATCCCGTCCCTGGAGGCGTATCCATGTCCCACCGTCCGTTCCCCGGGCGCCGTAGCGTCCTGCGCGGCTCCCTCGCCGCGTCGGCGGCCCTGTCCCTGCCCACCGCGCTCGGCGCGGCGCCCGCCTTCGCGCGCTCGGGGCGTCCCGCCGCGGGCTGGGGTGTCCAGACCGGAGACGTGACCTGCGACTCCGGGCTGGTGTGGGTGCGCTCCGACCGGCCGGCCCGGATGATCGTCGAGACGTCGGCCACCGAGTCGTTCCGCAACCCGCGCAGATGGCACGGCCCGCTGCTGGGCTCCGGCACGGACTTCACCGGCACGACCCGGCTGCGCGGCCTGCCGCCCGGCGAGCAGATCCACTACCGGGTGCTGCTCGCCGACCCGGACGACCCGCGCCGCACGGGCGAGCCGGTCACCGGCACCTTCCGTACGGCCTCCGTGAAGCGGCGCGACGGGGTGCGCTTCGTCTGGTCCGGCGACCTGGCCGGTCAGGGCTGGGGCATCAACCCGGAGTTCGGCGGTTACACGATCTACAACGCGATGGCCGCGCTGGACCCCGACTTCTTCCTGTGCAGCGGTGACAACATCTACGCCGACGGCCCGATCAGCGCGACCGTGGCCCTGCCGGACGGCCGCACCTGGCGGAACGTCACCACCGAGGAGAAGGCGAAGGTCGCCGAGACGCTCGGGGAGTTCCGCGGCAACTTCCGCTACAACCTGCTCGACGAGAACCTGCGGGCCTTCAACGCCCGGGTGCCGTCCATCATCCAGTGGGACGATCACGAGGTCACCAACAACTGGTACCCGGGCGAGATGCTCACCGACGCCCGGTACACCGAGAAGCGCGTCGACGTGCTCGCCGCCCGGGCCCGCCAGGCGTTCTCGGAGTACTTCCCGATCTCCACGCTGCGCCGCCCCGACGGCCGGGTCTACCGGGTGCAGCACCACGGCCCGCTGCTGGACGTCTTCGTCCTGGACATGCGCACCTACCGCAACGCCAACTCCCCCGGTACCCAGCCCGCCGACGCGCAGGGCATCCTGGGGCGCGAGCAGCTGGAGTGGCTCAAGCGCGAGCTGTCCCGCTCCCGGGCGGTGTGGAAGGTGATCGCCTCCGACATGCCGCTCGGCCTGGTCGTGCCGGACGGCACGGACATCGAGGCCGTCGCCCAGGGCGACCCGGGCAAGCCGCTCGGCCGTGAGCTGCAGATCGCCGAGGTGCTGCGGCACATCAAGCACCGGCGGATCACCGGCACGGTGTGGCTGACCGCCGACGTGCACCACACCTCGGCCCAGCACTACCAGCCGTCGAAGGCCGCCTTCACCGACTTCGAGCCGTTCTGGGAGTTCGTCTCGGGCCCGCTGAACGCCGGTGCCTTCCCGGCGAGCGCGCTGGACGCGACCTTCGGTCCTGAGCGGGTGTTCGTGAAGGCCCCCACCACCGCCAACGTCTCACCGGCCGGCGGTTACCAGTTCTTCGGCGAGGTCGACATCGACGGCGGCAGCGGCGAGCTGACGGTGCGTCTGCGCGAGCAGGACGGCACCGTGCTGTTCACCAAGGTCCTTCAGCCGGGACGGGTGGGCCAGTAGGTACGGAACGCAACGTTTGAAGCGTCGACAATGGGGGGAAACTGGCCCCTTTACCCTCTGGTCACAGTGCGTTCTCGATCGCGCAACACCGTTCCGTCACAGTGGGTGCATGACGCGAGAAGTGACCCAGGTGCCGCACCGGAACGACGACTGCCGACCCGCCACCCGGTGGCAGCGGTTCGCGGAGGCGTTCCGGTCCCGGCGAACACGACGCCACGAACACGCGCCGCCGACGAGTGATACCGAGTCCCCGGCACCGGAGCCGGTGCCGGGGGCGCACACCCTGTGGCGGATGCGGACCACGGTGAAGGACGAACCGGGATCCCTGGCCGCCCTGTGCGTGGCCCTGGCCGGGCACCGGGTCGACATCCTCAGCCTCCAGACGCATCCGCTGGCCGAGGGCACGGTGGACGAGTTCCTGCTGCGGGCCCCCGGCGACCTGCCGGCCTCCGCGATCACCACGGCGGTCTCCTCGGCCGGCGGCAGCGACACCTGGATCGAGCGGGCCGACGCGCACGACCTGGTGGACGCGCCGACCCGGGTGCTCTCCCTCGCCGCCCGCACCGCCCTGGACGCGGCGGAACTGCCGCTGGCGCTGCGCCAGTTGCTGGGCCGGTGCACCATCCGCTCGCAACCCGCACCGGCCGGTGGCGACCGGATGGCGGGCGGCCTGCCCGTGGAGGGCGCCCTCGACGACACGGTGATGCGGCTGCGCGCCCCCGAGGGCGGAGTGATCACCGTGGAGCGGCCCTATCTGCCCTTCACCCCGACCGAGTTCGCCCGGGCCCGGGCCCTGGTCGAACTGGACACCCGGCTCGGGCCGCGCGTCCCGCGCGGCCGGGACGTGCTGACCCTCGCCGAGGGCAGCGACATCACCGTGCGGCGGGCCGACACCCGTGACCTGGGGGCGGCCAGGGCGATGCACGAACGGTGCTCGGCGCGCACGCTGAAGTTGCGCTACCACGGGCCGGTCGGCGATGCCGACCGGTATCTCAACCACCTGCTGAGCCCGCGCTTCGGCCGCACCCTCGCCGTGCAGACCGCCTCCGGGCGGATCGTCGGGCTCGGTCACCTCCTGTGGGACGGGGACGAGACGGAAGTCGCGCTGCTCGTCGAGGACGCCTGGCAGCGCCGGGGCGTGGGCGCGGAGCTGCTGGGACGGCTGGTCGCGTTGGCCCGCGAGGCCGGGTGCGCGAGTGTGTACGCCGTGACGCAGGCGTCCAACACGGGGATGGTCGCCGCGATGCGGGGGCTCGGGCTGCCGCTCGACTACCAGGTCGAGGAGGGGACGCTGGTCATCACGGCGCGGCTGGATGAGTCCGTGGTGACGACCGGTGCGGAGGAACTGGGGAGCGCCTCCGCGCCGTAGGAGCGTGGGTCAGTGGGCGGGCGCGGGTACGTGGTGGCCGGTCGCGCCGCTCCCCGCGCCCCTTTCGGGGCGCTTCAGGGCCTGGTCGAGATCCGACCAGAGGTCCTCAAGGTCCTCCAGGCCCACGGACATGCGCAGCAGCCGGTCGCTCACCCCCGCGCCCCTGCGGTCCTCCGCGTCCACGATGCGGTGGCTGATGGACGCCGGGTGCTGGATGAGGGTGTCGACGCTGCCGAGGCTGACCGCCGGGGTGATGAGGCGCACCCCGGCGATGACCTCGTGCGGGTCGCCGTCGACCTCGAAGGCGACCATGGCGCCGCCGATCCGGGGGTAGTGGACCCGAGTCACGCGCGGGTCGGCGGCGAGGCGGCGGGCGAGTTCGGCCGCCGTGGCGGAGGCGGCCCGGACCCGGACCGGCAGGGTGGACAGGCCGCGCAGCAGCAGATAGCCGGCCAGCGGGTGCAGGACGCCGCCGGTGGCGAAGCGCACCTGCCGCAGCCGGCCCGCGAACTCCTCGTCGCAGGCGACCACGCCCGCCAGCACGTCCCCGTGCCCGCCGAGGTACTTGGTGGCGCTGTGCAGCACCAGCCGCGCCCCCTGCCCGGCCGGACGCTGGAGGACCGGCGTGGCGAAGGTGTTGTCCACCAGCAGCGGCACCGAGCCGCAGGCGTGCGCCACGGCCCGCAGGTCGACCTCGGCGAGGGTCGGGTTGGCCGGGGACTCCACCATGACCAGACCGGTGTCCGGGCGCAGCGCGTCGGCGACACCGGCCGGGTCGGTCCAGGTGACCTCCGTGCCGAGCAGCCCGGCGGTGAGCAGGTGGTCGCTGCAGCCGTACAGGGGGCGTACGGCGACGACGTGGCGCAGGCCCGTCGCGCCGCGCACCAGGAGGACGGCGCTCAGCGCGGCCATGCCGCTGGCGAAGGCGACCGCCGCCTCGGTGCCCTCCAGACGGGCCAGGGCGGTCTCGAAGCGGGCGACGGTCGGGTTGCCCAGCCGCCCGTACACGGGCGGGCCGTCCGGCTCGGCGCCGGTGGCGGCGAAGGCGTCGATCCGGGCCGCCTCGCCGCGGCTGTCGTACGAGGGGTAGGTGGTGGACAGGTCGATCGGCGGGGCGTGCAGTCCCTGCCGGGCGAGGTCGTCCCGGCCGGCGTGCACGGCCTCGGTGGCGAGTGCTCGCGGTGCGGTGCGTACGTCGTCGTAGGCGCCCATGCTCGCTGTGTCCATGACGGAAGGGTGAACACCGGCCGGGCCGGCGGCGGCGAACCCCGTGCTACGTTCGGCCGATGGCCGAATCTGTCGTACTGGACCCGGTTGATCTTCACCTTCTGCGGCTGTTGCAGAACGACGCCCGGGCGACGTACCGGGATCTCGCCGCGCAGGTCGGGGTGGCGCCGTCGACCTGTCTGGACCGGGTGGCCCGGCTGAGGCGCTCGGGGGTGATCCTCGGGCACCGGCTGGAGCTGGATCCGGCCAAGCTGGGGCGCGGGTTGCAGGCGCTGCTGTCGGTGCAGGTCAGGCCGCACCGGCGGGAGCTGGTCGGGCCGTTCGTGGAGCGGATCCGGGCGTTGCCGGAGTCGCGGACGGTCTTCCATCTGACCGGTCCCGACGACTATCTGGTCCATGTCGCGGTCGCCGACATGGCCGATCTGCAGCGGCTCGTGCTGGACGAGTTCACGGCGCGGCGGGAGGTGGCCCGGGTGGAGACCCGGCTGATCTTCCAGCAGTGGGAGTGCGGGCCGCTGCTGCCGCCTTCGCCCACGGCTCAATCCGCGTGACGTGCGCGGTGCGTCGTACGAGGATGGCCGCATGTCAGAGATCAAGAGCCCGCTGCCCCGTGAGGTCGCCGACGCGTACGTCGACGAACTCGTCGCCCTCGACCCGATCACCGGCACGTTCCTCGGCGTCTCCGAGAGTTCCAGCAGGCTGCCCGACACCTCCCCCGCGGGCCAGGAGGCGCTCGCGGAGCTGGCGCGCCGGACGCTGGCCCTGCTGGACGAGGCCGAGCGGCGGCCCGGGGCGGACAGCGACATCGAGCGCCGCTGCGCCCGGCTGCTGCGCGAGCGGCTCACCGCCGAACTGGCCGTGCACGAGGCCGACGAGAGCCTGCGCTCCGTCAGCAACCTCAGCTCGATCGCGCACGCGGTGCGCCAGGTGTTCACCGTGACCCCGGCGCAGACCGAGCAGGACTGGGCGGCGATCACCGAGCGGCTGCGCGCGGTCCCGGCGGCGCTGGACGGCTACCGCGAGTGCCTCGCCCTCGGCCTGGAGCGCAAGCTGTACGCCGGGCCCCGCGCCACGGCCACCTTCGTGGACCAGCTCGGCGAGTGGGCCGACGCGGACGGCCGGGGGCACGGCTGGTTCGAGCGGTACGCGGCCGCCGGCCCCGAGGCGCTGCGCACGGAGCTGGACCCGGCGGCCCGCGCGGCCACGGAAGCCGTGGTGGCGCTGCGCGACTGGATGCGGGACGTGTACGCGCCGGCGATCGAGGGCGCGCCGGACGTGGTGGGCCGGGAGCGGTACGCGCGCTGGGTCCGCTATTTCAACGGCACGGACCTCGACCTGGACGAGGCGTACGCCTACGGCTGGTCCGAGTACCACCGCCTCCTCGGCGAGATGAAGGCCGAGGCGGAGAGGATCCTGCCGGGCGCGGCCACACCGTGGGTGGCGCTGGCCCATCTCGACGAGCACGGCACGCACATCGAGGGCGTCGACGAGGTGCGCGACTGGCTGCAGGGCCTGATGGACGAGGCGATGGAAGCGCTCGACGGCACCCACTTCGACCTGGCCGAGCGGGTGCGCCGGGTCGAGTCGCGCATCGCGCCCCCGGGCAGCGCCGCGGCCCCGTACTACACGCCGCCGTCGGACGACTTCTCCCGCCCGGGCTGCACGTGGCTGCCGACCATGGGCAAGGACCGCTTCCCGGTCTACGACCTGGTGTCGACCTGGTACCACGAGGGCGTGCCCGGCCACCACCTCCAGCTCGCCCAGTGGAAGCACGTGGCCGCGGATCTCTCCCGCTACCAGGCGAGCGTCGGCATGGTCAGCGCCAACGCCGAGGGCTGGGCCCTGTACGCCGAGCGGCTGATGGACGAGCTGGGCTTCCTGACCGACGCGGAGCGCCGGCTCGGCTACCTCGACGCGCAGATGATGCGGGCCGTGCGGGTGATCATCGACATCGGCATGCACCTGGAGCTGACGATCCCGGACGACTCGCCCTTCCACCCCGGCGAGCGCTGGACGCCAGAGCTGGCGCAGGAGTTCTTCGGCGCGCACAGCAGCCGGCCCGCCGACTTCGTGGAGAGCGAGCTGACCCGCTACCTGTCCATGCCGGGCCAGGCCATCGGCTACAAGCTCGGCGAGCGGGCCTGGCTCCTGGGCCGCGAGAACGCCCGCAGGCGCCACGGCGACGCCTTCGACCCGAAGGCCTGGCACATGGCGGCGCTGTCCCAGGGCTCACTGGGGCTGGACGACCTGGTGGACGAGCTGTCCGCCCTGTGATCAGCGTCGGAAGCCGCCCTCGGAGTTGATGACCTCGCCGGTGATCCAGCCCGCCTCGTCGGTCGCGAGCCAGGCGATGAGGCGGGCCGGATCGTCGGGCATCCCCCACCGGCCGGAGGGGAAGCGAGCGGCGACGGCCTCGTAGTCCGCGCCGGTCAGGTAGTCCGTGTCGACCGGGCCGGGGTTGACGGTGTTGACCGTGATCCCCTGCCCGGCGAGCGCGGACGACAGGGAGCGGGTGATGGAGGCCAGGGCGCCCTTCTGGAGGGCGTAGGCGATCTCGCCGTGCATGCCGCCCGCGATGTCCTGGCCCGAGGTCATCATCACCACGCGCCCTCCGGGGCCGGCGGGCCGCAGCCGGGCGTGGGCCTGGACCAGCAGCAGCACGGACCGGGTGTCGACCGCCCAGTGCCGGTCGAGCATCGCGGCGTCGACCTCGTCGAGAGTGCCGTCGAAGCCGCTCTGCGCGTGGTTGGCGACCAGGATGTCGAGGCGTCCGCCGAGCGCCTCGGCGGCACGGGCGACGAGTTCGGCGGGCGCGGCCGGGTCGGCCAGGTCACCCGGGCCCGCGAGGATCCGGGCGGCCGGGTCGCCGAGCGCCTCGCGCACCGAGGCGAGGACGTCCTCGGGACGGTCGGCGCCCCAGGGCTGGGCCACGTCGTGCGGCACGTGGTGGTGGAGGTAGACACTCGCCCCGTAGGCGGCGAGGCGGCGGGCGACGGCGTGCCCGATGCCGCCGCGGCGGCTGGCTCCGGTGACCAGCGCGGTCCGGCCGCGCAGGGGCAGGGGGTCGCGGCGCAGTTCGTCCGGGGTGGGGTGGGGAAGACGTGGCATGGGTGATCCTCGAGAACTCGTGACGGCGGAGCTTCCGCGGCCGGTCGCGGCCACACGGCAGGGCCGCACACCGGTACGGCCCCGGTCCTGAGGGCCGGCTAGCGCGGCGCCAGCAGGCGGAGCTGGACCAGGTCCAGCCAGATCTCCGGACCGGGCTGGACCCGTGCCGCGCGGACGGCGTAGCGGCCGGGCTCCAAGGGGACGCGGACCTGGTCGGCGCCTGTGGGGCCCGTGCCGGGCCAGGCCGCGTCGAACAGCAGGACGGAGCCGGGCACGCTCCAGAGCACCTCCGGCTCCCACTCCGCGGCGGCGATCGCCGACGGGACGCCGGCCAGCAGTTCCGCCTCGGAGTCGCCTGCCCGCCACCGGACGAAGGCGGCCTGCTCGGGCAGGTACGCGGTGGAGGCGGGCTCGTCGCCCAGGACGAGGGCGGTGCAGTCGCCCACCGGCAGCAGTCCGACGCTTCCGTCCACCTCGCAGGCCCGGTCGTAGTCGGAGGCCGTCTCCTCGCCGTCGGCGCCCGCCCAGAACGGCAGGACGGTCTCGGGCACCGCTATCAGCGGCCCGCCGCCCGACTCCACCCACTCCACGACGCCCGGTTCCGCGTATCGCACCATGGCGCACGAACCTACAGGGTCAAGTCGCGGTGTGATCAAGGGGGTTCAGCAGCCGCACTCTCCGCCGTCCACGGGCGCCGTCAGCGGGTCGGCGTCCCGGCGCTCACCGCCCCGCCGGGTCTCGAACGCGAAGCCCTCACGCACCCAGTACTCGAAGCCGCCGAGCATCTCCTTGACCCGGTAGCCGAGTTCGGCGAGGGCCAGGGCCGCCCGCGCGGCCCCGTTGCAGCCGGGGCCCCAGCAGTACGTCACGACCGGCACCGCCGGGTCCAGGAGCTGTCCGGCCCGCTCGGCCACGAGCGCGGTCGGCAGGTGGAGGGCGCCGGGGAGGCGGCCCCGGTCCCAGGCCTCGGTCGAGCGGGAGTCGACGAGGACGAAGCCGGGATCGCCGCCGGACGCGAGCGCGGCGGCGACGTCGGACACGTCGGTGTGGAAGGCGAGGGAGGCGCGGAAGTGGGCTGCGGTCTCGGCCGGCGCGGCGGGGGCGACCCGCAGGACGGGGTTCACGGTGGTGGTCATGACCAGAAAGCTACGGCCGCCGAACCGCTCCCTGAAGCGGCGATCCGTTGCGTTCGGCTTGATCCGCCGGGGATTTCCCTGCTATCCCTCGGCCATGACCGCGTATTCCCCGGACGCCACCGACTGGCGCATCCTCGACGTCCTCCAGCGCGAGGGCCGCGCCAGTTTCGCCGAACTGGCCCGTGCCGTCTCCATGTCCGCGAGCGCGGTCACCGAACGCGTGCGGCGCATGGAGGAGGCCGGGGTCATCCAGGGGTACGCGGCGGTGGTCGACCCGGAGCGGCTCGGGCTGCCGATCCTGGCGTTCGTGCGGCTGCGCTATCCCAACGGCAACTACAAGCCCTTCCACGACCTCGTCGCCGTCACGCCGGAGATCCTGGAGGCGCACCACGTCACCGGCGACGACTGCTTCGTCATCAAGGTGACGGCCCGCTCGATGCGCCACTTGGAGGAGGTGTCCGGGAAGATCGGCGCCCTGGGCTCGGTGACGACGAGCGTCGTGTACTCCTCGCCCCTCCCCCGGCGCCCCCTGGGCCGCTGAGCTCAGCCCGTGCCGCGCTGCCGCAGCACCGAACCGGAGCGGCCCTTGACGACCTCCAGCTGGGCGTGGATCCGGCGCCGCAGGTCGGGCACGTGGCTGACGATGCCGACGCTGCGGTCCCGTTCGCGCAGCGAGTCGAGGACGTCGAGGACCTCGTCGAGGGTCTGGTCGTCGAGACTGCCGAAGCCCTCGTCGATGAAGAGGGTGTCCAGCCGCACCCCGCCCGCCTCGTCCGTGACGACGTCGGCGAGGCCGAGGGCGAGCGCGAGGGAGGCGAAGAACGTCTCGCCGCCCGACAGCGTCGCCGTGTCGCGCTCGCGGCCCGTCCAGGCGTCGACGACGTGCAGTCCGAGCCCGCTGCGCCCGCGCCCGGTGCGGTCGTCGGAGTGGACGAGGGTGTAGCGGCCGGACGACATGCGCCGCAGCCGGACGGTCGCCGCGGCGGCGACCTGTTCCAGCCGGGCCGCGAGGACGTACGACTCCAGGCGCATCCGGCGTTCGTTGTCGGCGGAGGTGCCGGCGGTGAGCCCGGCCATGCGGGCGACCCGGTCGTGCTCCTCGCGCAGCGGCCCCAGCCGGCGCACGGCTTCGGCCGCCCGGGCGGAGAGCCGGTCGAGTTCGGCGCAGCGCCGGGACGCCGCGTCGTGCGCGGAGGCGGCATCGCGCACCCGCCGGGTGGCGAGGTCGGCGGCCCGTTGCGCCGACTCGACGTCGGCCCGGGGCTCCTGGGCCGCCGCGGCCGTGTCGGCCTCGGCGAGCACGGCCCGTACGGCGGCCTCCTCGGTCTGCCAGGCGTCGAGCCGGTGCTGCAGCTCCCGGTGGGCGGCGGGGTCGAGCAACGCGTCGGCCGCCGCCTGCGGGGTCTCGAAGCCGGCGCGGAAGGCGGCGTCGGCGAGCCGCGCGTCGGCGTCCTTGAGCCGCTGGGCGGTGTCCTCGGCGACCCGGGCGGCGTCGGCCGCGTCCGTGAGCAGCGCGGTACGCCGCTGCAGCTGCGCGGCCCGCGCCGCGACGCTGTCCAGGTCGCCCCGCGCCAGGTCCAGCTCCTGTTGCAGCGCGGCCCGTTCGCGGTCGAGCCGCTCCCGGTGACCGACCCGGGCCGCGGCCCGCACGGCGGCTTCCTGCCGGGCGGCGACACGGCGTTCGTGCTCCTGACCGGCCTGCCGCAGCCGCTCCTGCGCGGAGTGCAGCTCGGCGGCGGCGCTCCGGGCGTGCGCGTACTCCCTCTCCAGCTCCTCCACCTCGGCGGCCAGGTGCGCGGTGGGCGTGTCACCGGCCTCGGCGGAGGCGGCGGCCAGCGCCTCGCGTACGGCGGCGAGGCGCTGTTCCTGCTCGGCGCGCTGCGCGTCGGCGCGCCGGTAGGTGGCGAGGGCCTGTTCCTCCGCCTCGCGGTCGACGTGCCCGGCGACCTTGCGGGCGGGGGCGGGGTGCTCGGTGGCACCGCAGACGGCGCAGGGCGCGCCGTCGGTGAGCTGCGCGGCCAGTTCCGCGGCGATGCCGGTGAGGCGCTGTTCCTTGAGTTCGAGCCAGTGCTGCTGGGCGCGCAGCGCCTCCTGCCGCGCGGAGCGGACCTGTTCGACGGCCCGGTCGGTGTCCTCGGCGAGCTGGTCGCGCAGCCGGGCCGCCGTCAGGCGCTGCCGGGCGGGTTCGCGCCGGACGGCGAGCTGTTCGGCGAGGGTTGCGGCCCGCTGCGCGGAGTCGACCCGGTCCTGCAGGGCGGCACGAGTCTCCTCCCAGCCGTCGAGCCAGGCCTCCGCCTCGTGCAGGAGGTCGGCGTCGGCGCGCTCCTGGCGGTCCAGGCCGGTGCGTTCGTCGAGGAGTTCGGCCAGGCGGTGCTCGGCGCGGCGGGCGGAGTCCAGTCCGCCCAGTTCCTCGGCGGCGCGGCGGGCGGCGGCGGCGAGCCCGGCCGCGCCCTCGCCGGCGAAACGCTCGGGCAGCAGCGCACGCGCGCGTGCCTCGGCGTCGGCCGCCCTGCGGTGTTCGGCCTCGGCGGACTCCCGCAGCTGAAGGGCGGGCGCGACCGCCTCGGCCTTGCGGGCCCGCTCCATCAGCGCCTGCGCCCGGCGGTACGCCTCGGCGCCCTGCTCCAGGAGCGCCGCCTTCTCCCGCGCGTCGGCGAACCGGCGCTGCAGCCGGGCGAGTTCGCGTACGTCGTCCAGGGCACGGCCGGTGGCGGCCTGCGCGGACTCGGCGGCGGCGAGCCGGCACGCGGCGACGGTGAGCTGCTCCCGGGCGGTGCTGCGGGCGACGGCGGCGGCGTTCAGCACGGCCTCGGCGAGTCCGGGTTCGCCGGGGGCCAGCTCCGGCAGCTCCATGGCGTCGCCGGCGGCCTGCTGCATGCGGTGGGCGTCGGCGAGCAGCGCGGCGTCGCCCTCCCGGACCCGGGACTCGGTGGCCCGGCGGCGTTCGGCGAGGCGCTTTTCCACGTCGGCGAAGCGGCGGGTGTCGAAGAGGCGGCCCAGGAGCTTGCCGCGGGCCTCGGCGTCCGCGCGCAGGAACCGCGCGAAGTCCCCCTGCGGCAACAGCACGACCTGGCAGAACTGCTCCCGGCTCATGCCGAGCAGCTGGGTGACCTCCTCGCCGATCTCCTGGTGGGAGCGGCTGAGGTCCTTCCACGCCCCGGCCGTGGCGTCGTACTCGCGCAGCCACGTCTGGGCCTTGTCCACCGTCGTGCCCGTGCCGCGCTTCTTGGGGCGTTCCCAGGGCGGCTGGCGGGTGACCTCCAGGCGGCGTCCGGCGACGGTGAGTTCGAGCGTGACCTCGGTACGGGTGGCGGGGGCGGCGTGGTCGCTGCGCAGGGTGGTGCCCTGCCCGCCGCCCTGCCGGGCGCCCGGGACCGAGCCGTAGAGGGCGTAGCACACCGCGTCCAGGACGGATGTCTTGCCCGCGCCGGTCGGTCCGTGCAGCAGGAACAGCCCGGCCGCCGACAGCTCGTCGAAGTCGACGGTCTGGGTACCTCCGAAGGGCCCGAAGGCGGTGAGTGTGAGCCGGTGGAGCCTCACCGGGCCACCTCCCGTACGGCCTCGTCGGCGCGCACCGCGTCGAAGGCGTCGCGCAGCACGCCCTGCTCGTGGGCGTCGGGTCCGGCGCCGCGCACGTGGGCGACGAAGTCCTCGGCGATCTGCTGGTCGCTGCGGCCGGCCAGGCGGCGGACGTAGGACACCTCCGGGTCGTCCTCGGCCCGGTCGGGTTCGAAGACGAGGCTGAGGGTGTGCGGGAAGCGCGCGGTCAGCCGGGCCATCGGGTCCGCCGGGCGGACCGGGTCGGTGAGCGTCGCCTCGACCCAGGCCTCCTCGTGCCGGGCCAGCTCCGGGTCGGCGAGCAGCTCCTCCAGGGGACCCCGGAGGCGGGCCAGGGGGCGCGGCACCGGGCAGTCGACGCGTTCGGCGCTGACGGAGCCGTCGGCGGCGAGGTCGACGAGCCACATGCTCTTGCGGTGGGCCGCCTCCGAGAAGGAGTAGGGCAGCGGGGAGCCGGAGTAGCGGACGCGGTCGGTGAGGGTCTGGCAGCCGTGCAGGTGCCCGAGCGCCACGTAGTCGACGCCGTCGAACACGCCGGCGGGCACCGCTGCGACGCCGCCGACGGTGATGTCCCGCTCGCTGTCACTGGGCTCGCCGCCGGTGACGAAGGCGTGCGCGAGGACGACGGAGCGCGTGCCGGGCGCACGGCCGGCGAGGTCGGCGCGGACCCGGTCCATGGCGGCGGCGAGCACGGCCTCGTGGCCGGCCTTCTCCACTCCGAACTCGTCCTTCACCAGGGCCGGTTCGAGGTAGGGCAGTCCGTAGAAGGCGACGTCGCCGTGGGCGTCGGACAGCACCACCGGGGTGCCGGCCGCCGACGGCTCGGTCCGCAGATGGATGCCGGCCCGCCCGATCAGGCCCGCGCCGACGCCCAGCCGGCGGGCCGAGTCGTGGTTCCCGGAGATCATCACCGTGGGCACGCCGAGGTCCGCGAGACGGTGCAGGGCGTCGTCGAACAGCTCGACCGCGGCGAGCGGCGGCACCGCCCGGTCGTACACGTCTCCCGACACCAGCACCGCGTCCACGGCCCGCTCCCGCACGGTCGTGACGAGGTGGGCGATGAACTCGGCCTGGGCCCCGAGCATGTTGACCCGGTGGAACGCCCGGCCGAGGTGCCAGTCGGAAGTGTGCAGCAGTCTCATGATCCCCCGAGACTAACCGCCGGGTCTGACAGCACGGGCGGTTACTCCCGTATCGACCGTCATCTCCCGCCACGGATGCGACCGTTATGACCGCTTCGATCCGTAACGTCAGGCGTCCCCGTACGCCTCGCCGCCCGCCTCGAAGCCGGCCGTGCCGGAGGTCACGTCGGCGAGCCAGGCCCGGAAGGGCGCGACGTCCGCGTCCGGGAGGGCGATCTCGATGGTGACCGCCTCGCCGTAGCTCACGTCCCGGACCTCGCGTCCGGTGGCGCGCAGGTCGTTCTCCAGCTTCCCGGCCCGCTGGTGGTCGACGGTGACCGTGGCGAGGCGGAACCTGCGGCGGGTGCGCGTGCCGAGGGCGTCCAGGGCCTCGCCGACCGCCCCGCCGTAGGCCCGGATGAGTCCGCCCGCGCCGAGCTTGACCCCGCCGTAGTAGCGGGTGACGACGGCGACGACGTACCGCATGTCGCGGCGCAGCAGCATCTGGAGCATGGGGACGCCGGCGGTGCCGCCGGGTTCGCCGTCGTCGCTCGCCTTCTGCACGGAGGCGTCGGCGCCGATGACGTAGGCCCAGCAGTTGTGGGTGGCGTCGGCGTGCTCCTTGCGGACCGCGGCGATGAACGCCTGGGCCTCCCGCTCGGTGGCCGCCGGTGCGAGGGCGCACAGGAAGCGGGAGCGGTTGACCTCGGTCTCGTGCACGCCCGCGCGGGCGACCGTGCGGTATTCGTCCTGCATCGGGCCAGCCTATGCGCGGGCCCGGGCCTACTTCCTCGCGCCCCGGGGCACGGTCAGGGACGTCAGCAGCGCCGTGCCGGGGCCGAGGTCCCGCCAGGTCGTTCCGCGCCAGGACAGGACGGCGATCGCCGAGGTGGGGAACTTGGTGCGGACCCGTTCCAGGGTGTCGTCGAGGCCGTCGCGCGCCAGGGCGAGGACCAGTTCCTCGAGGCCCGGGTTGTGGCCGATCAACAGCAGCGTCTCCACCTCGGCGGGCACCTCCCGCACGACGGTCAGCAGACCGGCGGGCCCGGCGGCGTACAGGCGCCGGTCGTGGCGGACCGGCGGGGGCGTGCCCCATTCGGCGGCGGCCAGCTCCCAGGTGCGGCGGGCGCGTACGGCGGTGGAGCACAGGGCGAGGTCGGGCAGGCAGTCGGCCTCGGCCAGGGCCCGCCCGGCGGCGGGGGCGTCGCGGCGGCCGCGGGGGGCCAGCGGGCGTTCGTGGTCGGCGACGTCCACGGGCCAGGCGGACTTGGCGTGCCGCAGCACGACCAGGCGGCGCAGCGGACCGGTCCCGGCACGTTCGATCATGAGGAGGTTCCCAGGTCGCGGGTGAGGTCGAGGGCGAGGAGGCGGTCGGCGTGGGCGTAGGTCTCGAAGCGGGCGCCGTCCGGCAGTTCCGGGTCGCCCTCCACCCGGCGCAGGACCTCCAGCACCCCGGGCACGTCGAGGTCGTCCTCCCAGGCGTCGCGCAGCCGCGCCCGCACGTCGTCGGGGACGGGCCGCGACGGTCGGCGGGCCCACCGGGCGACCGCCGTGCGCCAGCGGGCGAGGGTGGTGCGGGCCTCCTCCAGGGCGGCCTCGTCCAGCCGGACGCCGGCGCTGTGGTGCCGGGCGAACAGTGCGAGACGCAGGACGGCGGGGTCGGCGGGGTCGGCCGGGTCGGCGGCGCCGGGAGGGCCGGAGGGTCCGGGAGGGCCGGAGGGACGGGGCGGGTCCGGCCGTACCGGCGCGACGGCGATCCGGAGCCCGTCCGGTGCCGTGCCGCCCTCCGCCGCGACGTGGACGACCTGGGCCTCGCCCAGGCCCGCGCCGACGTCGTGGCTGTCCTCGAAGGGGCGGATGCCGAGGGCCGTGGCCCGGGCCCGCAGCTCGGCCTGGCGGTGGCCGCCGGTCAGCAGGGCCCACACGGGTGTGCCGCCGATCTCCAGGGCCCGCACGAGCAGGTCCGCGACGAGCAGCACCCGCAGGTCCGTCGGTTCGCAGCCGGGCGCGTGTGCCTGGACTCGCGTCAGGCCACGGCGGGCCGGGGCGGCGGCGGCCGGCTCGCCGGTACGGGCGTCGATGATGCGCAGCACGAGGCGAGCGTAGGCGGGCGGGCCCGGACGCGCAGTCATGCGCGCCGCTTTCCGGTCACCGGGGCGGATCCGCCCCGGCCGTCGCCCGGTCCAGCGTGCCCAGGAACCGCACGTGGGGGCGCCCGTCGGGGCCGTCCGGGTGAACGGCGGCCCGCACCCCGTACACCTCGGCGATCAGCTCCTCGGTGAGGACGTCGGCCGGCGTCCCGCCCGCGACGACCCGGCCCGCGCACAGCACGACGACCCGGTCGCAGTACATCGCCGCGAGGTTGAGGTCGTGCAGGGCGACGACGGTGGTGACCGGCAACCGCGCGACCAGGGCGAGCAGGCCGAGCTGGTGGTGGATGTCGAGGTGGTTGGTGGGCTCGTCCAGGAGGAGTTCGCGGGGTTCCTGGGCGAGCGCGCGGGCGATCTGGACACGCTGGCGCTCGCCGCCCGAGAGGGTGTGCCAGCGCCGGTCGGCGCGGTCGGCGAGGCCGGTGCGCTCGAGGGCGGCCCGCACGGCGCGCTCGTCGTCCGCCGAGGCGGGTGTCCAGGCCCGCCGGTGCGGAATGCGGCCCAGGCGTACGACGTCCTCGACCGTCAGCTCGACCTGGGTGTCCGACTGCTGTTCGACGACGGCGAGGCGGCGGGCGACGGTACGGCGGGGCAGGTCGCCCAGCGGCGTGCCGTCGAGGGTGACGATCCCCGCGGTCGGGGTGAGCAGCCCGGCCAGCAGCCGCAGGAGCGTGGACTTGCCGGAGCCGTTGGGGCCGAGGACGCCGACGGTGGAGCCGGGCTCCGGCGCGAGGACGACGCCGTCGAGGATGAGACGTCCGTCGGTCCGACGCCCGACCCGGTCGGCCCGCAGCCCGTCGCCGCGGCACCCGCCCCACTCTGCTCGCACGTCGCCGGCCGGTCGCCCGTCCCGCCCGGGCCCCTCGGCCCCCTCATCTCGCGCCTCGCCGGCACGGCGGCCGTCCCGCCCGGGCCCCAAGTCCCGCCCGGCCCGCGCCTCACCGGCACAGCGACCGGCCTGCTCAGCACCCTCGGCCGACACCTCGCCGGCACGAAGCCCAGCCCGCTCAGCCCCTTCGGCCGGCACCTCGCCGGCACGGCGGCCGTCCCGCCCGGCCCGGCGGCCGGTGCTGTCCGCCGACGGCTCCGCCCCGGTCACCGTGCCCTCCGTGTCCGGTACAGCACGGCCACGAATGCCGGGACCCCGATCAGGGAGGTCACGACGCCCACCGGCACCTCCCGGGGATCCAGGACGGTCCGGGCCAGCGTGTCCACCCACACCAGGAACACCGCACCGGCCAGCGCCGTGACCGGCAGCAGCCGGGCGTGCCCGGGCCCGGCCAGCGCCCGGGCGGCGTGCGGCAGGACCAGCCCGACGAAGCCGATCGCCCCGGCCGAGCTGACCAGCGCCGCTGTGAGCAGGGCCGTGACGCACAGCAGCACCAGCCGGGTACGGGCCACGGACACCCCGAGCGCGGCCGCCGCGTCCTGCCCGAAGGCGAAGGCGTCGAGGGTACGGGCGTACGCGAGGCACACCACCAGGGCCACGGCCAGCACGGCCAGGCACAGCCACACGTCGGTCCAGCCGACCCCGCCGAGGGAGCCGAGGAGCCAGAACAGCACGCCCCGGGTCGTCTCGGCGTCGGCGGAGGTCATCACCACGAAGGACGTGAGCGCCGAGAACAGCTGCATGGCGGCGACCCCGGCGAGGACCACCCGGTCGGTGGTGCCGCCCAGGGTGTGGCTGAGCAGCAGCACCAGCGCGAAGGAGACCAGGGCCCCGAGGAACGCGCCGGCGGAGACGGAGACGGCACCGCCGCCCGCGCCCAGCACGACCACGAGCACCGCGCCGGTGGAGGCGCCCGAGGAGACCCCGAGCACGAACGGATCGGCGAGCGGGTTGCGCAGCAGCGACTGCATCACCGCCCCGCACACGGCGAGTCCGGCCCCGCACACGGCCGCGAGCAGGGTGCGGGGCAGCCGCAGCTGCCAGACGATGCCGTCCCGGATCGGCGTCAGGTCCGAGCTGCCGAGGCCGAGGTGGGAGGCCACCGCGGACCACACCTCACCGACCCGGATGTCGGCGGGGCCGATGGTGAGGGCCACGGCCAGGGAGGCGACGAGTGCGAGGGACCCGGCGGCACCCAGCGCGAGCCCGGTCCGGCGGCGGGGCCGGGCCCCGGCGTCCGCGAGACCCTTGGCGGTCACTTCACCAGCCCGAACCGGCGCAGCCCCGCGGCCACGCGTTCCACGCCCTCGACCGTGCGGATGGTCGGGTTCATGGCCTGCCCGCTGAGCAGCACGTACCGCTTGTGCCGGACGGCGTCCATGTTCTTCGTGGCAGGGTTGGACTCCAGGAAGGCGATCTTCTTCGCGGCCGATTCGGCGGTCTGCGACTTGCGGGTCAGATCGCCGATGACGAGGACGTCCGGGTCGCGGTCGGCGACCGTCTCCCAGTTGATCTGCGGCCACTCCTCGTGCGTGTCGTCGAAGACGTTCTTCGCGCCGAGGGAGCGGGTGATGATGCCGGGCGCACCGCAGCAGCCCGCCATGTAGGGCGACTCGGAGTTGGCGAACCAGTACAGGAGGGTGACGTCGGAGGCGTCGACGCCCGCGGTGGCCTTGGACATGCGCTGCCGGAGGGAGGCCACGAGGGCGTCGCCGCGCTCTTTCACCCCGAAGACGGTCGCGAGGTCCCGCACTTCGCGGTAGACGGTGTCCATGCCGAGCGCCTTGGTGCGAGCGCCGTCGCCGCCGCCGGAGTTGTCCTTCCCGGCGCAGTCGGACGGGGAGACGTAGGTGGGCACGCCGAGCTTCTCGAACTGCTCGCGGGTGGCGACTCCGCCCTGGCCGAGGGTGGAGACGAAGGAGGCGGTGACGAAGTCCGGGTCCGCGTCCAGGACGCGTTCGAAGGAGGGGGTGCCGTCGGCGATGCGCGGCACCGTCGCCTCGGCCTTCTCCAGCCCCTTCATCACGGGGTCGGTCCAGGTGGCGGTGCCCGCGAGGCGGTCGGCGAGGCCGAGGGAGAGCAGGATCTCGGTGGTGCCCTGGTTGAGGGAGACGGCGTGCCGGGGCGGGGCCTCGACGCGGACCGCGTGGCCGCAGTTGACGAGGGTGGCGGCGGCCTTCCCGGTGGCGGGCTTCGCGTCGCCACAGCCGGTCAGGAGCAGGGAGCCGGCCGCGAGCAGCACGGCGGCACGGGCGGGTGGGGCGAGGGGCACGGGAACCAGTCCTCAGTCGTCGAGGGCCCGATCGCGGAGCCCGGTCGTACGGTGCTCCCCCGCCGCGCACCGGCCGCGGGGGCCGCCAGCAGGTCTTCGGACTCGGGTTCACCCGGATCGGAGCGCCTTCCCGGACGTCCGTGCAGGAGTCCAGTGGCCGAGGCCCCGCCCGTCCCCCTCACCGCTGCGCGTCAGTTCCGGATTTCCACCGGATTCCCTGACCCACGTACATGGGTTCGACTGGCCTCGGCAAGCTATCACGGCGGCTTCCGGGGAATCACCGCGCGCCCCGTTGCGTTGCCCGGACAGCAGTTCAGCCACGACGTTCCGAGGAGGCCGCCGGTGTACGGCGACGAGGCAACGGTCCGCAAAATCCTCAACGAGCTCGGCGACACCTGGGCCGTGGTGGGCCTGTCGTCGAACCGGCAGCGCGCGGCGTACGGCGTCGCGGCCGTGCTCCGGCGCTTCGGCAAGCGTGTCGTGCCGGTGCACCCGAAGGCCGAGACGGTGCACGGCGAGCAGGGGTACGCGAGCCTGGCGGACATCCCCTTCGACGTGGACGTCGTGGACGTCTTCGTCAACAGCGAGCTGGCCGGAGCCGTCGCGGACGAAGCGGTCGCCAAGGGCGCGAAGGGTGTCTGGTTCCAGCTGGGCGTCGTCGACGAGGCGGCGTACGAGCGGACCCGCGCCGCGGGCCTGGAGATGGTGATGGACCGCTGCCCGGCGATCGAGATCCCACGACTCGGGAGATGACCCCACCCGGGCGATCACCGCAACCCGGGCCGGTGACCGTCGCGGCCCCCCGTCGCCGGGAGGGGAAGCGGTCCCCCCGTCCGGCCGTCGCGCGGGTGCCCGCGCGCTGACACCGGCTCCATAATGAGCGGCATGGCCTACCCCCCGGCGCCCGTCAACTCCGGCGCCCCGCAACGCTTCCCGGTCGTCGTCCTGGGCGCCGGACCCGCCGGTCTGACCGTCGGCAACATCCTGCGCGCCGCCGGGGTGGACTGCCTGGTGCTGGAGACCGAGACCCGGGAGTTCATCGAGCAGCGGCCCCGGGCCGGGGTCATCGAGGAATGGGCCGTACGGGGCCTGGAGAAGCGCGGCCTCGCCCGCAACCTGCTGGACCGGGCGGAGCTGCACACCGCCTGCGAGTTCCGCTTCGACGGGGAGCGCTACCGCTTCTCCTACGGCGAGCTGACGGGCAGCCATCACTTCGTCTACCCGCAGCCCTTGCTGGTGACGGACCTGGTCCGCGAGTACGCCGACGTACGCGGCGGCCGGATCCGCTTCGGCGTCCGGGACGTACGGCTCCACGACCTCGACTCCGACCGGCCCTCGGTGTCCTACGTCTGCCCCGACACGGGTGAACGGCAGGTCGTGCGGACCGAGTTCGTCGCCGGGTGCGACGGGGCGCGCGGAGTGAGCAGGGCGTCGCTGCCGCCGGAGCGGGTGCGCATCGCCCGGCACGACTACGGCATCGGCTGGCTGGCGCTGCTCGCCGAGGCTCCGCCGTCCGCGGACTGCGTGCTGTTCGGCTGTCACGCCCGGGGGTTCGCGGGCCAGATGCCGCGCAGTCCGGAGGTGACCCGCTACTACCTGCAGTGCCCGCCGGGCGACGACCCGGAGAACTGGCCGCACGAGCGGGTCTGGGCGGAGCTGCGGGAGCGGCTCGGGGCGTCCGGTGCGCCGCCGCTGACGGAGGGGCGGCTGATCGAGAAGCGGGTGCTGGACATGCACGACTACGTGGTCGAGCCGATGGTGCACGGCCGGCTCTTCCTCGCCGGTGACGCGGCCCACCTGGTCGCCCCCATCGCCGCCAAGGGCATGAACCTCGCCCTGCACGACGCCTTCCTGCTGGGTGACGCCCTCGTGGACCGGCTGGCCCGCGGCGAGGACGGCGGTCTGGCCGGCTATGCCCAGGCGTGTCTGCGGCGCGTGTGGGACTACCAGGAGTTCTCGCAGTGGCTTTCCGAGGTGTACCACGGCACGGCGGCGGGCGATCCGTTCCGCGCGGGCACCACGCTGGCCCGCTTGCGCCGCCTGTTCACCTCGCCCGCGGCGGCGGCCGCCTTCGCCGAGCAGTACCTGGGGACGGCCGCGCGGTACTGACTCAGTCGTGCGGGGGGTGGTCGCCGATCCGGTGGTCGGCCACGTTCAGCGCCTCGTCCACGAGCCGGCGCAGAGGGGCGTCGCGGAGTGAGTAGACGACCCGTCGGCCTTCCTTCCGGGTGTCCACCACGCCGGCGAGGCGCAGTCGGGCCAGGTGCTGGCTGACGGCGGGGCGAGCCGCCCCGCAGGCCTGGGTGAGGGTCGTGACGTCGGCCTCTCCCCCGGTCAGAGCGTGCAGCAGGGCGAGCCGGGTCCGGTCCCCGAGCAGCGCGAGGAGTTCGGCGGCGAGCGCGAACTGCTCCTCGCCGGGACTGCGCGGATGCGCATCGTGCGCAGGTGACAGGTGCATGCGTGCGCTCATACGCACATAATGGCGCCAGGGACGCACGCGCGTCCACCCGCCCGCACCGGAAGGGACCCCCGTGAGCGACCGGCACGAGCACTCCCACCCCCACGGCCACGACCACGACCACGGCCACGGTCGTGCGCAAGACCGTCGGCACGGCCTGCGCCACCGTCTGGCGCACCTGCTCACCCCGCACTCCCACGAGACGGCCGACAAGGTCGACCCCGTCCTGGAGTCCTCGGCGCGCGGGATGCGGGCGCTGTGGGTCTCGCTCGCGGTGCTCGGCGCGACGGCGCTGGCCCAGGCGTTCGTGGTGGCCGCCTCCGGTTCGGTGGCGCTGCTCGGGGACACGGTGCACAACACCGCGGACGCGCTGACCGCCGTGCCGCTCGGCATCGCCTTCGTGCTGGGGCGGCGGGCGGCCACACGCCGTTTCACCTACGGCTACGGCCGGGCCGAGGACCTCGCGGGCCTGGTGATCGTGCTGACGATCGCCGCGTCGGCGGTCTTCGCCGGCTGGACGGCGGTCGAGCGTCTCCTCGACCCGCGCCCGGTGGAGCACGTCCCGGCGGTCGCGGTGGCCGCGCTGGCGGGCTTCGCGGGCAACGAGTGGGTGGCCCGGTACCGCATCCGCGTGGGCCGCGCGATCGGTTCGGCGGCGCTGGTCGCCGACGGACTGCACGCCCGCACGGACGGGTTCACGTCCCTGGCCGTGCTGCTGGGCGCCGGCGGCTCGGCCCTGGGCCTGCACCTGGCCGATCCGGTCGTCGGTCTGGCCATCACGGCGGCGATCGCCCTGGTCCTGCGGGACGCGGCCCGGGAGGTGTTCCGGCGGGTGCTGGACGCCGTCGACCCGGCCCTGGTCGACCGGGCCGAGCGGGCACTGGCCGAGGTCCCCGGCGTGCTCGGGGTGGGTGAGCTGCGGCTGCGCTGGATCGGCCACCGGCTGCGCGCGGAGGTGGCGGTCGTGGTGGACGGGGACGTGACGGTGCGCGAGGCTCACCAAGTCACCGTCGACGCCGAGCACGCGCTGCTGCACGCGGTGCCCCGCCTCACCGCGGCCCTGGTGCACGCGGACCCGGAACCGGCCCCCGGCGAGAGCGACCCCCATCTGCCGCTGGCGCACCACACGGCGGCGTAGGTCAGGACACCCCGAGCCCCTCCACGACCACGGCGCCCGGCAGTTCCGCGAACGCCTTGCCCGGCACCAGGAGCTTGCCCCGCCGCCGGCCGCTGCCGACCAGCACATACGGCAGGTCGACCACGGCGGCGTCCACCAGCACGGGCCAGTCCTGCGGCAGACCGAGCGGGGTGATGCCGCCGTACTCCATGCCGGTCTCGCCCGTCGCCGTGTCCATCGGGGCGAAGGAAACCTTGCGGGCGCCGAGCCGCCGGCGCACGACGTTGTTCACGTCGACCCGGGTGGTGGACAGCACGACACACGCGGCGAGCGTGGCCTCGCCGCCGCGCTTGCCTGTGACCACCACGCAGTTCGCCGACTGCTCCAGCAGTTCCTGGCCATAGTGCTCCACGAAGGTGGCCGTGTCGGCCCATTCGGGCTCGGTGTCCACGTAGAGGATCCGCTCGGCCGGGACGCCGCCCCGCCAGTGACGTACGGCGTCGGCGACGGGGCCGGTGAGTTCGTCGAGGCAGCCGGGGGCGGGCCGGGCGTCGTCGAAGTGTCCGATGGGTGCGCGCATGGCCGCACGCTAACAACTCCCGGCCGCCTTCGGGCCGGGTGTCTCAGGGCACGGGCGGCACCGAAACGGCCATGACCATCTCCATCGGCACCTCGCCGGTGTTGCCGTACGTGTGCGGGACGTTGGCCTCGAAGTGAACGGTCGCGCCCGCGGGGACGCGGTGCTCGACGCCGTCGACGGTGAGCGTCAGCTCGCCCGCCGTGACGTGGAGCAGTTCGGTCGTGCCGGCCGGGTGCGGGTCGGAGGGGCTGGACTCGCCGGGCATGAGCCGCCAGTCCCACATCTCCAGCGGGCCGGGTGCCTCGGTGCCCGCGAGCAGCCGGTTGTAGCTGCCCGCGTCGGTGTGCCACAACCGCACGGCCTGGTCGGCGGGGACGATGCGGACGTTCGGGCCCTGCTCGTGTTCCAGCAGGGTGGTGACGCTGACGCCGAGGGCGTCGCCGATCTTGACGACGGTGCCGAGGCTGGGGTTGGTGCGGGCCTGCTCGATCTGGATGAGCATGCCGCGGCTGACGCCTGCCCGGGCGGCGAGCACGTCCAGGGTGAAGCCGCGCACCGCGCGCCAGTGCTTGACGCTGCGCGCCAGGGACTGGGTCAGCAGGTCGAGGTCCGACACATTCCGTCCAATATTCTGCATGACACAGTGCAACAGAATGCACTATGGTGTGGTTGACCTGATCGTTCACTGCACTGTACTGCGAGGCCCGAGTCCCATGACAGCGCTCTTCGCCCTGGCCACCAGCGTGCTGTGGGGCCTGGCCGACTTCGGCGGCGGACTGCTGACCCGGCGCGTCCCCGCGCTCACCGTGGTCGTCGTCTCCCAGTCGATCGCGGTGGCCGTCCTGGGCGCGCTCGTCGTGGCGACCGGCGGCTGGAGCGAGGCGGGCCCGCAGCTGTGGTTCGCCGTCGCGGCCGGTCTCGTCGGGCCGGTGGCGATGCTGGCGTTCTACAAGGCGCTCGCGCTGGGCCCCATGGGCGTGGTCTCACCGCTCGGGTCGATCGGCGTGGCCGTGCCGGTAGGGGTGGGTCTGCTGCTGGGCGAACGTCCCGGACTGCTGCAGCTCGTCGGCATCCTGGTCGCCGTCGCCGGGGTGTGTCTCGCGGGCGGTCCCCAGTTCCGGGGCGCCCCGGTGCAACGGCAGGCCATCGCGCTGACCCTGCTCGCGGCGTTCGGCTTCGGCGCGGTGATGGCCCTGATCGCGGAGGCGTCGACGACGCTCACGGGGCTGTTCCTCGCCCTGTTCGTGCAGCGGGTGACGAACGTCGCCGCCGGCGGGCTGGCGCTGTACGTCTCCGTGCGCCGCGGCACTCCCGCCCTCCCGGCGGAGGGGGGCTTCCCGTGGCGCGCCCTGCCGGCCCTCGCCTTCGTCGGTCTCGCGGACGTGGCCGCCAACGGCACGTACTCGATCGCCGCGCAGCAGGGCCCGGTCACCGTGGCGGCCGTCCTCGCCTCGCTCTACCCGGTGGTGACGGCGGTGGCCGCGCGCGGGTTCCTGCGCGAACGGCTGCGGGCGATCCAGGCAGCGGGCGCGGGACTGGCCCTGGTCGGGACGGTCCTGCTGGCGTCGGGCTGAACCCGCCGGTTCAGGAACCGGGTTCCAGCTCGGCCAGACCGGCCGCCGCCTCCTCGTCCAGCTCGGCCAGGCGTGCCGCCGTCTCGTCGTCCAGCTCCGACAGCGCCCGCAGTTGCTCGGGGGTGACGCCCTCCGGTATCGGCACCGGCGCCGGGGTGCGCAGCGGCGGCTGCCAGCCGTCGGCCGGGGTCCAGCGCCGTACGACGCGGGCCGGAGCGCCCGCCACCACCGCGTGGTCCGGCACCGCACCCCGCACCACCGCGCCCGCGGCCACCACCACGTTCCGCCCGATCCGGGCCCCGGGCAGGATCACCGCTCCGGTGCCGATCCAGCAGCCGGTGCCGATCTCCACCGGTTCCATCCGCGGCCACTGCCTGCCGATCGGCTGGTGCGGGTCGTCGTAGGAGTGGTTCGTGGACGTGACGTACACGTACGGGCCGAAGTAGCAGTCGCTGCCGATGGTGACCGTGGTGTCCGCGATGACATGGCTGCCGCGGCCCAGGACGACCCCGTCGCCGATGCGCAGGATGGGGTCCGGGCCGAGGTCGAGGTCGGGCATCAGACCGGCGGTCAGGGTGACCTGTTCACCGATGATGCAGTGGGAGCCGAGCTGGATCCAGGGCTCGCCGAAGACCGTGCCGAGCGGGAAGGCGAGCCTGGTACCTGTTCCCATCGCGCCGAAGCGGTAGCGCCCCGGGTGCTCGGCGGTCACGGAGGCCGTGCGCTGCAGCCAGGCCCAGCCCGCGTGGACGGCGCGCTGTGTGAGGCCCCGCCGCCAGGATGAGAACGTGTTCTTGCGCTTCGGCACGAGCTCACCGTACTCAGCGGAGCGAGCCCGCAGCGGGCCGAGGGCCTGTGATCTTCGCCCTACCCGGTGGCGTACGGTGCGGGGTGTCCACGACATCTCTGGAGGCGGGCATGGCACAGCGGGCGATGATCACCGGGATCGGCGGCAGGGAGCCGGAGATCGACGACACGGCGTTCCTGGCGCCGACGGCGTCGGTGATCGGGGGCGTGACGCTGGGCGTCGGCGCGAGCGTCTGGTACGGGGCCGTGCTGCGCGGGGACGTCGAGTCGATCTCCGTGGGGGCGAGCAGCAACGTGCAGGACAACTGCACGCTCCACGCCGACCCGGGGTTTCCCGTCACGGTGGGCGAGCGGGTCTCCATCGGGCACAACGCGGTGGTGCACGGGGCGACGGTCGAGGACGACTGCCTCATCGGCATGGGGGCGACCGTGCTCAACGGCGCGGTGATCGGCGCCGGGTCCCTGGTCGCCGCGCAGGCGCTGGTGCCGCAGGGGATGGTCGTGCCGCCCGGGTCGCTGGTCGCCGGGGTGCCCGCGAAGGTCCGGCGGGAGCTGTCGGAGGAGGAGCGGCAGGGCGTCACCCTCAACGGCACGATGTACGCCGAGCTGGCGAAGGCACACCGGGACGTGCACGCCCAGCCGGGACCGCGGCCCGGCCCCTTGGGGGGCTGACCGCGCCGCTAGGAGGTTCGCGCCCCGGTCGCTTCCAGGGTCTGGTTCGCCTTCTTCGCCTTGCGCTTGAGCACCAGCATGGACGTCAGGCCCACCAGGACCGCCGCCACCAGGCCCAGCCACGAGAAGCGCTTCAGCCAGGACTCCGCGACGACGCCGACGTAGTAGATGACCGCCGTGGTGCCGCCGGCCCAGAGGATGCCGCCGAGGACGTTGGCGATGGCGAACTTCCAGTACGGCATGCGCAGCACGCCCGCGAGGGGGCCAGCGAAGATGCGCAGCAGGGCGACGAAGCGGCCGAAGAAGACGGCCCACATGCCCCACTTCTCGAAGGAGCGCTCGGCGGTGGCGATGTGGCCCTCGCTGAAGTGCTTGGGGAACTTCCTGCCCAGCCAGGCCAGCAGGGGCCGCCCGCCCTTGCGGCCGATGGCGTAGCCGATCGAGTCGCCGATGATCGCGCCGGCCGTGGCGCTGGCGCCGAGGACGACGGGGTCGATGTCCCCGTGCTGGGAGGCGAGCAGCGCGGACGAGACCAGGATGATCTCGCCCGGCAGCGGGATGCCCAGGCTCTCCAGGCCGATGACCACGCCCACCAGCGCGTAGACGGCGACCGCGGGTACGGTTTCGAGCCACTCCTGGACGTGCAACGCCGGTTCCTCTCCCTGTGCTTCCCTGCGAGCCCCGGGAAGCCTACCGGCTGATGGGACGTCCCTCGCGACTCACGCGTTCCAGCTCCACTCGGCGACCTCCGGCAGGTCGGTGCCGTGCTCGCGGATCCAGGCGTGGTGGCGGGTGCGGGCGTCGGCCATCCGCTGGCGCACGGCCGTGGCCCGCACCGCGAGGCCCGGGACGCGGTCGACGACGTCCATGACCAGGCGGTAGCGGTCGAGGTCGTTGCGCACGACCATGTCGAAGGGCGTGGTCGTCGTGCCGGCCTCCTTGTAGCCACGCACGTGCAGATGCCGGTGGCCCGTGCGGCGGTAGGCCAGGCGGTGGATCAGCCAGGGGTAGCCGTGGTAGGCGAAGATCACCGGCTTGTCCACGGTGAACAGGCCGTCGTACTCGAAGTCGCTCATCCCGTGCGGGTGCTCCTCCTCGGGCAGCAGCCGGGCCAGGTCGACGACGTTCACCACCCGGACGGACAGCTCGGGCAGGTACCTGCGGAGCAGGTGCGCGGCGGCCAGGGTCTCCTGCGTGGGGACGTCGCCGGCGCAGGCCAGGACGACGTCGGGCTCACCGCCGTCCTCGCTGCCCGCCCACTCCCAGACGCCGGCGCCGCGGGCGCAGTGCACCCGGGCCTCGTCCATGGTCAGCCAGTCGAAGCAGGGCTGCTTGCCGGCCACGATCACGTTGACGTAGTCGCGGCTGCGCAGGGCGTGGTCGGCGACGGACAGCAGGGTGTTGGCGTCCGGCGGCAGGTAGACCCGCACGACCTCGGGGCTCTTGTTGAGGACGTGGTCGACGAAGCCGGGGTCCTGGTGGGAGAAGCCGTTGTGGTCCTGCCGCCACACGTGCGAGGTCAGCAGGTAGTTGAGGGAGGGGATGGGGGCGCGCCAGGGCAGCCGGCGGGAGGTGCGCAGCCACTTGATGTGCTGGTTGACCATGGAGTCGACGATGTGCACGAACGCCTCGTAGCAGGAGAACAGCCCGTGCCGGCCGGTGAGGAGGTAGCCCTCCAGCCAGCCCTGGCAGAGGTGTTCGGAGAGGACCTCCATGACACGGCCGTGCGGGTCCAGGTGCTCGTCGACGTCGAGGGTGTCGGCCTGCCAGGCCTTGCCGCTGGCGTCGATGACGGCCTGGAGCCGGTTGGAGGCGGTCTCGTCCGGACCGACCAGGCGGAAGTTCCGGCGGTCGGCGGTGTCCCGCATGACCCGGGCGAGGAGGTCGCCGAGGACCCGGGTGGGCTCGTGCATCGTCGTGCCCGGCTTGTCGACGGGGACGGCGAAGTCGTCGAGGGGCGGGACCGGCAGGTCACGGACGAGCAGTCCGCCGTTGGCGTGCGGGGTGGCGCCGAGCCTGCGGCTGCCCTCGGGGATGGGCGCCAGGACGTCCGCCACGGGGCGGCCCTCGGCGTCGAACAGTTCCTCGGGGCGGTAGGAGCGCAGCCACGCCTCCAGCTGCCGCAGGTGGTCCGGGTTGTCGCGGACTCCGGCCAGCGGCACCTGGTGGGCCCGCCAGGTGTTCTCCACCGGTTGGCCGTCGACCTCGGCGGGGCCCGTCCAGCCCTTCGGGGTGCGCAGGACGATCACGGGCCAGTGCGGGCGCTCGGTCGCGCCGAACTCGCGGGCGGCGCGCTGGGCCTCGCCGATGCGGTCGAGCGCGGTGTCCATCGCCCGGGCCATGAGCCGGTGCACCTGAGCGGGGTCGTCGCCGCAGACGTGGATCGGCTCGTGGCCGTACCCGCGCAGCAGCGCGTCGAGTTCCGCCTCGGGCAGCCGGGACAGCACCGTCGGGTTGGCGATCTTGTAGCCGTTCAGGTGGAGGATCGGGAGCACGGCTCCGTCGTGCACCGGGTCGAGGAACTTGTTGGCGTGCCAGGACCCGGCCAGCGGGCCGGTCTCCGCCTCGCCGTCGCCGATCACACAGGCGACCAGCAGGTCCGGGTTGTCCAGGGCGGCGCCGTAGGCGTGGGCGAGGGAGTAGCCGAGTTCGCCGCCCTCGTGGATCGAGCCGGGCACCTCCGGGGCGACGTGGCTGGGCACGCCGCCCGGGAACGAGAACTGCCGCATCAGCAGCTCCATGCCCCGCGCGTCCCGCGACACGTCCGGGTACTTCTCGCTGTAGCTGCCCTCCAGCCAGGAGTTGGCCAGAACCGACGGCCCGCCGTGGCCCGGGCCCCAGACGCACAGGGCGTCCAGACCGCGCCGGGCGATCACCCGGTTGAGGTGGGTGTAGACGAGGTTCAGCCCGGGTGAGGTGCCCCAGTGCCCCAGCAGCCGGGGCTTGATGTGCTCGGGCCGCAGCGGCTCGGTCAGCAGCGGGTTGGCGAGCAGGTAGATCTGACCGGCCGCCAGGTAGTTGGCGGCCCGCCAGTGGGCGTCCAGGGTGCGCAGTTCCTCGTCGGTCGGTGCGGTCGTGCTCTCCGGGCGCGGGGCCTCGGGCATGGGTGACTCCCTGGGTCTGCGACGGCTCCTGGAGGAGTACCAGTGTGGTCCGGTTCGATGCCGGTCGCCTCCCGGCCGTGCGTCCGCCGGGGCGGTTCCGTTCGTTCTCAGCCGCCCACGCGGGCGCGCGTGCGCAGCCGCAGATCCAAGGACGACGCCCCGATCCACAGGGTGCGCGGCCCGGTGCCGAGCACCCAGTCGTGTTGCTTCGGGTCCCAGGAGGACAGGGTGCGCCGCTCGACCCGTACGCTGACGCGCCGTTCCTCCCCCGCCCGCAGCGCGAGCCGCCGGTATCCGGCCAGCACGCGCACCGGCTGGACGAGCGGGAGGTCCGGGGAGGGGCCGGCGTAGACCTGCGGCACGTCCACGCCCTCGCGCGGACCGGTGTTGCGGACGGTGAAGGCGACGTCCAGGCCGTCACCCGTCCAGCGCGCGTCCGGGTCCCGGTAGGCGAAGGAGGTGTACGACAGGCCGTGGCCGAACGGGAACAGCGGCCGTACGTCCTCGGCGTCGTACCAGCGGTGGCCGATGTGGACGCCCTCGGTGTAGTGCTCGGTGCCGTCGACGCCGGGGTAGCGGCGCGGGTCGCCGGCGACGGGGTGGTGGTCGTCGTCGGCCGGGAAGGTCTGGGTGAGGCGTCCGCCGGGGTCGCGGTCGCCGTACAGGACGGCGGCGGTGGCGGCGGCCCCCTCCTGCCCCGGGTAGTACATCTGGAGCACGGCACCGGTGCGTTCCAGCCACGGCATGGACGTGGCGGACGAGGTGTTGAGGACGACGGTGGTGCGCGGGTTGGCCGCGGCCACGGCCTCGATCAGCCGCTCCTGGTTGCCGGGGAGGGCGACGGTCGTACGGTCCTGCCCCTCGATGGCGTCCTCGTAGGCGAAGAGGACGACGTCCCGGGCGGCGCGGGCGGCCCGCACGGCTTCTGCCACGTCCTGGGCTCGGGTCCCTTCCGTGATGCGGCGCAGCCGGAACAGCCCGCCGGTGTCTCCGCCCCGCGCCGTGACGGACAGCCGGTGGCTGCCCCGGGTGAGCGTCAGGGTGCGGCGGCGCACGGAAAGGCCGTCGTCCGCGTGGGTGAGCAGGCCGCCGGTGAAGTACTCGTCCCAGCCGGGCTTCAGGGGGAACAGTTCCTCGCTGTCGAGGAGGATTCGCGGGCGGAGCGGTGGCGTGCCGGAGTAGTGCAGCACGAGGGTCCAGGTCTCCGTCGCGTCGACGGTGAGCGTGCCGTCGTACCGCCACGTCCGGCCGGGCTCGACGTGCTGCGCCTCGGTGGCGAGGGCGGGATCGAGCGCGTCCGCCGGGAGGGGTTTGCCGAAGACGTCCTCGCCGAGCGCGTGGATCACCCGTGCGGCGCGCGGCCGGATGGCGTCCAGAGGGCTGTCGGCGTGGTCGGGCACGACATGGGCACTGCCGCCGCCGCTGACCAGGGGGCGGGCGCCGGTCGGCCCGATCACGGCGACGCTGCCGCCGGCGGTCAGGGGCAGGGTGCCGTCCGTGTTGCGCAGCAGGGTGGCGCCCGCCTCGGCGACCTCACGGGCGACGGCCGCCCCGGCGGCGGCGTCCCGGCCGGGGCGGCGCGGCACGGTGCCGTCGAGCAGCCCGAAGCGGTCCATGACGGCCAGGACGCGCCGGACGGCCCGGTCCACGTGGGCCTCCGACACGCCCCCGTCCCGCACGGCCGAGGCGAGGGGCGCGCCGAAGTGGGTGCCGTCGGGCATCTCCAGGTCGCACCCCGCCAGGAGGGCCTCGCGGGTGCTGTGCGCGGCGGACCAGTCCGTCATCACGAACCCGGTGAACCCCCAGCGCTCGCGCAGCACGCCGGTGAGCAGGGCCTCGTTCTCGCAGGCGAAGGTGCCGTTGACCTTGTTGTAGGCGCCCATCACCGCCCCGGCCCCGGCGGCGACGGCCGCTTCGAAGCCGCGCAGCTCCGTCTCGTGCAGGGTGCGCTCGTCCACGCGCACGTCGACCGACATGCGGTCGCGCTCCTGGTTGTTCAGCGCGAAGTGCTTGACCGTCGCGATGAGCCCCTCACTCTGGATGCCCTCGATCTCGGCGGCGACCAGGTGGGCGGTGAGCAGCGGATCCTCGCTGAAGGTCTCGAAGTTGCGGCCGGCGTAGGGGGTGCGGATGAGGTTGACCATCGGGGACAGCAGCACGTCCTGGCCGAGGGCGCGGCCCTCCCGTCCGATGACCCGGCCGTAGCGGCGGGCCAGGTCCGGGTCGAAGGCGGAGGCCAGCATCACGGGGGCGGGCAGGGCCGTGGCGTGCCGGGTGACCCGGACACCGGCCGGGCCGTCGGCGAGCCGCAGGGGCGGGATGCCGAGCCGCTCGACCCCGGGCACGTAGCCGGCCTGGCCGAGCGGTCGCGGGTCGGTGGTGCCGTGCAGCAGGGAGATCTTCTCGTCCAGGGTGAGGCGGGCGAGCAGCCCTTCGACCCGGGCGCTGCGTCCCGGGGCTCGGCCTTCCCGCGCGGGGACGGCGTGTCCCTCCCGCGCGTGGGCGCGCAATGGTGCCGCCGCGGTGAGGGCGATCGCGCCGCCGAGCAGGCACAGGGCGGAGCGCCGGGGGTGACGGGGGGCGGTGTCGGTCATGCACCGCACTATGGGCCAGGCGGGGCGCGCCGCCCCGCCGGACACCACGGGCGGGCGGGTGACCCGACGTCCCGCGGGTGGACGTCACCGTATGCCGCCACGACCCCACCGCCGAAGCGCGCGAACCCCTCGCCACGGCGGAGAGGAAGTCCCGCACACCGCTACGGCAGTACCGCCGATTCGAGTGACGTCACGGCGTCGGCCACCGTGGCGGTCACCGGGGCGAGGACGTCCGTGCCGGGCGGTGGTGCGGCCTCGCCGACGGGTGTACCGGGCTCGGCCTGCGCACAGCAGTCCACCTGTGCGACCCGCGTCTCGTACCGCTCCCCCGGCTCCTGCGGCGTCTCGGGGGCGCCGGGGCGCGCCGGCTCGGACCGTCGGCCCGGCCCGGTGCTGTCGTAGGGGTGCCGCTCCTGCCGCCGGGGGCTCTGCGCCGGGGCGTCCCCGGCCCGCCGGTCCGCGGGCGGCCCGGGGGTGGCCGCCCGTTCCAGCGTCCAGCGCTGCACCCGGGATCCGTCGCGGCCGGTGACGATCACGTCCCGGCCCTTTCCGGGCGCGACGGCCCGCCCCGTGCCGCCCCGGGGCAGGAGTTCACCGCGCACGGTCAGGTCGTAGCGCACGACCCCGGCGGGCACGAGGCACCCCGCCAGGGCCACCGCGCCCGTGCCGGTGTCCGACCGGAGGCAGAGCGTGGGGTCCGTGGCACTGCGCAGCAGGCCGTCGTCCTGGTAGGACCACTGCGGGGACCCGGCGGAGCAGGCGGTCAGCACGATCCGGGCGCCGGTGCGGATGCGGCCGTCCCGGACATCCAGACACAGCTCCTCGTCCTGGTTGCGCAGCCGCCCCCGGGCCACTTCGGCCACGTGCCCGGCGGAGGCGGCGGACGGGGAGCCCACCGGCGACGAGCCCCGGGCGTCGGGCCCGGCCGGGTCCGGTGCCCCGGGCGAGGTTCCCGCCGCCTCCGGGCCGGACAAGTGGCCACCGGCCACGCCCCAGGTGGCCCGCGGGTCGGCCGCGCCGCCCTCCTCCGTCCAGCCGCGGGTGGCGAGCAGGGTCGCGAGCAGCACGAGCGCGGTCACCCCGACCGCGGCGGCCAGCGCCTTCGGGTGCCGCCTCGGCGGAGTCGAGCGGCCGGGGGTTCGCGGCACGCGGGGACGGAGCCGGTGGCGGCCGCCGGCAGGCGGACCGTTGTGCTCCGGGGCACGGCCCGGCCGGGATTCGAGGTAACGGCGCGCGCCCCAGCCGAGCACCGTCTCGACGAGCAGGTCCTCCAGACCGCCCTCGAAATGGCTGAGTTGTTCGGCGGCGTGACGGCAGTAGCGGCACGCCATCAGATGCCGTTGCACATCCGGCAGCAGGGCCCCGCCCCGGCGCATCGGAACGTCGAGCAGACGGTTGTAGTAGCGGCATTCCGGCGTCGGTGCGAGTTCCCGGTGGGCGCGTACGCACCCGGTCCTGAATTGTTCGCGCGCCTGCTGCAGGGCGGCCTTTGCCGTTCCCGGATCGACCCCCAGCAGAACGGCCGGTGCGCAAAGGGGTTCGGCCTCGACCTCCGTGTGCCACAGGAGGCACTGGGAGGCTGCCGGAAGGGCGCGGAATGCGCGCTCGGCGAGGCGCCGCCTTTCCGGTGTCGCGGAACGTGCGGCACGCAGACCGCGGGCGCCGACGGTTTTGCGCAGCTCCGGCAGGATTCCGGAAATCTCCTCGTCGCAGGCCCACTCGCCGACCGTGTCCCGCACGGCCGCGAGCAGGCGCGGGCGCAGGGCGCCGCCGCCGGGCCTCGCGAGTTCACGGCGGAACGCGGCGGCCGCCGCCATGGACGCCGAATCCCCCGACGAGGCCAGACAGATCACGGCGTACGCGTGGACGGGCCGCCAGTGCCGGGCGAGCAACAGCGCGACGGCGCGGGGGCTTTCGCGGGCCTCGCCGACCTGGGCGAGCAGATTGCGGTCGGACTCCGCGGGCCGCGCTCCGGGGCGCGGCGGATACGGCGGTCGTGGGGGGTTCGGGGAGTGCACGGAACCATTTCCTTCCAGCCGCAGGACGGCAGGCGACTTGCGCGTCCGTACGAAAGCAGGCGGGTGATTGGTGCATACCTGTGCCGCGTCAGCTGCGGACCCGGCTGTGAGGCGGCTCACCTTCGCACATACGACTGACAGGCAACAAGGAGTTCGCATGCCCCACGTTCAAAACGAGGGATATTCAGATATGTTACCGACGGTATTCGCACCGGCTTTCGAAAATCCCACTGCCCAGAACCTCAAGTTGTGTACGCGGAAAGGCGGTTGGTCCACGAAATCTCCCCCCTTACAGGGCGGGGTGGCGCGACCCACCGCGCACCGGGACGCCCGGCCTGACATGCGTGAGCCCCGGCACCAGGCCGGGGCTCTCCTGTCCGGGACGGCCCGGTCAGCCGTTGGGGCGCAGGGTCCACACCACCGTCATCTCGCCTGTCACCGCGCCGTCGGCGCGCTGGATGGCGACCGCCACCGGGAACTCGGGCCGCTCGCCGGCGTCCAGTTCCGCGACGACCTCGGCGGCCGGCCGGCCCAGGGTGGCCGTGGCGGTCACGGCCCCCATCGCCAGCTTCCTGTAGGCGATCTCGGCGCTGACGGCCAGCGGCACGGCGCGCGAGAGCTGGTCCCCGAACGCGGCGAGCACGATCGCGCCGCTCGCGGACTCGCCGAGCGTGAACATCGCACCGGCGTGCGGCCCGCCCACGTGGTTGTGGTACTCGCTCTGGTCCGGCAGGGACACCACCGCACGCTCCGGCGTGGTCTCCAGGAACTCGAGGTTCAGGGTCCGGGCCATGGGCACCGTGGCGGCGAGCATCTCGCCGATGGACATCTGGTCTGCGCTCATGACCGCATGTTACTCACGAGTAGATGCGCTGACCAGGCCGGTGTGACCACCGCCGCACCGCCACCCACACGCTCGTCCGCGCCGTCCCGTCCGCGGGTTGCTACGCCTCCGTCCACGGGCGGTGACCGAATCGTGTCCTGGGCGCGGCTAGGGTTGCTGCCCATGTGGCCAGGACAGCAGCCGCCCGGGGGCGAGCAGAACCCGCAGACGAACAACCCCTACCAGCAGCCGGGGTACCAGCAGCCGAATCCGTACCAGCAGCCGGGCTACCAGCAGCCCGGCCCCTATGGGCAGCAGCCGCAGTGGGGCACTCCCGCGACGGCCGGCACGCCGCAGCCCCCGCAGGGCGGCGGTGGCGGCAACCGGACGAAGCTGGTCGCGATCATCGCGGCCACGGCGGTGGTCGTGGCGGCCGGAGTCACCGGCTTCCTCGTGCTGGGCGGCGACTCGGACGACACGGCGGACGGGAGCAACGACAAGAAGCCGGCCCCGACCGCCACGAAGGAGTCCGAGTCGGAGCCGAGCGCCTCGGCCTCCGGCGACAACCCGCGCGGCGGACCGGGCGAGAAGGCGACCGTTCCGGGCTGGAAGGTCGTCGTCAACACCCGTTTCGGCACCAAGTTCGACGTGCCGGCGGACTGGGAGATCGACACCCAGGACACCAGCGTGGGCTTCGAGTGGGAGAAGAAGGACGGTGAGCTGGACCGCACCACCGTCACGGCCCCGGCCTATCTGAAGTCCAAGTGGTGCACGAGCGACGACAACAAGGACGGCCGCGAGGAGGACACCGCACTCGCCACCGCCGGTACCCGCGGCGAGAACGGCGCGAAGAACTCGGACATGGCGGCCGAGACGCGCGTGCCGTGGTGGATCTTCGGCGGCTACACCCAGCCCGACAAGAAGAGCGTCAAGTTCACCAAGCCCAAGCCCTACACCACCAAGTCGGGCGTCAAGGGCAGTGTCGCCACGGCGCACTCGGAGAACACGCCCCAGAAGGGCAAGTGCGACAGCGAGGGCAAGGCGATCACCTTCGCCTTCAAGAACGGCGCGGGCGACTTCGTCACCTGGAACCTCTACGGCGCCAAGGGCGTCAAGGACGAGCTGCCCGAGGCGACCGTCCGGAAGATCCTCAGCACCGTGCGCCTCACCGAGGAGCCGCCCACCGAGTCGTGACCGGCGCGGACCGCCCACGCGGGGTTTGGCAAGTCGGCCCCGCCGAGGCGATAGTCACGGGGTGCCGATCACGACCTCCCGCAGACCCGCCTGGGCGGGCCGCAACTACTCCCTGCTGACCGCCGCCGCGGTCGTCACCAACCTGGGCAGCAACGGCGCCCTCGTCGCGGCGGCGTTCGCCGTGCTGGAGGCGGGTGGCGACGGCGGCGACGTCGGACTGGTGGCGGCGGCACGGACGCTGCCGCTGGTGCTGTTCCTGCTGATCGGCGGCGCCGTCGCCGACCGGCTGCCCCGGCACCACGTGATGGTGGCGGCCAACGCCCTGAACTGCCTCTCCCAGGCCGTGTTCGCCGCTCTGGTGCTGACCGGCGATCCCGTGCTGTGGCAGATGATGCTGCTGGCCGCCCTCGGGGGCACCGGCCAGGCCTTCTTCGGACCGGCCGCCGAGGGCATGCTGATGTCCTCGGTCCAGGGCGAGCAGGCGGGCCGCGCCTTCGCGGTGTTCCGGATGGCGATGTCGGGCGCGGGCCTGGGCGGGGCCGCGCTGGGCGGCGCCATGGTCGCCGCGATGGGCCCCGGCTGGGTACTGGCCGCGGACGCGGCGGCCTTCGCCGTCGCCGGGGCGCTGCGCGCCTTCCTCGACGTCGGCCACATACCGCCCCGGGCACCGGGCGGCGGCCTGCTCGCCGATCTGCGCGAGGGCTGGCAGGAGTTCGCCGGCCGCCCCTGGCTGTGGGGCATCGTCGTGCAGTTCTCCATCGCCAACGCGGTCGTGGCGGCCGCCGACGCCGTCTACGGCCCGCTCGTCGCCCGTGACCACCTCGGCGGCGCGGGCCCCTGGGGTCTCGCCCTCGGCGCGTTCGGCGCGGGCACCGTCGCCGGCGCCCTGCTGATGACCCGCTGGAAGCCCCGTCGGCTGCTGCTCGCCGGCACCCTCTGCGTCTTCCCGCTGGCCCTGCCCTCGGCCGCCCTCGCCGTCCCGGTGCCGATCGGCGTCCTGTTCGCGGTGATGTTCGTGGCGGGGGCGACGGTCGAGGTGTTCGGCGTCTCCTGGATGACGGCGCTGCACCAGGAGATCCCCGAGGCCAAGCTCTCCCGCGTCTCGGCCTACGACTGGTTCGGCTCGGTGGCGTTCGTGCCCCTCGCCACGGCGGCGGCCGGCCCGGCGGAGGACGCCTTCGGCCGGACGGCGGCGCTGTGGGGCTGTGCCGGACTGGTCGTCCTGGTCACGGCGGCCGTGCTGTGCGTCCCGGACGTGCGCAACCTGCGCCGCAGGACCACCCCGGTGACGAAGGGCGTCGCCGAGCGCCCCTCAGCCGATGCCGAACGCCCCGTCGGGGGGCTCGGGTGAGGGCACCGCGTCCTCGTCCCGCACGGCCCGCGCCCCACCGACGAACGTCCGCAGCCCGGCGCCGTACTCGACCCGGGCCGGAAAGGCGTCGGCGGCCGTGAGCCGGGTCAGGGCGGCGACGTCGACCGCCCGCTGCCCGGCCACGAGCACGGCGTTGCCGAACCTGCGCCCCCGCAGCACCCCCGGCTCGGCGATCAGCACGAGCTCCTCGAACACGGTCGCCAGGGTGGCGAGTTGGGACCGCAGGAAACCGAACGGAGCCGCATCCGGGAGGTTGGCGAGGTAGACCCCGCTCTCCCGCAGCACCCGCGCGGCCTCGCGCACATAGGTGACGGACGTCAGGTGCGCCGGCACCCGCGAACCGCCGAACACATCGGCGACGATCACGTCGGCCGAGTTCCCGCGGGCGTTGCCCAGCCAGGCCCGCGCGTCCGCCGCGTGCAGCGCGACCCGGGCCGTCGCGGGCAGCGGCAGGTGTTCGGCCACCAGCTCCAGCAGCCCCCGGTCGGCCTCCACGACGTCCTGCCGGGAACCGGGCCGCGTCACGGCCACGTACCGGGGCAGCGTGAGCGCCCCGCCCCCGAGGTGCACCACGTCCAGCGCCCGCCCCGGCTCGGCCACGACGTCCAGCACGTGCCCGAGCCGCCGCGCGTACTCGAACTCCAGGTGCGTCGGGTCGTCCAGGTCGACGTACGACTGCGGCGCCCCGTCGACGGTCAGCAGCCACGCCCGCTCCCGGTCGATGTCGGGCATGAGCTTGGCGAACCCGTGATCGACGGCGCGGGCGACGGGAATGGCTTCCTTCACGCCTCCATTGTGCGCGGGGACGACGCCGTCGAGGGGCGCGGGGAGCTGCGCGACCGGCCCAGGACGGCCGGCAGCCCCCCGCCGCCTCAACCCACCGCGGTCACGGTCCCGGCCCCCACCGTCCGCCCGCCCTCACGGATGGCGAACCCGAGCCCCGCTTCCAACGGCACGTCCCTGCCCAGCTCCACGGTCATGGCGACGGTGTCACCGGGGCGCGCGACGGCGGCCTCCCCGAGGTCGACGACCCCCACCACGTCCGCGGTACGGAGGTAGAACTGCGGCCGGTATCCAGAGGAGACCGGTGTCGTCCGGCCGCCCTCCCGGGCCGACAGGAGGTAGACCCGCGCGCTGAACCGACGGCTCGGCACCACGCTCCCCGGCGCGGCCACCACATGCCCGCGCCGGACGGCGTCCCGGGGCACCCCCCGCAGCAGCAGCGCCACGTTGTCCCCGGCCTGTGCCTCCTCCATCGGCTTGCCGAAGGTCTCCAGCCCCGTGACCACCGTCTCGACGGCAGCCCCGAGCACCTCGACCCTGTCCCCGACCCGCACCACACCCCGCTCCACCGCACCGGTGACCACGGTCCCCCGCCCGGTGATGGTCAGCACGTTCTCCACCGGCAGCAGGAACGGAGCGTCCAGATACCGCTCCGGCATCGGCACGTACGTGTCCACCGCGTCGAGCAGCGCCTCGATCGACGCCGTCCACCGTGGGTCCCCCTGCAGCGCCTTCAGCCCGGAGACGCGCACGACGGGCACGGAGTCGCCGCCGTAGCCGTGCGCCGTGAGCAGGTCGCGGACCTCCAGCTCGACCAGGTCGGTGAGCTCCTCGTCCCCCGCGTCGGCCTTGTTGAGCGCGACCACGATGTGGTCGACGCCCACCTGTCGGGCCAGCAGGACGTGCTCGGCGGTCTGCGGCATGATCCCGTCGAGCGCGGAGACGACGAGGATCGCCCCGTCCAGCTGCGCGGCGCCGGTGACCATGTTCTTGACGTAGTCGGCGTGGCCCGGCATGTCGACGTGGGCGTAGTGCCGGGTGTCGGTCTCGTACTCGACGTGCGCGATGTTGATGGTGATGCCGCGCGCCGCCTCCTCGGGCGCCCGGTCGATCCGGTCGAACGGCACGAAGGCGCCGGTGCCGCGGTCGGCGAGGACCTTGGTGATGGCGGCGGTCAGGGTGGTCTTGCCGTGGTCGACATGACCCATGGTGCCGATGTTGAGATGCGGTTTCGTGCGGACGTAGGCCGTCTTGGGCATGGCTGTACCTCGAAGCGTCTGGTGGTGAGGATGGAACCGGGACCCCGGGGTGCCGCCCGACCCTCCCCTTGCGGGGTCCGCCGGACGAACCGGAGAGGGTCAGCTTCGGGCGCCGTCCGCGACGGCCGTGACAACGACGACGGCAGCCTTCGGGGCATCCGCGACCGCGGATGCTGCGAGGGCGAAGGCGTGCCGGAACATGACGTCGATCGTCGCCGACGTCTCACCGCGCGTCGAATGGTTTTCGTCCGCCCTGCGTACCGGGGGTGCGGCCGGTTCCCGTGACGCTCGTGAGACGAACCATACGGCGATCACACACATTTGTCGGTTAGTGTCACCGGATGCTCGATGCCACCACCCGCTCTGGGGGCACCGCCACGGCCTCTCCCCGGGCCACCACCGCGGAGCTCGCCGTCGCCGCCTCCCCGGCAACGACCGCCTCGCCCGCCGTCTCCACCGGTTTCGCCGCCCGCTGCACCAGACTTGTCCTCTCCCCCTGGTCGCGGCTGTCCCTGCTCGTCGCCCTGCTCGCCGGGGCCGCCTGCACGATGCTGCTGTTCGAGCCGCAGCGGCTGCTGACGCAGGGCTGGCCGCCCCAGCTGAGCGGAGCCGCCGCGGCGCTGGTGTTCGCGGTGGCGTACGGGGTGTGCACCGTGGCGTTCGTGCCGAGGCCGCTGCTGAACCTGGCGGGGGGTGCCCTGTTCGGTTCGCAGGCAGGCCTCGGTGTGGCCCTGGCGGGCACGGTGCTGGGCGCCGGGATCGCCTTCTGCCTGGGCCGGGCGCTGGGCCAGGACGCGCTGCGGCCGCTGCTGCGGGGGCGCTGGCTGAAGGCGGCGGACGGGCAGCTCAGCCGGCACGGCTTCCGCTCGATGCTGGCGGTCCGGCTGTTCCCCGGCGTGCCGTTCTGGGCCGCGAACTACTGCGCCTCCTTCTCCCGCATGGGCCTGCTGCCGTTCCTGCTGGCCACGGCTCTCGGCTCGATCCCGAACACCGCCGCCTACGTGGTCGCCGGCGCCCGTGCCTCGACGCCGACGTCCCCCGCCTTCCTGATCGCCCTGGCGTGCATCGCCCTGCCCGCGCTGGCGGGCGTGGTGGTGGCCTGGCGCAAGCGGCACCAGCTGCGCCGGCTCTGACGGGCCCT
>NZ_JAPSKN010000006.1:70945-85995 GCF_031181705.1 Streptomyces sp.
CCCGTGCCTCGACGCCGACGTCCCCCGCCTTCCTGATCGCCCTGGCGTGCATCGCCCTGCCCGCGCTGGCGGGCGTGGTGGTGGCCTGGCGCAAGCGGCACCAGCTGCGCCGGCTCTGACGGGCCCTCACCACCGTCCGGTTCAGATCCGTTCCAGCACCATGGCGTTGGCGAGCCCGCCCGCCTCGCACATGGTCTGCAGCGCGTACCGGGCGCCCCGTTCCCGCATCGCGTGCACCAGCGTCGTCGTGAGCCGGGTGCCGCTCGCGCCGAGTGGATGGCCGAGCGCGATCGCGCCGCCGTGCACGTTGACCCGGCCGAGGTCGGCGCCGGTCTCCTGCTGCCAGGCCAGGACGACGCTGGAGAACGCCTCGTTGACCTCGAACAGGTCGATGTCGTCGAGGCTGAGCGAGGCCCTGCGCAGCACCTTCTCGGTCGCCGGGACGACGCCCGTGAGCATGAGCAGCGGGTCGGATCCGGTGACGGCGAAGCTGTGCAGCCGGGCGAGCGGACGGAGCCCGAGCCGGGCCGCGGTCTCGCTCGACGTGATGAGCACGGCCGAGGCGCCGTCGTTGATCGGGCTGGCGTTGCCCGCCGTGACGTTCCACTCGATCTGCGGGAACCGCTCGGCGAAGCCGGGGTCGTGGTAGGCGGGTTTGAGCCCGGCGAGGACCTCCGGGGTGCTGTCCGGGCGGACGCACTCGTCACGCGTGACGCCCTCCAGGGGAGCGACCTCGGCGTCGAAGTACCCCGCCTCCCAGGCCGCGGCTGCCTTGTGGTGCGAGGAGACCGCGAAGGCGTCCATCTGCTCGCGTCCGATCGACCACTTGGCCGCGATGAGCTCGGCGCTGATGCCCTGCGGGACGAGTCCCTCGGGGTAGCGCTCGGCGACCCCGGGACCGAAGGGGTCCTTGCCCGGCGGCACGTTCGACCACATCGGCACCCGGCTCATCGACTCGACCCCGCAGGCCACGACGAGGTCGTAGGCGCCCGAGAGGACGCCCTGGGCGGCGAAGTGCACGGCCTGCTGGGAGGAGCCGCACTGCCGGTCGACGGTGGTGGCGGGCACCGACTCCGAAAAGCCCGCGGACAGGACGGCGTAGCGGGTGGTGTTCATGGCCTGCTCGCCGACCTGGTCGACGGTGCCGCCGATGACGTCGTCGATCAGCGCCGGGTCGATGCCCGACCGCTCGACGAGGGTGCGCAGGGTGTGGGCGAGCAGTTCCACGGGATGGACGTGTGCGAGGGCGCCGTTGGGCTTGCCCTTGCCGATCGGGGTGCGTACGGCTTCGACGATCACTGCGTCTCGCATGGGCGGGCCTCCACGGCTACCAGTGAGTAGGAAATCCGAACTCACGGTATCCCGCAGGGTTGGAAAATCCAACCCTCTCGTAGACTGAGCGCCATGGCCGCCCGCAGAGATCCGCGCCCCTGCTCCATCGCCGACACCCTGGCGCTGGTCGGCGAGAAGTACTCGTTGCTCGTGCTGCGGGAGGTGTGCCTGGGCAACGGCCGGTTCGACCAGCTGGTGCGCAACATCGGCGCTCCGCGCGACATCCTCGCCACCCGGCTGCGCCGGCTCGTGGACGCCGGGATCCTCGCCAAGCACCTCTACAGCGAGCGCCCGCAGCGCTTCGAGTACCGGCCCACCCGGGCCGGGCTGGAGCTGGAGCCGGTGCTGGTGACGCTCATGGCGTGGGGCGACCGCCATCTGCGCGCGGACGGCGACCGCCCGATGGTCGTGGAGCACTCCTGCGGCCGGGCCCTCGCCCCGGTCGTCACGTGCCGGGCCTGCGGTGACGAGGTGCGCCACGAGGACCTCACGGCCCGTCCGCAGGCTCCCGGCTGGACGGTGAGCGGACCGACCGCGGCCTGATGCACTCCGCTCCGGGGCCGCTTCCAACCCCTGTGTCCGGGCGGTCTCCCAAGGGCGCTACGCTTCCCCCTCGGCACACATGATCCCCCGTTCCTCGCGACGGCGGCCCGGTGTGCCCGTCGTCCGTCCCACGATCGGCACTTGGACTCCGCTACCTCATGTCTTGGTTCGAATCACTCATCCTCGGACTCGTCCAGGGGCTGACCGAGTTCCTCCCCGTCTCCTCCAGCGCCCACCTGCGGCTGACGGCGGCCTTCTCGGGCTGGGAGGACCCGGGCGCGGCCTTCACGGCGATCACGCAGATCGGCACCGAGGCCGCCGTGCTGATCTACTTCCGCAAGGACATCGGGCGGATCATCTCGGCCTGGACGCGCTCGCTCACGAACAAGGCGCTGCGCGGCGACCCCGACGCGCGGATGGGCTGGCTCGTGATCGTCGGCTCCATCCCGATCGGCGTGCTCGGCGTGACGCTGAAGGACCAGATCGAGGGCCCCTTCCGCGACCTGCGGATCACCGCGACCATGCTGATCGGCATGGGCATCGTCCTGGGCGTGGCCGACCGGCTCGCGGCGCGCGACGAGAGCGGCGGCAAGCACCGCGCGCCCAAGCAGCGCAAGGCCCTGGAGGACCTGGGCGTCCGCGACGGCCTGATCTACGGCCTGTGCCAGGCCATGGCGCTGATCCCGGGCGTCTCCCGCTCCGGCGCGACCATCAGCGGCGGCCTGTTCATGGGGTACAAGCGCGAGGCGGCGGCCCGTTACTCCTTCCTGCTCGCCATCCCCGCGGTGCTGGCCTCGGGCCTGTTCGAGCTGAAGGACGCGTCGGAGAGCGGCCACGTCTCCTGGGGCCCGACGATCTTCGCCACGGTGATCGCCTTCGGCGTCGGGTACGCGGTGATCGCGTGGTTCATGAAGTTCATCTCGACCAAGAGCTTCATGCCGTTCGTCTGGTACCGCATCGCGCTCGGCATCGTCATCATCGCCCTGGTCAGCACGGGTGCCATCAGCCCGCACGCGGGTGAGCCGGCGCACTGACCCGGCCCGCTGTGACCCCCGTCTCGTGACCAACCGCATAGCGGTCCGGTAGCCGTCCGGTAGCGGCCTGTCAGTGGCTGCCCCTAGGCTTGTCCGCATGTCCCCCGATTTCGTGACCCCTGGTTCCGTGCGGTCCGCCGCCGAGGTCAACGAGGAGATCCGTGCGCTGTGGCGGCGCACGGGCGGCACCCTGTCGGCCGAGGAGCGCGCGGAGTACGAGCTCCTCGTCGTCGAGTGGGCGGCCGCGATCCGCGGAGCCGTCGTCAAGGCGGCCTGACCGGCCGCCGCCGTCCCCTCCCCCAGGCGGGCTGTCCGGCTCCCGCCGACCCGTCCCTCAGGCGCCCAGCCGCGCCAGCACCTCGTCCTCGACCGGATAGGGCCGCTCCTCGGGCAACAACCCGGCGACCGCGCCGAGTTCACCGGCCCGCACCCGCGCGTGGATCTGTGCGGCGAGCGGAGTGACGTCCTCGATCCCCACGATCCACTCGTCCGCGTAGCGCGCGGCCGCCTCCCCGGCGAGCCCCAGCTGGAGTGACCGGTGCGGCAGCGGCCGCAGCCGCAGATCCCGCTCCGGGTCCCACTGCACCCGCGCCGGCGCCCGCTTCAACTGCCGCTGCCAGGCGGCCCGGTCACCGTGCAGGGCGGGCACATGATGGGACAGGCAGGCGTGGCGCAGCGCCCAGAGGAAGCCCTCCCGACGGATCTCGATCGCCAGGACCGTCTCCTGGCCCTCCTTGGTGCCCCAGCCGCAGCGGTACATCATCCACAGGAACGACGGCTTGATCCAGGTCATGCGGTCGCGCTTCCAGGACGACGGGAAGCGGCCGCCCCGGGCCGCGGGGCCGCCGATCTCCGGGCGGTAGGCCTGGTAGACGGTGATCGTGGACTCGGTGTGGCGGGCGCGTATCCGAAAACGCGGTTCGTTCTGATCGTTCACGAGGGACAGGCTCGCCGCCACGGCCGCCCGCGGCCACCGAATATCGCGCACGGCCCCTGGCCCGCCGGCCGTGCCATGCCTGCCCGACCCGGAGCCGATGGCGGGTGCGGTCGCCGCCCGGCGCGCGCCGGATCTCGTGTGCGGCGGCCGGTACGCCTTCGCGCTGCTGCGTACGGAGGAGGGCCGGCGGCTGGGCGAGGTGGTCGTAGGCAAGGAGTGGCGGCGCCTTCCCGAGCGGCCCGCGGCATCTGTGGTCGACTGACCGGGCCTGCGCTGTCCTAGATCGTCCGCCGGGCGCACACTGGAGGCACCTGCGGGGTAGGAGGCGCCTATGAAGACGCTCGGCCACTGGCTCGCCTCCCCCTGGCGGCGCTCCGCCGCGGCCGCGGCCGCGGGCGCCCTCCCGGTCCTCGCCTTTCCCGCCCCGGCCCTGTGGTGGTGGGCCTACGTCGCGCTGGTCCCGTGGCTCCTGCTGCTGCGCACCGCGCCGACCGGGAAGCGGGCCTTCTACGACGGCTGGTGCGGCGGCTTCGGCTTCATGCTGGCCATGCACCACTGGCTGCTGCCGAGCCTGCACGTGTTCACGTTCGTCCTCGCCGCCCTGCTCGGCGCCCTGTGGGGCCCCTGGGGCCGGCTGGTGCGCCACCTCCTGGGCGGGGTCCCCTCGCGGACCCGGGTCGCGGTGGCGCTGCTGGTGCTGCCCTCGGGCTGGCTGGCCGTCGAGCTGGTCCGCTCCTGGCAGGGGCTCGGCGGCCCCTGGGGCATGCTCGGCAGCAGCCAGTGGCAGGTCGGGCCCGCGCTGCGGCTCGCCTCGGTCGGCGGGGTGTGGCTGCTCAGCTTCCTGCTGGTGGCGCTGAACGTGGCCGTCGCCGTGCTCGTCGCGGTCCGCCACGCCCGGGTGCCGGCCGTGGCCGGGCTCGTCGCCACGGCCGCCGCCACCTCCGCCGCCTGGACCCTCGCCCCCCGCCCCGCCGTCGACGGCCAGGTCCGGATCGCCGTCGTCCAGCCGGGCGTCATCGGCGGTCCGGACAGTGGCGAGCGCCGGTTCGACCGCGAGGAGCAGCTCACCCGCCGGCTGGCCGGCCAGGACGCCGACCTGATCGTGTGGGGCGAGAGCAGCGTCGGCTTCGACCTCGGCGACCGGCCCGACCTCGCCCGGCGCCTCGCGGACCTCTCCCGCGCGACGGGCGCCGACATCCTGGTCAACGTGGACGCCCGGCGCTCCGACAAGCCCGGCATCTACAAGAGCTCGGTCCTCGTCGGGCCGGACGGCCTGACCGGGCAGCGCTACGACAAGATGCGCCTGGTCCCCTTCGGCGAGTACGTCCCGGCCCGCTCGCTGCTGGGCTGGGCCACCTCCGTCGGCAAGGCCGCCGGGGAGGACCGGCGACGCGGCTCGCAGCCGGTGGTCATGGACGTGGGCGACGGTCTTCGCGCCGGGCCGATGGTCTGCTTCGAGACGGCGTTCCCGGACATGACCCGCCACCTCACCCGGGAGGGCGTCGACGTGCTGATCGGCCAGTCCGCGACGTCCACGTTCCAGCAGAGCTGGGCACCCGCACAGCACGCCTCGCTGGCCGCGCTGCGCGCCGCCGAGACCGGCCGCCCCATGGTGCACGCGACCCTCACGGGCGTGTCGGCCGTCTACGGCCCGCAGGGGCAGCGCGTCGGCTCACGGCTCGGCACGGACGCCTCCGCGAGCCAGGTCTACGCCGTCCCCCTCGCGCACGGCACCACGCCCTATGTCCGCTACGGCGACTGGACCGTGCACGCCGCCCTGCTGGTCCTCGCCGCGTGGGCGGCCGGTGAGGGCGTACGGACGCTGCGGCTCAGGCGGTCCGCTCCTGCACCGCGCGTACCACCCGTTCGCACAGCTCATGGGTCTCCAGCGCGTCCAGGGCGCTGAGCACCCGGCCCGCCCGCACCGCGTCCAGGAACGCCAGCACCGCCTGCTCGATGCCGCGCTGCCGGGCGACCGGCACCCAGTCCCCGCGCCGCCGTACGGTCGGCTGCCCCTTGTGGTCGACCACCTCGGCGAGGTTGACCACCTGCCGCTTGGTGTCCTGCCCGGACACCTCCAGGATCTCCTCGGCGGAGCCGCTGAGCCGGTTCATCACACCCAGCGCGGTGAAGCCGTCCCCGGCGAGCTGGAGCACCACGTGGTGCAGCAGGCCGTCCCGGACGCGGGCGCGCACGCTCACGTCGTCGATCGCGCCGGGCGCCAGGAACCGCAGGGTGTCGACGACGTGGATGAAGTCGTCGAGGATCATCGTGCGCGGGTCCTCGGGCAGCCCGACGCGGTTCTTCTGCATCAGGATCAGCTCACGGGGATGGTCGGCGCACTGCGTGTATCCGGGGGCGTGGCGCCGGTTGAAGCCGACGGCCAGGCTCACGCCCCGCTCCTCGGCGAGCGCCACCAGCCGCGCGGAGTCGGCGAGTTCGTAGGCGAGCGGCTTGTCGACGTAGGTGGGTACGCCCGCTTCCAGCAGCCGTGTCACGATCTCCGGGTGGGCCGGCGTGGGCGCGTGCACGAAGGCGGCGTCGAGGTCCGCCGCGAGCAGGGAGTCGAGGGTGGCGTGCCGCTGCTCGCGGGGGATGTGGAGGCCGTCGGCGACCCGGTCGAGGGTGGCGGGCGTGCGGGTCTGCAGGTGCAGCTCGACGCCGGGCCGGAAGGCGAGGACCGGGAGGTAGGCCTTCTGCGCGATGTCGCCGAGTCCGATGCAGCCGACCTTCACCTGGTGCTCTCCTCTAGTGGTTGCCTGCCGGGGACTGCTGGGAAGCATACGGCTGCTGCGGCGGCCGCCAGTCGGCGATGCCGTCGAAGCCGCGCAGGAACAGGGCGGGTCCGGCCTTGGACAGGGCGGCCATGGCGGTGTTCCGGACGGCGACGCCGGTGCGGCCGGTCATGAGGTTGAGGCGGGCGACCCGCACGGCCTGGCGTGCCACGGCGGTCGTGCGGGGCAGCCGGGCGGCGGTGTAGGCGGCCGGGTCGTCGCAGTGGTGCGCGAGCACGACCGCGTCCTCGATCGCCTGGTTGCCGCCCTGGCCCAGGGTCGGCGGCATGGCGTGCGCGGCGTCGCCGACCAGGGTGACCCGGCCCCGGTGGTAGGCGGGCAGGGCTCGGCGATGTGGTGCACGTCGTGGCGCAGCACGTCGCCGGGGCGGGCGGCGGCGAGCACGGCAGGGACCGGCTCGTGCCAGTCGCCGAAGCGGCGCAGCAGCTCGGCCCGCTCGTCGTCCGGCGCGCTCTCCCCGGCCGGTGTCCTGGCGGCGGCGTAGGCGTAGACGCGGCCGTCCTTGAGCGGGTGCGTGCCCCAGATCCGGCCGAGGCCCCAGGTCTCGTGCGAGGTGAACTCCACGCCGGGCAGGGGGATCACGACCCGCCAGGTGGTGAAGCCGGAGTAGACCGGCCCCGGATGGCCGGGGAAGAGCGCGCGGCGCACGGCGGAGTGGATGCCGTCGGCGCCGACCACGAGGTCGGCCTCCAGCTCACCGTCGGGCGTGGTGACGCGGGCGGGCCGGCCGGGGCCGCCCGGGTCGGCGAGGGTCGCGGCGGAGGCCGTGCGCACGGTGTCCGCCGGGAGCCGGGAGGCGAGGCTCGTGATGAGCGTGGCGCGGTGCAGCAGCACGAGCGGGCCGCCGAAGCGCGCGGCGGCGGCGCCGGCCGAGGTGCGCGCGAGCCACCGCCCGCCCGGTGTGCGCAGACCGCCGTCCCCCGCCCAGGCGGCGAGGGCCCGGATCTCGTCGCCGAGTCCGATGACGTCCAGGGCGCGCAGGGAGTTGGGGGCCAGCGAGATGGCCGCGCCGACCGGCTCCAGCGAGCGGGCCCTCTCCAGCACGGTGACCCGCCAGCCGCGCGCGTGCAGGGCCGCCGCCGCGGTCAGGCCCCCGATCCCGCCGCCGATCACGACGGCTCGCCTCGACTGTGCCATGGCTCCTCCTGCCCCTCACTACATCTGTAGTACGCGTTCGACGGTACTACACCTGTAGTGAGACGGGTAGCGTGGCCGTCATGTCCGTACGCACCACCGGCCCCTCCCGCGCCGATCTCGTCGCCGACACCGCCCTGGCCCTGCTCGCCGAGCGCGGGATGCGCGGTCTGACGCACCGGGCGGTCGACGAGGCGGCCGGGCTCCCCCAGGGCTCCACGTCGAACCTCGCGCGCACCCGGCAGGCCCTGCTGGAGCTGGCGGTGCGGCGGCTGGCCGACCGCGAGGCGCGGGTGCTCGCGCTGCACGAGATGCCGGACCCCGGCGCCGGTACCGAGCCACTGCTGGACGCCCTGGCCCTCGCGATCCACCGCGCCCTGACCGGCCATCGCGCGCTCACACTGGCCCGCTACGAACTGGCGCTGGAGGCGACGCGCCGCCCCGAGCTGCGGGCGTGCTTCGACGCGACGGGCGCCCGCTTCCGCGACCAGCTCACCGCCCTCGTCACCGGCCTGGGCTCCACCGAGTCCGACCGGCACACGCTGTCGCTGATCGCCTGGGCGGACGGGCTGATGTTCAGTTGCGTGGCGGGGTCGTTCGGCGCCGCGACGCCGAGCCTGGCAGAAGTGCGGGCCGGGTTGCGGGAGTTGCTCGACGGGATGCTCCGGGGCTGAGAAATACGTGGTGCGGCCCAGGGCGCCGGGAAAGGATGGAGCCATGACGACCGAACGCAGCATGCCCGCCACGACCGCCGACGAACGCACCATGCTGGAGGGGTGGCTGGAGTTCCACCGGCAGACCCTCGCGTGGAAGTGCGAAGGGCTGAGCGACGAGCAGCTCAGGACCGCCTCCGCGCCTCCCTCGGAACTGTCCCTGCTGGGCCTCGTGCGGCACATGGCGGACGTGGAGCGCAGCTGGTTCCGCCGGGTGCTGGCGAACGAAGACGCGCCGCCCCTGTACTTCAGCGACGACGACCTGGACGGCGAGTTCCACCTGACCGGGGCCGACACCTGGGCGGAGGCCCACACCACCTGGCAGGGCGAGATCGAGGCGGCCCGCGCCAACGCCGCCCGCTTCACCCTGGACGACATCTCCGAGGGCAGGCACCGGCGCACCGGCGAGCGGTTCAACCTGCGCTGGATCTACACCCACATGATCGAGGAGTACGCGCGCCACAACGGCCACGCCGACCTGCTCCGCGAGCGCATCGACGGCGCGACCGGCGACTGACGTCAGCCCCGGCGGGCCCACGCCCTCCGTACGGGGCGGGACATCACCCGTGCGGGGCATCCTCCGCCGGTCCGCCGCCCGGGCGCGGGCCGGACGCACCAGAGTGACGCGGGTGCATCGAACGACGACCACAGCGACGCTCCTGGTGACCGTGGCTGTCTCGGCCCTCGCCGGCTGTACGACGGTCCGGCATCCCTCCGCGCCGGGGCCCTCGGCGGCGCCGTCCCGGCCGCCGCTGCCGCAGCCCGACGGGCGGACGCAGACGCAGATCGTGCAGGCGCCGGCCCGCGAGGCGCTGCAGCTCATCGAGGAGGGGCCCCGCCGCCCGAAGCCGGCCACAGCCGGGTCGGGCCCGTCGGCGACCCCTCCGGCGGCCGCGCCCCCGGCGGTGGGGTCCGAGCGGCAGCGGCCGCCGTCCGGCCGGCACGAGGCCGGTACCCGGCCCGCCCGCCCGGACCGCCCGGACCGCCCGGACCGTCCCGAGTCACCCCGCCGCAGCCCTCAGCGGCCGCGCGCCGGCCTCCCCGACGTGTCGGCGCCGGTGCGGCAGGACGTCCGCGGGCGGGTCCCCGACGGCACGGACGTGTGCGCGCTGGGCCGGCGCTACGGAGGCTGGCGGGCGGACAGCCCGGAGGCGACGATCTGCCGCGACGCCTACGGGCGTTGACCGGTGTCCAGCGGCCGCCGCCACGCCACCTGCGGGCGTTGACCCGTGCCCGGGGGCCGCTGCCGCGGCCGGGTCTCAGGGCCGCTGCCGCGGCGGCGTCCCTCTCCCGCCGCCGCTGTCCCCCAGCCGGGCCCGAAGCCGCTCGATGGCCGCCCGTACGCCCTCGCCGTAGCGGTCGTCGGCGAGGACTGCGGCGGCTTCCCGGGCCCACCGCAGATGTGCGCGGGCGGCATCGAACCGGCCGAGTCCGACATAGTCGTCGGCGAGGTTCACGTGCAGGGAGGGGTAGAACGCGAGCACCGCGAGGGCTTCCTGCCCGGCCTCTTCGGCCGCCGCCAACGCGCGCAGGTCCCAGGCCAGTTCGTCCGCCGGGTCGTCCTGGGTGTCGGCCAGGTAGTGGGCGAGGGTGCAGCGGTGCAGCGGGTCGCCGTGCTCGCCGATCTCCGCCCACAGGTCCAGCAGGCGGTGGCGGGCCTCCTCCCGGTCTCCCGCGTGGTGCAGCATGACGACCTGCCCGATCCGCGTCAGCACGGCGTCCGGCGCCGCCTGCCCCTGTCGCTCCGCCACGACGCCCTCCGCGCTCTCGCCGGCTGTTCGCCCCGACGCTAGCCGCAGCGGGAGCCGATCCGGCTCAGGCGGCTCCGGACACCGCCCCGTCCGCACCCGGCGGTCCGCCCCGGAGGGACCGTCGTCAGCCCAGGTTCGGGATGGTCCAGTCGATCGGCTCGTGGCCCTGCGCCGCCACCGCCGCGTTGATCTGCGTGAAGGGCCGCGAGCCGAAGAACTTCTTCGCCGACAGGGGCGAGGGGTGCGCGCCCTTGACCACCGCGTGCCGGGTCTCGTCGATCAGTGGGAGCTTCTTCTGCGCGTAGTTCCCCCACAGCACGAACACCGCCGGGTCGGAACGCTCGGCCACGGCCCGGATCACGGCGTCGGTGAACTTCTCCCAGCCCCGGCCCTTGTGGGAGTTGGCCTCCCCGGCCCGGACGGTGAGCACCGCGTTGAGCAGCAGCACGCCCTGCTCGGCCCACGGCATCAGATAGCCGTTGTCAGGGATGGGGGTGCCCAGTTCCTCGTGCATCTCCTTGTAGATGTTCCGCAGGGAAGGCGGGATCCGCACCCCGGGCCTCACGGAGAAGCACAGGCCGTGGCCCTGGCCCTCGCCGTGGTACGGGTCCTGACCGAGGATCAGGACCTTGACCCGGTCGTACGGCGTGGCGTCCAGCGCCGCGAAGACCTCCTCGCGCGGCGGGTAGACGGGACCCTTCGCCCGCTCCTCCTCGACGAACTCCGTCAGCTCCTTGAACCAGGGCTGCTGCAGCTCGTCACCCAGAACCCCGCGCCAGGACTCGGGCAGCATGGCGATGTCGGTCACGTCAACGTCCTCACGATGTGCGGTCACTTGCAGGCCTCAGAACCTACCGGCGACCACTGACAACGCGCCCGGGAACCCCGACCGCCCGCGCTACCAGGCAGTCTTGCGGTGCAGCTCCCACATCATCATGATCGTCGACGGGTCCAGGGCCCGCTCGGCGCCCGAGACGTCCCGGCTCGCCGCCACGTACTGCCGGCCCTGCCACAGCGGCAGCAGCCGCGCGTCGTCCACCAGGATCCGCTGGGCCTCCTCGAACTCCTTCTCCACGTTCGCGCGGTCGCTCTCGCGGCGCGAGCGGGGCAGCAGGTCGCCGGTGATCTCGGGGGCCGGGTACGGCGTGCCGAGGGCGTTCTGCTCGCCGACGAAGGGCGCGATGAAGTTCTCGGCGTCCGGGAAGTCGGGGAACCAGCCGCGTCCGAACACCGGGTACTCGCCCTTCTGGTAGCCCTCGACATAGGTCTTCCAGGGGCGGCTCTTGAGGCTGATCGAGAACAGGCCGGAGTCCTCCAGCTGGCGCTTCAGCTCCTTGAACTCGGCGGCGGTCTCGGAGCCGTAGCGGTCGCTCGTGTACCAGAAGGTCAGCGGGACCTTCTGGTTGATGCCGGCCTCGGTGAGGATCTTGCGGGCCTTGGCGACGTCGGGGTCGCCGTAGTCGTCGAAGAAGCCGGTGGTGTGGCCGGTGAGTCCCTTGGGGACCATGGAGTACAGCGGGTCGACGGTGTCCTTGTAGACCTTGTGGGCGATCGCCGCCCGGTCGACGACCTGCGCGATGGCCTGGCGCACGGGCTTCTTGTCGGCCCAGGCGTCCTTCGGGTTGAACACCAGGTAGTTGATGTCCGTGCCGGTGCCCTCGACGAGCTGGATCTCCTCCTCCTTGGAGGTCTTGCTCTGCAGGTCGACGACGTCTCCGGCGGCCAGACCGCGGTAGGTCACGTCGATCCGCTTGTCCCGCAGGGCCTCGACCATTTCGCCGGAGTCCTGGTAGTAGCGGACGGTGACCGCGTTGTTCCGGCGCTGGGCGAAGCCCTGGTAGGCGTCGTTTCTGACGAGGACGGCCTCCTCGCCCTCGTCGTACGAGTCGAGGGTGTACGGCCCCGAGCCGACGACGTCGCCGCTCTTGCGCAGGCTGTCCGCCGGGTAGTCCTTCGGCGAGACGATGGACATCGCGGGCGTGGCGAGCACGAACGGGAAGGTGGCGTCGGGCTTGTTGAGGTGGAAGATCACCTCACGGTCGTTCGGCGCCTGGACCCGTTCGAGGCTGCCCAGCAGACCGGCGGGCCCGCCGTTGACGTTGATCTTGCGGATCCGGTCGAACGAGTACTTCACGGCCTGGGCGTCGAGCGCCTCGCCGTTGGAGAACTTCAGGCCCTCGCGCAGCTCGCAGCGGTACACCTGGTTCGACGCGTCGCTGAACTGGCACCGCTCGGCGGCGTCCGGCTGGGGCGTGGTCTCACCGACGGGGTAGCTCAGCAACGTCTGGTAGATGTTGCGGAACAGTTCCCAGGAGCTGTCCCAGGACGCGGCGGGATCGAGCGTGCTGGGGGCACTGGTGGTGCCGACGACGATCGGCCCCGCGTCGTCCGGGGTGTCGGACGACAGGACGCCGCATCCGGCGACCAGGGACGATAGGGACGCGATGGCCGCCACCCGCCGCAGGCATCGGTTCCGGTTGAACACGCGCACGCTCCTCGATCTGCCATACCAAGGGTCGGCAGACCATACCGCAGTGCCACGCCCCCTGACCCTCCCCGGAACACGACCTCTTGATCGATAAACCTTTGACGACGTTGTCATCGCCCTTTGCGGTGGCTTTACGACGGCACGGGCGCCCTGAGCCGTCCACAGGGCGCCCGTGCCGGGGGCTCGTCTCAGCCGGTGCCGGCGTTGAGGAAGATCCCGCCGTCCACCACGAGCGTCTGGCCGGTGATCCAGTCGGACTGCTCGGAGGTGAGGAACGCGGCCGCGCCGCCGATGTCGGAGGGCACGCCGAGCCGCCCGAGCGGGTAGGCCGCCGCGGCCTCCTCCTCCCGGCCCTCGTACAGGGCCTGGGCGAACTTGGTCTTCACCACGGCCGGGGCGATCGCGTTGACCCGCACGCCGGGCGCGAACTCGTGCGCGAGCTGCACCGTCAGGTTGATCATCGCCGCCTTGCTGACGCCGTACGCGCCGATGAACGGCGAGGGCGACAGGCCCGCGACGGAGGCGATGTTGACGATCGCGCCGCCGTTGTCCTTCTGCCAGGCGTGCCACGTCTTCTGCGCGAAGCCGAGCGCCGAGACGACGTTGGTCTCGAAGACCTTGCGCGCGACGTTCAGGTCGAGGTCGGCGATCGGCCCGAAAACCGGGTTGGTACCGGCGTTGTTGACCAGGAAGTCGACGCGGCCGAAGGCCTCCATCGCGCGTTCGACGGCGACGGTCTGGTGGGCCTCGTCGTGTGCCTTGCCGGCCACGTACACCGCGCGGTCGGCGCCGAGCCGCTCGACGGCCTCCTTGAGGGCGTCCTCGTTGCGACCGGTGATGAGGACACGGTCGCCGCGCGCGACGAGCGCCTCGGCGACGCCGTAGCCGATACCGCGGCTGGCGCCCGTGACGAGGGCGACCTTGCCGGAGAGTTCCGTGGAAGTCATGTTCTCTTCGTCCTTAGTCGAGCGGTCCGCCGGCCACGTACAGCACCTGGCCGGAGACGAACCCGGCGGCCTCGCCGGTGAAGAAGGCGATGGCGTTGGCGATGTCCTCCGGCTCGCCGACCCGGGCCACCGGGATCTGGGTGGCGGCCGCGGCCTTGAAGTCCTCGAAGCCCATGCCGACGCGCTCGGCGGTGGCCTTGGTCATCTCCGTGGCGATGAAGCCGGGGGCGACGGCGTTGGCGGTGACGCCGAACTTGCCGAGCTCCTTGGCGAGGGTCTTGGTGAAGCCCTGCAGACCGGCCTTGGCCGCCGAGTAGTTCACCTGGCCGCGGTTGCCGAGCGCGGAGGACGAGGACAGGTTGACGATCCGGCCGAAGCCCGCGTCGACCATGTGCTTCTGGCAGGCCTTGGACATCAGGAAGGCGCCGCGCAGGTGCACGTTCATGACGGTGTCCCAGTCGGAGACGCTCATCTTGAACAGCAGGTTGTCGCGCAGCACGCCCGCGTTGTTGACCAGGATCGTGGGCGCGCCGAGTTCTTCGGTGATCCGTGCGACGGCCGCCTCGACCTGCGCCTCGTCGGAGACGTCGCAGCCGACCGCGATGGCCTTGCCCCCGGCGGCGGTGATCTTCTCGACGGTGTCCTTGCAGGCGGCCTCGTCGAGGTCGAGCACGGCGACCGCGCGGCCCTCGGCGGCCAGTCGTACGGCGGTGGCGGCGCCGATGCCGCGCGCGGCACCGGTGACGACGGCGACCCGCTGCTCAGTGGTGGACATGACTCGTTCTCCTCAGGTGAGCGACCGCTTAGTACCTTCAGTGGGTGTGACGCTAGAAGCCCTGGCACGCGGTGTCAACGGCCGGGCGCGGCATGTGATCCATCACCCCCGCCGGGCCTGCCCGGCGAGGCGCTCCGGACCACCCGAACGGCCCAGGACCGCAGGTGGCCGCCGTCCGCCTCCCCTGGCGTCGGAGCGCGAGCCCCCGGTGGCCGGAAAGGAGACGCACGATGCACGTCGTACCGGTGTCATCGGCACGCTCTTCGCGGTCGCCGCGATCGTGCCCTTGTCCGCCCCCGCTCATACCCAGCCCGACCGGGACCGCCGTGATTGCGCCTTCGAGGAGGACGCGCAGGCCGTGTTTCGACGCGGACCGGAGCGATCCGCAACGGCTGGCGATCCGCAACGGCTGGAGGAGGACCGGGGCCCGGACGACGGCATCGCGTGTGCGAGGCGCTGCCGTGCCGGGCACGGGCGTCTCCCCCACGGCTTCCGCCCGGCCGTCCGTGTGCGCGACCACCGCGCCGGCCAGGAGCACGCCGGGCGTCACGCCCGCCCCGACCAGGCCGGCCGCCCCCCTTCCAGGTGGTTGACCTGGTCA
>NZ_JAPSKN010000237.1 GCF_031181705.1 Streptomyces sp.
CCCCCCCCCGGCCGGCGCCGAGGTCACTCACCCCCGCCCGGCTCCCACCCCTGCTTCCGCAGCACCCCGCGCACGTCCGGTGCCTCGTAGTGCTCCCCCTTGAGGACCTTGCCGTCGGCGCGGCGGGAGACCGAGCCGTCCGGGCCGATCTTGGTCATGTTGGAGCGGTGGATCTCGGCGAGTACCGCGTCGAGGTCGATGCCGTGGACCAGGGCCGTGCCGTACGCCACGTAGACCACGTCCGCCAGTTCGTGCGCGAGCCGGTCCAGCGGGCCCGTCACCGCCACCTCGGCGACTTCCGCGGCCTCCTCCGCGAGGAGTTCGCCGCGGTGTGCGGCGAGTTCCGGGGAGACCTCCGTCGGGGTGCTGCGGGCGTCCAGGCCGAAGGCGCGGTGGAACTCACGGACCAGGTCGGCGGGCGAGGAGCTCATGGGCGGGACTGTAGTGGCCGCCACTGACACTCCCCGCCCCTCCTGTGACCCTTGCCCTGGTCAGGGGGGCGCCCCGGCTGGCAGGATCGCCCGCATGTCCAGGACGTTCCCACCCATCGGCCGGCGCCGGGTGCTGCAGGGCGGTACCGCCGCCCTCGTGGTCCTCGGGCTGCTGCTGTGGTGGCTGCGCCCCTGGGCCGAGGAACCGCCCGGCGGGGACATCGACTTCGGCACCGGCACGCGCGCCGGGGTGTACTACGAGTACGGCAAACTCCTGCGCCACGAGATCGCCGAGGACATGCCCGCCCTGCGGGTGCGGCTGCTGACCAGCGCCGGTTCGCAGGAGAACGTCGCCGACGTGGCGACCGGCGAGGCCGACTTCGCGATCGCCGCGGCCGACGCGGTCGCCACGTACAAGCTCGGCAACGGCACAGGCGCCGACCGGCTCCGCGGGGTCGCACGCCTGTACGACGACTACGTCCAGCTCGTCGTGCCGCCGGACTCGGACATCCGCTCCGTGTCGGACCTGCGGGGCAAGCGCGTGGCCATAGGGCTGCCCGACTCCGGCGTGCGGCTGATCGCGAACGGGGTGCTGAAGGCGGCCGGTATCGACCCGGAGAAGGACATCGAGCCGTCGTCGGACGGCATCGACACCGGGCCCAAGCGGCTGGGCCACGGACTGGACGCGTTCTTCTGGTCGGGCGGGCTGCCCACGGACGGACTCAGCCGGCTGGCGGAGAAATCGGCGTCGGCCTTCCGGTTCGTACCGATCGACGCCGCCCTGGTGGCCAAGCTGCACGACCAGGGCGGTGCCACTCGGTACTACCGCGCGACCAAGATGCCCGAGTCGGCCTACCCCACCATCCAGCGGGGCGATTCGGTGCCGACCCTGGCGGTGTCCAACCTCCTGGTGACGCGCAGCGACGTGGATCCGCGGCTCACCGAGTGGCTGACCCGTACGGTGATCGACAGCCGCGACGGCATCGGCGGGACCGTCCACTCCGCCCAGCTGGTCGACGTCCGCACGGCGATCTACACCGACCCGCTGCAGCTGCACGCCGGGGCCCAGCGCTACTACCAGTCGGTCAAGCCTTAAGACCCCGACCGCGGGACGCGCACGGTCACCCGCAGGCCGTGCGGCTCGTGGTGGTCGAAGGCGATGGAGCCGCCGCCCGCCGCGAGCAGGGCCCGCGAGATGGACAGTCCTAGGCCCGAGCCCTTGATGTTCTGGTGGCGGCCGCTGCGCCAGAAGCGGTCGCCGACGCGGGCCAGCTCCTCGTCGGTGAGGCCGGGGCCGTGGTCGGTGACGACGACGGCGGAGGTGTCGCCGTCGGCGGCCACGGTCACCTCGACCGTCTCTCCCTCGGGGGTGAACTTCACCGCGTTGTCGATGACCGCGTCCAGGGCGCTGGACAGGGCGACCGGGTCGGCCCAGGCGGTCGTCGGCGGGCAGTCGCCGATCAGGCGTACGCCCTTGGCATCGGCGGTGGGGGACCAGGCAGCGACCCGCTCGGCGGCGAGCTCGCCGATGTCCGTGATCCTCAGGTCCGCCTCGGTGTGCTCGGCCAGCGCCAGGTCCAGCAGGTCGTCCAGGACCTGCGCGAGGCGCTTGCCCTCCGCCTGTACGGAGGCGATCTCCTTGTTGCCCTCGGGCAGCTCGAAGGAGAGCAGCTCGATACGCAGGAGCAGAGCCGCGAGGGGGTTGCGCAGCTGGTGGGAGGCATCGGCGACGAAGGCGCGCTGCTGCTCAAGGACGTCCTCGACGTTGTCCGCCATCTCGTTGAACGACCGGGCCAGGCGACGTAGTTCCGGCGGGCCCCCGGCCGCGGCCACCCGGGACTTCAGCCGTCCCGTTGCGATGTCGTGGGTGGTGGCGTCCAGGATCCGCACGGGCTTGAGCACCCAGCCGGTCAGCCGCAGGGCGGCACCGACGGCCAGCAGCATCGCGGCGAACTCGCCCGCGCCGATGACCAGCCAGCCGTGCAGCGTCCGGGAGCGCATCTGCCCGGTCGGCGAGTCGGTGACGACGACCGCGACGACGTCGCCGTCCCGGATGACCGGCGAGGCCACCACGAGGTTGCGGCGCTGCCAGGGCCACACCTGCCGCGGGTCGTGGCTGCGGCGGCTGAGCAGCGCCTCGTCGAAGGCGGCGCGCACCTCGCCCGCCGCCGGCAGGGCCCATCTGGCCGGTGCCTGGGCCATGGCCTGGCGGTTGCGGTAGAAGACACCGGCGCGGATGCCGTAGACCTCGTGGTAGCTGCGGAGCTCACTGCTGAGCGTGGCCAGGCGCTCGTTCTCGAACGCCTCCGTGGTCCCGCCGGGCGAGTCGGTGACGAACTGGGCGAGGGCCGCGAAGCGCGCCGTGTCGTCGATGCGGTCGACGACGACCTTCTGCTGCTGGGCGCCCGCCAGGCTGACGGCGAGCGGCACGCCGAGCGCGAGCAGCACGGCCGCCATCAGGATGATCAGCAGCGGGAGCAGACGAGTGCGCACCCGGCCCCGCTACCCGGCGGGCGCGACGAGCCGGTAGCCGACCCCGCGCACGGTCTCGATGAGGGCGGGCATGCGCAGCTTGGCGCGCAGGGACGCGACGTGCACCTCCAGGGTGCGCCCGGTCCCCTCCCAGCTGGTCCGCCACACCTCGCTGATGATCTGCTCCCGGCGGAAGACCACCCCGGGCCGCTGCGCGAGCAGGGCCAGCAGGTCGAACTCCTTGCGGGTCAGCTGGATCACCGACCCGTCCACGCTGACCCGGCGCGTGGGCAGCTCGATGTGCACCGGGCCGAGCCGCAGCTCGGTCTCGATGCCGCTGGAGGTGTCCTCGTGGGAGGTGCGCCGGCTGACCGCGTGGATCCTGGCGAGCAGCTCGCCGGTGTCGTAGGGCTTGACGACGTAGTCGTCGGCGCCGAGGTTGAGGCCGTGGATGCGGGAGCGTACGTCGGAGCGGGCCGTCACCATGATCACGGGGGTGCTGGTGCGCTTGCGGATCTTGCCGCAGACCTCGTAGCCGTCCTGGTCCGGCAGGCCCAGGTCGAGCAGGACGACACCGAAACCGTCGCCTTCGGGGACCAGGGCCTGGAGGGCCTCCTCGCCGCTGCGCGCGTGCGTGACGTCGAAGCCGTGCCGTGCCAGGACCGCCGACAGGGCGGCGGCGACGTGGTTGTCGTCCTCGACGAGCAGCAGTCTCACCCGGGCCCCCTTCGGTTCACTGGCCGTACGATCAGGGTGTGTACAAAAACGCGTGCACGCGCGCGCGTGCACCCCGTGCAGTCACGCTGATGGATGAGGACGGCGTCAAGAGGGTTCCGGTTGCTGAGGGCTTCCGTTACCCGGCTGGTATGAGCCCAGCTCATAAGTGCTACGACATGTGTCCGATTGCTATCGGATCGTGATGCTCAGATTCCCCTCAGATGTAATGACGCAGGTCGTAGAGGGTTACTACTGTCCTCCGAAACCGAGGAGGACGGAGCCTGAGAGCGATGACCGAAGTATCGGTGGCCAAGGAAGATGTGGCCGCGACCGGAGAACTGGTCGTCCTGAAGAGCGTCAACAAGCACTTCGGCGCGTTGCACGTACTCCAGGACATCGACCTGACGATCGCCCGCGGTGAAGTCGTCGTGGTCATCGGACCCTCCGGGTCCGGCAAGTCCACGCTGTGCCGCACCATCAACCGCCTGGAGACGATCGACTCCGGCTCGATCACGATCGACGGCAAGCCGCTGCCCGCCGAGGGCAAGGCACTGGCGAAGCTGCGCGCCGACGTCGGAATGGTCTTCCAGTCCTTCAACCTCTTCGCGCACAAGACCGTGCTCGAGAACGTGATGCTCGGCCAGATCAAGGTCCGCAAGAAGGACAAGCAGGCGGCCGAGGAGCGGGCCCGTGCCCTGCTCGACCGGGTCGGCGTGGGCGCGCAGGCCGACAAGTACCCGGCACAGCTCTCCGGCGGCCAGCAGCAGCGCGTCGCGATCGCGCGGGCCCTGGCCATGGAGCCGAAGGTCATGCTCTTCGACGAGCCGACCTCCGCGCTCGACCCCGAGATGATCAACGAGGTGCTGGAGGTCATGCAGCAGCTCGCCCGCGACGGTATGACCATGATCGTCGTCACCCATGAGATGGGTTTCGCACGATCGGCGGCAAACCGCGTGGTGTTCATGGCGGACGGCCGAATCGTCGAGGAGGCTGCGCCCGACCAGTTCTTCAGCAATCCGCGCAGCGACCGCGCCAAGGACTTCCTGTCGAAGATCCTGCACCACTGACGGCGCGCGTCGCGCC
>NZ_JAPSKN010000092.1:0-8188 GCF_031181705.1 Streptomyces sp.
CCGCCCCCGCTCCGGTCCCCTCTCGCGCCGACCGCCGGAACCGTTTCGCGGACGGGCCGGGCGGGCACCCGGCCCGGGTGTCGCGTCGAGGATCCGGACGGGCCGGACCGGCCCGGGCCGCGAGGGTCCGGTCGCCGGTGCGCACCCTGCGCTTCGACGGCTGGATCGCGGGGATCGGCACGGCGTCCGGCACCCGTGCCGTGCTCGGGCACTGGCCCGCGTCGCCGTTCGGCCCGTTCAGCGACCTGATGGTCGAGGAGGCCGACGGGCACCGTCTGCTGCTGGCGCCGTCGCGGGAGACGGCGGACTTCGTCTCCGGCATCTACGTCTTCGACGAGGTACGGGTCGTACCGGTCCGGGTGCGGATCACCGGCCGCCACTGGGCGGTCTCCGCCCCACCGCTCGACCTGCGGTTCAGCACCGGACCGAGGACTCTGCCCGGTCTCGCGCTGCGGGCCGTGCCCGGCCGGCTCGCCACCAGCCCGCAGTGGCTCGCGCTGTGGGACCGTCCCGCCCGGCTGCTGCTCGGCGCCGGCACGCACGGCAGTGTCCGGTCCGGCCGGCACCAGTGGTACGGCGCCCGCGACCTGCACCCGGTCATCTCGGCCACGGTCACGCGCGAGGGCCGTGGCCTCGGCCCCCTCGCCCCGGTCGATCCCCCCGTGCGGTTCGGGTCCGGCTCGACCCCTCGCCGTCCCTGCCTCGTCCGCGTCACCACCCACGTGGCCCTCGCGGAGGGCCGCACCACCGGCGCACGGCCGTTGCCGTTCGGACGCAGCACGGGACGCGGCGGCTGATCACCAGAAGCGGCTGCTGAGGGCGGGCTGGTGCGCCAGCTGCACGGCGTCGCGCAGCCGCAGGGCGACGCTGATGGTCGCGCGCAGCGCGGAGGGGCGTACGGTCTGGGCCGTCTCGGTGGCCAGCACGAGCAGGCAGGCCGCCGCCTGCTCCACCACGGACAGCGGCAGGGTGAAGTCGCTCTCGGCGGCCGCGCGGAACGCCTTCAGGGGCGCGGCGGCCCCGTCGATGGCCCGGTGCGCGGCCTTCTCCAGGTGCTCCGCGGCCTCCTCGCACACCGGGGCGGGCAGGGCGATGGTGCGCTGGAACGGTGATGTCGTCATGACCCGACTGCTCCCCCGGCGGCGGCCGGTTCTGTCGACGCGGGACGGGATTTCACCGTCCCGCGTGACGCCGGGGCCGGGCGCCGGGCACGTGGCCGTAGCCTGGGGGCGATCGTGCGCGGCGTGGAGAGGGAGACCGTATGACCGCCCGTCCGGATGTCGTGGCCCGGCTCACCGGGCGGTCGGTCCGCGGGGAGAAGCCCTTGTCCGGAGCGCTCACCGAGGTCACGCTCGACGACGGGCGGGTCGTGGTGGTCAAGCGGTCCGATGGGCCGGCGGCGGCGCGGGCCGAGGCGGCCGGGCTGCGGTGGCTGGCCGCGGCCGGGACCGTGCGGGTGCCGGTCGTCCACGGCGACGAGGGGACCTGGCTGGTCATCGACCGGGTTCCGCGGGGGCGCCCGAGCCGGGAGGCCGCGGTGCGGTTCGGGCGGGACCTGGCCGGACTGCACGCGGCCGGGGCGTCCGCGTTCGGGGCGCCGCCGCCGGGCGGGCCGGCGGACGCGTACATCGGGCTCGCCCCGATGCGCAACGAACCCGGCACCGACTGGCCGGGCTGGTACGCCGGGCAGCGCGTCCTGCCGTATCTGCGGCGGGCGGTCGACCTCGGCACCGTGCGGCCGGGAGAGGCGACCGTCGTGGAGCGACTGTGCGAGCGCCTGCCGGAACTGGCCGGGCCTCCCGAGCCGCCCGCCCGGCTGCACGGCGACCTGTGGAACGGCAACGTGCTGTGGGCGGCGGACGGGGACGTCCGGCTCATCGACCCGGCCGCGCACGGCGGGCACCGCGAGACCGACCTGGCGATGCTGCGCCTGTTCGGCTGCCCCCATCTGGAGGCGGTGCTGGACGGCTACCAGGAGGTGGCGCCGCTCGCCGACGGCTGGACCGAACGCGTCGGCGTGCACCAGCTGTTCCCGCTGCTGGTGCACGCCGTGCTGTTCGGCCGGAGCTACGCCGAGCAGGCCCTCTCCGTGGCCCGCTCGGCCGTGACGCGCTGACCGGTCAACGCGTCACCACATGCCGCTCGTCGGGGACGCAGTGGGTCATGGTGAGGCCCTCCACGTCGCGCGGCGGGTTCTTGCCCAGCTTGGTCAGGCGCTCCCGGTCCTCGTCCGTCAGGTCCTGGCTCGCCAGCGGTTCCAGGCCGGTCACGTCGTCGGGGCCGATGCCGAGCCCTTCACCGACCCTGAGGCCGAGGTCGTTCTCGACGAGCAGGAAGTGCCAGACCATGCGCTCCTGGATGGCCCGGTCGCACTGGGACAGCTGACCGATGAAGTTCTTCACCAGGTCGTCGCGCTCCCAGTCCTCCATCAGCAGGTAGCGCTGACCGGCCTGGAGGTAGTCGTTGGTGCGCGGGATGCGCTTGCGGGTGAGCCGGCCGGTGATCTCCGGGCCCTGCTCGTCGAGGGTTGGGTACTGGGCCTCGCGCAGGCCACCCCGGATCGACGGCTCGTAGTTGACCTGCGGGTTCTCCCCGCCACCGTCCTGGTGGTACGCCATCTGGCCGTCGCGCTGGTTGGTGCGCACCTCGGCGTTCTTGGCCTGGTTGACGGGGAGCTGGAGGTAGTTCGGGCCGACCCGGTAGCGCTGGGTGTCGCTGTAGGAGAAGGTCCGGCCGACGAGCATCTTGTCGTCGGAGAAGTCCAGGCCGTCGACGAGGACGCCGGTGCCGAAGGAGATCTGCTCGTTCTCGGCGAAGAAGTTCTCCGGCATGCGGTCGAGCACCATCCGGCCCACCGGCTTCGGCGGGAACTCCTGCTCGGGCCAGGTCTTGGTGTCGTCCAGCGGGTCGAAGTCCAGCTCGGGGTGGTCGTGGTCGTCCATCATCTGGACGAGCAGCTCCCACTCGGGGTAATCACCGCGGGCGACCGCCTCGTACAGGTCCTTCGTGGCGTGGCCCAGGGTGTCGGCCTGGACGTTGGCCGCGTCCTCCTCGGTCATGCTGCGCACGCCCTGCTTGGGCATCCAGTGGTACTTGACCAGCTTGGTCTCGCCCTCGGCGTTGACCCACTTGTAGGTGTTGACGCCGAAGCCCTGCATGTGGCGGTAGTCGGCGGGGATACCGCGCGGGCTGAACAGGTTGACCAGCATGTGCATGGACTCCGGCGTCTGCGACATGAAGTCGAAGATCCGGTTCGGCTGCTGCTCGAAGGTCACCGGGTCCGGCTTGAGGGAGTGGATGACGTCCGGGAACTTGATCGCGTCGCGGATGAAGAAGACGCCGAGGTTGTTGCCGACCAGGTCCCAGTTGCCGTCCTCGGTGTAGAACTTCACGGCGAAACCACGCGGGTCGCGGGCGGCCTCGGAGGAGTCCCGGCCGCCGATGACGGTGGAGAAGCGGACCGCCACGTCGGTGCGTTTGCCGCGCTCCTGGAACAGCTTGGCCCGGGTGTAGCGGCTGATCGGCTCGTCACCCCAGGTGCCGTAGGCCTCGAAGTGGCCGTAGGCGGTGACGCCGCGGGCGTGCACGACGCGCTCGGGGATGCGTTCCCGGTCGAAGTGGCTGATCTTCTCCAGGAACTGGTAGTTCTCCAGCGTGGCCGGGCCACGGGCGCCGACCGTGCGCTGGTTCTGGTTGTCGTGGACCGGATGGCCCTGGCGGTTGGTGAGGACCTTGCGGTCGTCGCCCGGAGCGGGACCGGTACCGGATACGTCCGTCATAAGCAGGAGCTCCTTCGGCTCGGGGCCGGCGGCCGACCGGGTCGGCGCCGCGAGCGACCGCCCGGCCGGTCATGGCGGAACGCCCGGGTACCCGGTGGGAGGGGATCACTCACGCGAGCCGGGCCGAGTCCTCGTTCGGGGCCGGAAAGGAATGCGCGAACCCGCGAGCGGGATCCAGGACCTTAATCGCGCTCCCCTGGTACGGCGCGCCGGACGCGCCGAGGGCCAGGCGCTCGCAGAGCGTGCGACGAGGGCCGTCTGTGCCGGGAGAACGGCACCCGCCGACGCAGAAACAGACGCCGCCCTTGCCGCCGGCTCCCCCGGACCACCCACACTCGGTGCCGGAGCGGTGAGCCCGGCCGCACCACCCCGCCGGACCCAGCGCCGACGGACGCGCGGCCCCCTCCCCTCATGGACGCCCTTCCTCCACGAAGGACCTGATCTCGTCCAGGAGGACACGATGGCGCTCCCCGTAAGCCGACACCGCCGCGTACACCGCGTCGACGGCCGCCCGCAGCGGGTCGGGCTCGCCGGCCGCCGGCACCGCGGGCAGCGCCAGGTGCGGCTGGGACATGCGCAGGGACGGGTCCGGTGGACCGAGGGCGACGGTCAGGGCGTACGGGGCGGCACCCGGGGCCGGCGGGCGGCTCGGCAGCGGGGCGGGCTCCCGGTCCGGCCCGTGGGCCGGCGGATCGGCCGGTGGAAGGGCGAAGGCGCGGGCCGGGCCGACCACGACCGCTTCCGCCCGCTGGGGACACGGCACCGCTTCCGCCCGCTGGGGACACGGCGCGGGATCGTCCGGACACGCGGACGGCCGCTCGAAGGGCGGCCGCCTTGGCGGGACGGCCCTGCCGACGGTCCGGTCCGGGACACGGGGGTCGCGGGCCAGGGCCTCCCACATGCGGGCGTCGTCGTCGAAGGGCGGGGGCAGCGGCCGGCCTTCCGCCAGGGCCGTCAGCCCGTCGGCGACCCAGTCGAGACCGGTCAGACCCGCCGCCTCGCACGCCCGGCGCGCCGCGAGCAGCGCCACCGCGCGCTGGGCGGCGGGCCCCGCCGTGTCGAGGGCCAGGACGAGGGCGGGGTCGAAGTCGCGCAGGCCGCCGACGTTGCCGCCGACCTCACGCAGGGCCGGGCTCGGCGTGTGCCCGCCCCACTGCCACCGTTCCAGGGCGAGCCGCCGTTCCCGTTCCGCCGTCTCCCGGGCGTGCCGCGCCCGGCGTTCGGCCTCGGCGCGTTCGGCCGGGGTGGGCGGGGGCGGCTGTCGGCGGGCGACGGAGTGCCAGTAGGCGGCGAGGTCCGAGGTCTGCCTCAGGAGGCGGTCCGGCTCGGGCGGCGCGGGCCAGAACTGGAGGAGGTAGCGGTCCGGTTGCGGCTCCTCCTCCAGCCGTGTGTCCTGCCGGTGCGCCCGGTCCATGCCCTGGGCGCAGTACCGCACCCGGTAATCGGTCTCCGCCAGGTCGAGCGGCCAGGTGGCCTCCCCCGCCCACTCCACCAGCGAACTGTCCGGCGAGACGGGCCGGAAGGACACCTCCACCACGTCCTCCCAGGCCGCGTCCAGCGGCGGTGCCTGGTCGTGGACCTCGACGGTGAAGCCGACGTCCCCGGTGTGCAGCCCGGTGTGCAGCCACAACGCGCCCGGGACCGCCGCCCCGCACAGCCCCGTGGACTGGCCGGCGAACGCCTCCCCGAGACCGGGCCCGAAGCCGTCCGGGTCGCTCTCGACGTGGATCTGGCCGTAGTGCACGAAGACTTCCCCCTCGACCGGCCTGCGCACGATCGGCTCCTCCCAAGCTCGTGGACGCCATGTGACGACTCCTCGACTGCGGCATCGTGGCATCCGCCACTGACAATCGGGTCGCGAGCACGGGGAGGACAGGGCGTGCGGCACGTCTACTGGATCCGCGCGGCCTGGGCCTCGGTCGCCCGCGCCGTGCGCCGCTTCGAGCCGGTGACGGTGGTGTGCGCGCCCAGGCAGGCCGCCGAGGCCGCCGCGCTGCTCGGACCGGGCGTCGCATGCCGCGCGAGCCGTGTGTCCTCGTCGAGGGGTTCCGGCTGCTGCCGCACCTCGTGGAACCACTGCTTCCGGCGCCGGGGCACGCGGCCTGGCTGCTTCCGGCGCCCGGCTTCCGCCGGGCCGTGTTCCGGAGCCGGGCGGCGGCCGGCGGGAGCTTCACGCAGCGGACCGGCGATCCGCGGCGGGCGGAGGGCGACCTCGCCGCGCGGGACGCTCTGTTCACGCTGCGGCTGCGCGTAGAGACGGCGCGGATAGGGCTGCCCTCCCTCACCGTCGACGGCACGCTGACGGAGGACGGGCCCACCGAGCGGGTCGCCGGCATGTTCGGGGTGTGATCCCGTACAACCCCCGCCGGGGGTGGGGTGTCTTCTCCTCCGTGGGGACAAACCCCTTCAACTCGTTCCAACGGGGGAACACATGAGCCTGACCCGCAAGCCGACCCGCCGCGGTGCGACCGCGGCCCTCACCGTCACGATGGCGGCCGCGCTGGGCGCCGCCGGCGCCGGCGCGTCGAGCGCCGGCACCACCGCGCCGCAGACCGCGCCGCAGACCCGGCAGATCGCCTCGTCCACCCTCGGGTCCGACTACAGGATCACGCTCACCGCGCTGCGTTCCACGGAGGACGAGTACGCCGCCTCCGTGCGGCTGCAGGTCTTCACGCAGTCCGGCGGCGCGTGGAAGGAGTCGGACCGCGTGACCGTGGGCGACGTCGACGGCTGGTTCTGGTACCCGCTCACCGGCAAGGGCGCCGTCTGCGAGTTCTCCACCGCGAGCACCGAACCCGCCCCGGTGACGGTGAGTCTGCTGCTCACGCCGTCCGTGGGCTGCTCCGACCCGGCGCACTACACGGTGCGGGAAGGCAGGGTGTACGCCGGCTGAGCCGCCCCGGCACGCGGAGCGGCCCGGACCCACCGGGGTCCGGGCCGCTCGCGCAAGGGTGGACTCAGCCCTCACTGAGGCGCGCGCGCAGGAGCTTCTTGCCCAGCTCGGCGCCCTTGCGGCTGTCCGCCTGCGCCTTGCGGAACAGATCCGCGACCTCGGTGTCCTTGGCGCGCTCCGCGTCCTGGATGTAGCCCTCCAGACGCAGGGCGTTGCTCAGGCACGCCTCGACGTACCAGATCAGGTTGTAGTCCTTGTCCTGCGTACCGGTGGCGCCACCGGTCTCCGTCTCGCTGGTCATTCGGGCCTCCTTCTCTGTGGAGCGGACCTCTTCAGGCGCCGGACGGGTACCCGGCCTCCGGCAGGACACACAGCCCGTAGTCACCACGTGGGGTGGTTTTCCGGTCACGAACGGCCGGGCAGACCCGGGCGCACCGCCAACTCCCCTCCCCCGTACGGCAAATCCCAACAGTTGCCACAGATGCGAACAGTCACCGATCACTTTCACAGAGAAGTGGCGCTCCACCGTGCGAGACCGGTCGATGACGGTGTGTACTGTGCTGCGGGTGGTGCGCCAGAGCACCACGGGCACCGCCCTGCCCGGCCCCCTACTGGAATCGACTCGATGATCGACATACCGGACCTGGCCGTGGGCGGTCTCGCCCTCGGCACACTGTCCGCGTTCGCCCTCGGCGGCGGGCTGCTGCGCACACGGCGGCAACTGGCCCGGCAGCGGACGAAGACGGCCGCACTGCGGGCGCAACTCGACGGAACCTCGCGGGTGTTCGCGGCGGAGGTGGAGCATCTGGCGGCGCGGCGCGTGCCGGCCGTCGCCCGGCAGGCCGCCCATCCGCACGTCACCGTGCCCGGCCCGCTGAACCCGCGACTGACCGGCTCGCCCCTGGGGCAGGCGCTGGAGCGGAGCTGCTGGACGCGCTCGACGCGGCCGGCGACGAGGCCGTGGATCTCAGGGAGCGGTTCGCCCACCCGCTGCCGATGCGGATCGTCTGCGAACTGTTCGGCGTGCCCGGCACGTTACGGGAGGACACGGTCCGGCTCGTCTCGGCCATCATGGACACCTCCGACCCGACCCCTGAGCACGCGGCGTCCGTGCAGCGGCAGATCGGCACGGTGCTGCCCGCGCTGATCGGGCACAAGACCGCGCACCCCGGCGACGACATGACGACCGAGCTGATCCGGGTCCGCGACGAGGACGGCGACCGGCTCAGCGAGGAGGAACTGCTCCACACACTGCTGCTGGTGATCGGGGCCGGTTTCGAGACCACCGTGAACCTGATCGGCAACGCCGTCGTCGCCCTGCTGCGCCGCCCCGAGCAACTGGCGGCCGTGCGGGCCGGGCGGATCGGCTGGGACGCCGTCGTGGACGAGACGCTGCGCGCCCACCCGTCCATCGCCTCGCTGCCACTGCGGTTCGCGGTCGGCGACCTCACCGTCGGCGACGTGCGGATCCCGGCCGGGGACGCCATCATCACCACGTACGCCGCCGCGGGGCTCG
>NZ_JAPSKN010000092.1:8288-22800 GCF_031181705.1 Streptomyces sp.
TGCGGCAGGTGCCGTCGTTCATCGCCTTCGGCTGGCAGGAGATCCCGGTCCGGCTCCGCGGCTGAGGCAGCCGGACGCACGGGCGGCGCGCGGGAGCGCGACCGGTCCCCCGTTCCGGTCGGGCCCCCGCGATGCCTCGAACCTACGTCCAGGTCCGAGGCCGTGTGAACCGCGTCGATGCCCGTTGCGCGCTCAAGAGGGCTCACCCGTGCACAGCTGAGTCCGGATGGCCCCGTTTCGTCCCGCCGGACCCCTCCAACCGCTTGCCCGGGAGGCGGACCGCTCAGGGGCGGGGGTGCAGCGGCGGCAGGTCGAGGTCGCCCAGGGCGAGGTGAGCCAGCACGACTTCGTACAGGTCGCTCCCGGCGGCCAGCAGCTGGCGCTCCAGCAGCGGCTCGGCGCCGCGGACGTGTTCGCGCACGGTCTGGGCGTGCACGCCCAGTGTCTGCGCGGCCCGTTCGGCGTTGCCGCCCGCGGCGATCCAGGCGCGCAGCGTCCGGCGCGGGTTCCTGGCGTCCGAGTCCAGGCGGCCCAGCAGGTCCCGGGCCCAGGTGTGCAGGGCGGGCCCGGACAGCAGGTCGGCGAGGTGCGGTCCGGGAGCGCGGGTGTCGCTCGCGTCCGGGGCGTCGGCCAGCCCGATCTGCGTGTTGAGCGCCAGGAGGACCACGGCCCGGACGGTGAGGTCGGCGAAGTCGGTGCCGAGCAGGGCCTCGACGCGTTCCATGCGGGCGCGGACGGTGTTGCGGCTGACGCCGAGGACCTTGGCGGCTGCGACCGCGGTGAACTCCAGACCGAGGCGGCTGGTGGCCAGCAGCTCGGCGCGGGTGTGGTGCGGCAGGGTGTCCAGCGGGCGCAGCAGCCGGGCCGTCCAGGCGCGCAACGCCGCCGGGTCCATCAGGCGTTCGGGATGGGTGCGCTCGGCGTACAGGGCCGTCTTGTCGGGCCGGAAGTGCGCCACGGCGAGGGCGCTGACGGCCTGCCCGTAGGCGGTGGCGGTCCGGGCGAGGCTCTGCCGGACGCTGCCGCCCAGGTAGGTGTCCCGGTGCCGTCCGACCAGGGACTTCAGGGCGTCACCGGTGGTCTCGCGCGGGCTGACGACGATCACGTGCCCGTCCATGGCCGGGCACCGCACGACCAGGGCGCTCTCCCTGGTGTGGTCCAGGCAGTCCTCGATGACGCGCTCACGGGCGGCGGGGTCGGACTCGACGACGTACACGCAGGCGGTGTCGGTGTCGAGGAGGCCGGGCCAGAGTCCGGCGGCGACCCGGCGGGCGGCGACGGTGTCCTCGACCATCAGCAGCTGCAGGATGGCCAGGCGCAGGTCGGAGGTGGCGCGTCGGAGCCGGTGCCCGGCGGCGGTCGACTCGCGGGCCGTCAGCAGCAGCTCGATCACCTGGGCGGTGTGCGTGACCATGTCGGAGGCCCGCCGGTCGAAGGGAGCGGACCGGGAGACGGCCAGGACACAGGCGTGGGAGGGGTGCTCCACCCGGACCAGGCGCAGGTGGTGCTCGCGGCTCTCCCAGGCGGCGGAGGCGATCCGGCCGGCGGTGATGTCCGCGACGAGGTCCTCGTCGAGGGTGAGCCGGGTTCCGGCGAGGAGGTTCCCGGCGGCGTCCTGCAGGGCCACCGACCCGTCCACGGCGCCGGCGAGCCACGCGACGACCCTGCCGACGTCCCGTCCGGCCGGCCGCAGGTGTGCGAGCAGTTCCCGCGCCCACGCCGGACTCGCCTCGGCCCGCGTCCGCCGCTGCCGGTTCCCGTCCTCTCGGCCAGCCACTCGCGCCTTCCCCTCCCTCCTCGCACCGTCTTCGGCGCACCGCCCGGGGACGTTACCCCAGCCGTCCCCGGGCAGCCGCCCGCGGTCCCGGGCACCCCTGCCTGCGTCACCGGCCCGCACGGGCGGCTTAAGCTCGGCGGATGGCGAAGTACTACGACGTGCACCCCGACAACCCCCAGCCGCGCACCATCGGCCAGATCGCCGACAGCATCCGCGCGGACGCCCTTGTCGCCTACCCCACGGACTCCTGTTACGCACTCGGCTGCCGTCTGGGCAGCCGGGACGGCATCGACCGGATCCGCGCGATCCGCAAGCTGGACGACCGGCACCACTTCACTCTCGTGTGCCAGGACTTCGCGCAGCTCGGCCAGTTCGTGCGCATCGACAACGACGTGTTCCGCGCGATCAAGGCGTCGACGCCCGGCAGCTACACGTTCATCCTGCCGGCGACGCGGGAGGTGCCGCGCATGCTGCAGCACCCCAAGAAGAAGACGGTCGGGGTGCGGATCCCCGACCACGTGGTCACCCAGGCCCTGCTCGCCGAGCTCGGTGAGCCGCTGCTGTCCAGCACCCTGCTGCTGCCCGGCGAGGACGAGCCGATGACGCAGGGCTGGGAGATCAAGGACGAACTCGACCACGTCCTGGACGCGGTGGTCGACTCCGGTGAGTGCGGCACCGAGCCGACGACGGTCATCGACTTCTCCGGCGGGGAGGCCGAGATCGTGCGGCGGGGCGCGGGCGACACCTCACGGTTCGAGTAAAGGGCGCCCCAAGGGCCGTTCACGGTTGGGCCACCGGGTCGGGGGTGGGCGAAATGCCCCGGGAACGCCGTGCCACGATGACCATGATCCGCCCGGTCACGCGGACGGGTTCCTGGCCCCACCCCCCGTAGAGAGGCCCCGCTATGACCGCCGTACAGGGAACCGCCGTCGACGTCCCCACCGAGGACGGCACCGCCGACGCCTATCTGGCCCACCCGGCCGACGGGGCCGCCCATCCGGCGGTCCTGGTCTTCATGGACGCCTTCGGTCTGCGTCCGCAACTGCGGTCCATGGCGGACCGGCTGGCCGGTGAGGGTTACACGGTGCTGGTGCCCAACGTGTTCCACCGGGCCGGACGCGCCCCGCTGTTCGACCTGCCCGAGTTCATCGACCCCGGGGCGCGGCCGGAGCTGTTCGAGCGGATCACGCCGGTCATGCGGGCCCTGACGAACGACCTGGCGATGCGGGACGCCGGGGCGTATCTGCGCTGGCTGGCCGATTCACCGGTGGCGGCCGACGGTCCGGTGGCGCTGACCGGCTACTGCATGGGCGCCCGCCTGTCGCTGCTCACCGCCGGCACCTACCCGGAGCGGGTCGCCGCCGCCGCCGGCTTCCACGGCGGGCGGCTGGCCACGGACACGCCCGACAGCCCGCACCTGGTGGCCGGCGACATCACCGCCGAGCTGTACTTCGGCCACGCCGACCAGGACCCGTCCCTGCCGCCGGAGCAGATCGAGCGCCTGGAGGAGGCCCTGACCGCGGCGGGTGTCCGCCACCACTGCGAGGTGTACGCCGGCGCGCCCCACGGCTTCACCCAGGCCGACACGGCGTCGTACCACGAGGAGGGCGACCGGCGGCACTGGGCGGCGCTGCTGGACCTGCTGAAGCGCACCTTCTGACCCCGTTCGCCCCCTGTGCGCACGGGAGTTGCCGCCCTACCGGTGACAAGGGCTTGCTCCCGGCGGTCCCTGCGCGTAGACCTTGCGGGACACCAGCCGTGACTCTGGGGGGAGTTGACGCATGGACGGCACGGTCGAGGGGTTCCGCTACGGTGCGGTGACCCCGGTCGCGGCCTATCTGATGGCCTGTCTCGGCGGGGCGCTGGGGCTGCGGTGCATCGTGCGCTCGCTGCTCGACGCGCGCTCGTGGAAGCCGGGCTGGCTGGCGTTGGGCGCCGCCTCCATCGGGTGCGGCATCTGGACGATGCACTTCATCGCCATGACCGGTTTCCATGTCGAGGAGACCCGGGTCCGGTACGACCCGGCCACGACGGTGCTCAGCCTCGTGGTGGCCGTCGTCGTGGTCGGCGCCGGCGTGTTCGCCGTCGGCTACCGCGGCCCGGACGCCCGCACGCTGGCGGTGGCGGGGACCGTCACCGGCCTGGGCATCGCGTGCATGCACTACCTGGGCATGGCGGCGATGCGCCTGGACGGCGACATCGGCTACGACCCGGTGGGCGTCGTGCTGTCCGTGCTGATCGCCGTCGCCGCCGCGACCGCCGCGCTCTGGTCGGCCGTCACGGTCCGGGGCATGGGGACGAGCCTCGGGGCGAGCCTGGTGATGGGGGTGGCGGTGTCCGGGATGCACTACACGGGGATGGCCGCCGTCAGCGTCCACGTGCACGACACCACGGGCGGCACCTGGGCCGGCGAGTCGCCGATATCGCTGCTGCTGCCGATGCTGCTGGGGCCGGTCGTCTTCCTGCTGCTGGCCGGTGTCGTGGTGATGTTCGATCCGCTGCTGGTCCTGGGCGAACGGCCGGCCGCACCCGCGCCCGGCGCTCCGCCCGCCGGCTCCGCACCGCCGCCGCGCCCTTCGTGGCGCCGGTCGGCCGCACCTCCGCGCAGGCGGTGAGCACCCGCCACCAGCGGCCCCAGGACCGGTTGTTACCGTGCACCGGTGCCCGACTCCTCACGTGACACACCCGAAGGCGCCGGCTGGGGCCCCGCCGAACGCGGCGCGTACCAGCGGCTGTTGCCGGCGAGGACCGAGAAGATCTCCTGGCTCGATCCCCGGATGCTGTGGGCGGCCCGCAACGGCGTGCTGGCCTCCTGGTTCGGGGACCCCACCGGGCGGACCCGGAGCCGCTGGGTGGCACAGCGCGAGGCCGCCGGGGCACCGGCCGGCAAGGTGATCCGCCGCGACGACCCGGACCGGTTCTCCTTCCTGGTCATCGGTGACACCGGCGAGGGCGACGACCCCCAGTACGCCGTGGTGCCCGGCTTGCTGACGGCCGGCGGGGACACGCGGTTCGCGGTCCTCGCCAGTGACGTGATCTACCCGGTGGGCAGCGCGGACGACTACGGCGCCAAGTTCTTCCGCCCGTACCGGGACTACCCGGCGCCGATCTACGCGATACCCGGCAACCACGACTGGTACGAGGACCTCGGCGGCTTCATGCGCGTCTTCTGCGGCGACGCCCCGCCGCTGCCGCCCGAGCCCCGGCCCCGGCCGCTGACCCGGGCCTGGTTGCGGTCGCTGCTGTGGCACCGGCCGCGACCGGACGACGGACGGCGCCTCGCCGAGGCCCGCGCGCTGCGGCCGGCTCCCGTCCAGCAGGCCGTCCAGCCGGGCCCGTACTGGGCGATCGACGCCGGGCCGGTCCGGATCGTCGGCATCGACACCGGCCTGCTCGGCACGCTCGACGCCGAGCAGGGCGCCTGGCTGCGCGAGGTCTCCGCCGGGTCCCGTCCGAAGATCCTGGTCACCGGCTCGCCCCTGTACGTGGACGGCCGGCACGAGCCGTGCGCCATCGAGGGCGGCGGCACGGTCGACGACATCGTCCGCGATCCGGCCCACCACTACGTGGCGGCGATCGGCGGCGACATCCACAACTACCAGCGCTACCCGGTCCGGCTGGACGACGGGCGCACGCTCCAGTACGTCGTCGCGGGCGGCGGCGGGGCGTTCATGCACGCCACCCACACCATCCCGCGCGTCGCCGTCGCCGGCGTCACCGAGGACGACTTCCGCTGCTACCCACTGCGCGGCGACTCCCTCGCCTTCTACAGCCGCCTCTACGGCCGCCGGCTGCGCCTGCGCCGCTTCTTCACGCTCACCGAGGCGGAGGCGACGGCCGTGATCGCCGAGCGTCTGGGCATCCGGCCCGCGCGCACACCGGGCACCCCGGCCCGTGTCACCCGGCGGGCCCGGCTGGTCGCGGGGCTGCTGGGCACCGGCCGCCGCCCCGGAAAGGCCAGGCGGTTCCGGCTGCCGGTGCGGAAGATCCACACGTCGTTGTTCTCGCCGGGCTCGGCGACGTACAGCCCGCCGTTCTTCAAGTGCTTCCTGCGGCTGGACGTCTCGCCGGAGTCGGTCCGGCTGCGCTGCTACGCGGCCACCGGCAACCGGGCCCAGGAGATCGACCCGCCCGTCGAGGACGAGGTGACGATTCCGCTGCGCTGACGGGCGGGAGACGGGAACAGCGGGGGCGCCGCCGGGTGGGCACAGCCATAGGACTCCGCCTCGCCCGAACAGCGCGCCCGGTACGCGGAGTACGCCGCCCTGCGCACCCCGCGCACGGCCGAGCCGCAGGGCCCGGCGCGGCTGCTGTTCGCGCCGGACCTGGTGGGCACCTCGGCGGAGATCGCCGAGCGGCTGCACGCGCACGCCGCGTTCCGGGAGGTGGACGAAGTCGCGTTCGCGCTGCCGTTCACCTTCGAGCACGAGGACTACGTGCAGATCCTCACGGACATGGCGACGAAGCTCGGCCCGGCCCTGGGCCGCCGGCCCGCCGCCTGACGCGTCACCAGCGCCCGGGCTCGCTGCCGGTGATCGCCTGCGAAGGCGTGCCGTCCACCCCGGCCGGCACGTCCCCGGCGAGCATCACCCGGTGCATGATCCGCGGGTGGTCGAGGTGGGCGGTGTCGCCGGGGGCCAGGTGCATCGTGGCGCGGTTGTCCCAGAAGGCCACGCTGCCCGGCTCCCAGCGGAACCGGACCGTGTACTCGGGCCGGACCGCCTGTTCCAGCAGCAGCTCCAGGATCGCGCTGCTCTCGGGCCGGGAGAGGCCGGCGATCTGCTCGACGTAGTAGCCGTTGACGTACAGGATCCGCTCGCCCGTCTCGGGGTGGACGCGCACCAGGGGGTGCAGGGAGGCGACCTGGCGGTCCAGCAGGTGGCGGACGTAGGCGTCGTCGCCGGGCCGGGGCTGGTAGCCGACGCCGAGCCGGTGCTCGGCCCGCAGCCCGTCGACGAACCGTCGCAGCGGCGCGGACAGCCCGGCGTACGCCGCCGCCAGATTGGCCCAGGTGGTGTCGCCGCCGTAGGGCGGGACGGTCTGCGCGCGCAGGATCGTCGCGGCGGGAGGGTCGACCCGGGCGCCGTGGTCGCAGTGCCAGCCCCGCAGCAGGGTGTGGCGGCGCCGGGCCAGCCACTCGTCGTGCTCCATGCCGTACCGCCCGCCCAGTTCCAGCCGGTCGGCGGTCGTCTCGATCTCGGGGAAGTCCGGCGGCGACGCCTTGCCGCGCCGTGGCAGCACCACCGGCTGGCCGAACCGCCGCGCGAACGCCACGTGCCCGGCGTGGTCCAGCCGCTGGCCCCGGAAGAACACGACCTTCCACCGCAGCACCGCCGCCCTGATCGCGGCGACCACCGTGTCGTCGAGCTCGCCGGCCAGATCGACGCCGTGGATCTCCGCCCCGATGTGGCCGGCGACCGGCTTCACCTCCACCCCGGCCTCCCGCACCGCCTCGTCCGTCGTCCGGCCGTCCGTCGTCATGAGCGCTCCGCTGGTCGTGGGCGTGGTCCGTCCCGGAGATCGTGACAGCGATCCCCGCCGGTGGCGACACCGCACCGCGTCGTCACACGGTGAACTCCCGGATCACGACGTCCCGGAACACCGCCCTGCCTTCCCTGGTGAACAGCGCGCGGGTGCCTCCGGACGGGCGACGGCCCAGGCGGTGTCCCCGCCGTCCGGTTGATCATTGCTCGCCCTGTCCGTGACGCTGGAGGGACGACACAGTCAACGGGAAGGTCCGACGGTGATCAGCATCCCGACGCACACGCTCAACGACGGCACGGCGCTCCCCGCCCTGGGCCTGGGCACCTGGCCACTCGGCGACGACGAGGCGCAGGCGGCGGTGGTCTCGGCCCTGGAGGCGGGCTACCGCCTGATCGACACGGCGACGAACTACCGCAACGAGAGGGGCGTCGGCCGGGCCGTGGCCGCCGGTGTGGTGCCGCGCGAGGAGATCGTCGTGACGACGAAGCTCCCGGGCCGCCACCACGGTTACGCGGAGACCCTCGCGTCCTTCGAGGAGTCCCGGGCCCGCCTCGGCCTGGACCGCGTCGACCTGTACCTGATCCACTGGCCGCTGCCCCGCGTGGACCGGTACGTCGACTCCTGGAAGGCCATGATCAAGCTGCGCGAGGACGGACTGGTGCGGTCGATCGGCGTCTCGAACTTCACGGCCGGGCACATCGAGCGGCTGGAGAAGGAGACCGGGGTGCTGCCCTCGGTCAACCAGATCGAGCTGCACCCGCTCTGGCCGCAGGAGGAGCTGCGCGCCTTCCACGCCGCCAAGGGCATCGTCACCGAGAGCTGGAGCCCGCTGGGCCGGGGCACGCCCCTGCTGGAGGACCCGGCGGTGGCGCGGATCGCCGAGGCGCACGGGGTGAGTGCGGGGCAGGTGGTGCTGCGCTGGCACACGCAGCTCGGCGCGGTGCCCGTCCCGAAGTCGGCGAGCCCCGAACGGCAGCGCGCCAACCTCGACGTGTTCGGCTTCGAGCTGAGCGAGGACGAGATGACCGCGGTCGCGGACCGGGCGCGGCGACGGCTCGGCGGTGACCCCGAGGTGCACGAGGAGTTCTGACGGGTACCCGGGGCCGGCCGGGCAGGAGGGAGCCGCACGTGGCCGATCGGGACCGGTTGCGGGAGTACCGCGGCGAGCGTGACTTCGAACGGACCGGGGAGCCCCGGGGCAGCGGGGCCTCCCGCGCGGACCGGCCCCGGTTCGTGGTGCAGATCCACGACGCGAGCACGATGCACTTCGACTTCCGGCTCCAGGTCGGCGACGTGCTGAAGTCCTGGTCGATCCCCAAGGGCCCCTCGGCGGACCCGAAGGACAAGCGGCTGGCCGTGCCCACGGAGGACCATCCGCTGGAGTACGAGCGGTTCGAGGGCGTGATCCCCCGCGGCGAGTACGGCGGCGGCACGGTCATCGTCTGGGACCACGGCACCTACGAGCCGCTCAGCCACGACCGCGGGGGGCGGCCCGTGGACTTCGCGGAGTCGCTGGAGCACGGGCACGCCACGTTCCGGCTGCACGGGTCGAAGCTGCGCGGCGCGTACGCCCTGACCCGTTTCCGCGGCGGCCGGGGCGGCGCCGGCGAGGAGGCGTGGCTGCTGGTCAAGCGGGCCGGCGACACCGGCGGGCCGGGCGCCCCCGATCCGCGCCGGGCCCGTTCCGCGAAGTCCGGCCGCACCCTCGGCCAGGTCGCCTCGGACGCGGCGCGCCGGTGAGGTCCCCGGCCGGGCCTCGGCCCGGTCAGAGCAGCGGCGTGAGGGGCTGCTCGCACCAGATGGTCTTGCCGCGCGTGGTCTGCCGGCTGCCCCAGCGCTGGGTGAGCTGGGCGACCAGCAGCAGTCCCCGTCCGCCCTCGTCGTCCTGGTGGGCCCGCCGCAGGTGCGGAGAGGTCGAACTGCCGTCGGAGACCTCGCAGATGAGGGTCCGGTCGCGGATCAGCCGGAGCTGGATGGGCGCGGCGCCGTAGCGGATGGCGTTGGTGACCAGTTCGCTGACGACGAGTTCGGTGACGAAGGCCGTCTCCTCCAGGCCCCACGCGGTGAGCTGCTCGGTCGCTGCCTGCCGGGTGGCGGCCACCTGCGCGGGATCCGATGTCACGTCCCAGGTGGCGACCTGGTCCGCGCCGAGCGCCCGGGTGCGGGCCAGCAGCAGGGCCACGTCGTCGCCGGGCACCTCCGGCAGGACCGACTTCAGCACGGTGTCGCAGAGGGCGTCGAGCGAGTCGGCGGGGACGGTCAGGGCGCGGCACAGCTCGTCGGTGGCGTGGTCGACGTCGCGGTCGCGGTCCTCGACGAGGCCGTCGGTGTAGAGGGCGACGAGGGAGCCCTCGGGCAGCTGGAGCTCCGTCGCCTCGAACGGCAGCCCTCCGACGCCCAGCGGGGGCCCCGCGCTCATGGGGATCAGCCGGGCGGAGCCGTCGGGCAGCATCAGGGCGGGGGCGGGGTGCCCCGCGGCGGCCAGGTTCAGCCGGCGCGTGACGGGGTCGTAGACGGCGTAGAGGCAGGTCGCGCCCAGCTCCGGCACCTCTTCGCCCTCGTCGTCGGAGGCGAGGTGGGTGACCAGGTCGTCGAGGTGGGTGAGGAGTTCGTCCGGCGGCAGGTCCACGTCGGCGAGGGTGCGGACGGCCGTGACCAGCCGGCCCATGGTCGCCGAGGAGGGGATGCCGTGGCCGACGACGTCGCCGACGACCAGCGCCACGCGGCTGCCGGACAGCGGGATCACGTCGAACCAGTCGCCGCCGATCCCGGCCGCCGAGCCGGAGGGCAGATAGCGGTGGGCCACCTCGACGGCGGCCTGGCCCGGCAGGCCCTTGGGGAGCAGGCTGTGCTGCAGGGCCAGGGCGGTGGTGCGTTCGCGGGCGAAGCGGCGGGCGTTGTCGACGCAGACGGCGGCCCGGCTGGCGAGTTCCTCGGCGAAGACGGCGTCGTCCTCGCCGTAGTCGTCCGGCTGGTGGATGCGCACGGCGACGGCGACTCCGAGGGTGGTACCGCGGGCCCGCAGCGGCACGGCCATCATCGAGTGCGCGCCCAGCCGGTAGGGGCGTCCGCCGGGGGCGCGGGCGTTGCGCTCGGCGACCCAGCGCATGAAGGACGGCTCCCCGGCCTGGCTGATGACGGCCCGGCCCTCCCGCATGGCGCGGGCGATGGGCGAGAAGGAGGGGTAGACGTCGACGTCTCCGAGGTGGACGGCGGCCTCCGGGGTTCCGTCGAGGGCCGAGCCGTGGGCGACGCGGCGCAGCGAGATCTCCTCGGCGGCGACCGTGGGCGGCTCGTCCGCGCCGAGGACCCAGTCGAACAGGTCGACGCTCGCGAAGCCGGCGAACCGGGGCACGACGACCTCGACCAGTTCCTCGGCGGTGCGCACCACGTCCAGGGTGGTGCCGATGGCGGCCGCGGCCTCGTTCAGCAGGGCCAGCCGCTGCCGCGCCCAGTACTGCTCGGTGCTGTCGAACGCGGCCAGCGCGGTGCCGACGAGTTCCCCGGAGGCGTCCCGGACCGGCCACATCTCGGTGACCCAGGCGTGCTCGCGGTTCAGGGCCGGTGCGCCGGTGTAGCTCTCGTAGCGCAGCGGCCGGCCCGTCTCGACGACATGGCGCAGATGCCAGTTGAAGCCGCGGCTGTGCTCCGCCTCCTCCACCGTCTCCGGGAAGTGCCGGCCGAGCAGGCTCTCCTCGGACACGCCCATCACATGGCAGGCGGCGTCGTTCAGCCGCAGGTAGCGCTGGCCGGTGTCGAAGAGGGACATCGAGATGGACGCCTGCTGGAACGCGCGGCCCGCGAGCGAGGTCTCCGCCCGGCCGGGCGGCGCCGCGGTGATCACATAGCCGCCGGGGTGCCCGTCCCGCCCCGTCACGGGGCAGGCCTTGACACGGATGCCGACCAGGTAGCCCTCGCGGTGGCGCACCATGACGGTGCCCGACCGCGCCGACAGCGCCTCGGGCGGCACCTCCTCGGCGAGCAGCTCCCGTACGGCCCGGCCCACGGCTTCCGCGGACGGATAGCCGGTCAGCCGCCGGGCACCGTCGCTCCATCCCGTCACGATGCCGCGGGCGTCGATGATCGCAGCGGCGGAGGCGTCCTCCATATCGTCCAGGATCATCCCTTTGCGGCCCGGTATCAACCGCGTGGCCGCATGCGGGACGGGGCCGGCCCCGGGCGGTCAGCCCCGCGCGGACCGCAGCGCGGCGAGCGCCCGGTCGGCGTGCGCGTTCATGCGCAGCTCGCTGCGGACGACGTCCAGGACGGTGAAGTCCCGCGCTATGACGAACGTGGTGCGCCTGGTGGGGGCCGGGGAGAAACCGCGCTTCACGCCGAACCGCGCGCGGACCGTGCCGTCGGCGTCGGAGAGCAGCGGCATGCCGAGGGCGTGCCGCCCGGCGAACTCCTGCTGCCGTTCGACGGCGTCGCCGCTGATGCCGACGGGCCGCGCGCCGACGGCGGAGAACTCGGCGGCGAGGTCACGGAAGCGGCAGGCCTGGGCGGTGCAGCCGGGGGTGAGGGCGGCCGGGTAGAAGAAGAGCACGACCGGCCCCTCGGCGAGCAGTCCGGACAGGCTGCGTTCGGTGCCGGTCTCGTCGGGCAGGGCGAAGTCCTCGACCGTGTCCCCGGTCTCCACGCGCGCGGTCACGACCGGCCCTGCGCGTTCCGCGCGACACCGCGCGCCCACAGCACGAGGGGCACCTGAAGGGGCAGCCGGCCGAAGGCCGCGGCCTTCTGCGGGGTGGGGCGGTGGCGCCAGTCGGCGGCCATCTTCACGTTGGCGGGGAACACCCCGACGAAGAACGCGGCCGTGGCCAGCGCGGCCGCCCTGCGGGTCCGGGGCACCGCGAGACCGGCGGCCAGGGCCAGCTCGGCGACCCCGCTGGCGTACGTCCAGGTCCGGGGCCTGCCCGGCAGTCCGCTCGGGATGGTCGCGTCGAAGGGACGGGGTGCGGCGAAGTGGGCGACACCCGCGGTGGCCAGCAGGCCGGCGAGCAGCAGGGGCGAGCGTTCGGACCGGGGCACGGTTCCTCCTCTGGGGGCCTGCCGCGCGATATTACTGGACGGTAGGCAGATCAGTGCTCCCGGCCCCGCGAGCGCCGGTGGTGAGTGCCGGGCGTGTAGCCGAACGAGCGGCGGAAGACCTCGATGAACGCGCTGGCGGAGGACCAGCCACAGCGGTGGGCGACGGTGGTGACGGGCATACCGTCGGCCAGCATCCGCAGCGCGTGGTAGAGCCGCGACTGGGTGCGCCACTGCGGGAAGGTCATACCGAACTCGGTCCGGAACAGCCGGCTGAGGGTCCGTTCCCCCACACCGGTCGCGGCACCCAGCGCGCCGAGGGTGCGCGGGTCGGCCGGGTCGGCGTGCACGAGCGCGCAGACGGCGGCCAGCCGGGGGTCGGTGGGAGCGGGCAGACGCAGCGGCTGCTGGGGCGAGAGGCGCAACTGGTCGCGCAGCACGGCACGCAACCGCCGCCGCTCGGGGGTGTCGTCGCCGGGGTCGCGGGTGTAGGCGAGGATCAGCTCGCGCAGCAGCGGGCCGACGGCGAGGACGGCCGGATGGTCCAGGCCGAGGGGGTTGTCGCCGGCGGGCAGACCGACCAGGTGCAGGTCGAGGCGGCCGTGAGCGCGGTGGGCGTGCACGGTGCCGGCCGGGATCCACAGGGCGCGGGTGCCGGGAGCGAACCAGGTGCCGGCGTCGGTGATGACCTCGACGACGCCGGAGCCCGCGTAGACGATCTGGTGGTCGTCGTGCCGGTGCGCGTCGATGCGGTCGCCGGCGGCGAGCCGCCGGGCCCGGGTCGGCGCCGTCGAGGTGTGGCGGATGTTCGGCACAGTCCGGCAGATTATCGGAAGCGGGCCACCGGACCGGCGGGCGACGATCGCCGGGTGACCACTTCACGGCACAACCACGGCCGGAACCGTCGTCGCGGCCCGCGACCGGGGCGACCCGTCGCCTGGATGTCGACGGGCCACGCCTGTGTGGACGTCTACCAGGGGACCGTGGCCGCCCTGGTGCCGTACTTCGTCGCCGAGCGCGCCTACTCCTACGCCGCCGCGTCCGGTGTCGTCCTGGCGGCGTCCCTGCTGTCGTCGCTCGTGCAGCCGCTGTTCGGGGTGCTCACCGACCGGTGGGCGATGCCGTGGCTGCTGCCGCTGAGCGCGCTGACGGCGGGGGCGGGCGTCGCGCTGAGCGGGGTGACCGGCTCCTATGGTCCGACCCTGGCAGTGGTCGCGGTGTCGGGCGTGGGGGTGGCCGCCTACCACCCAAAGGCCGCCCGGGTGGCGCGGGCGGTGGCGGGCGGCCGTCACACCGGCATGGCCTGGTTCTCCTTCGGCGGCAACGCCGGTTTCGCCCTGGCGCCGCTGCTGGTCTTCGCCGTCATGGGGGTGGGCGGCCTGGACGCCTCTCCCCTGCTGGCCGTCCCGGCCGTGCTGGGCGCCGTGCTGTGCGCGGTGGCCGTGCGCTCGGCCGGCCCGGGCCGCGGCGGTGCGGACGCGCGGCCCGCGGCCGGCCGGGACGACTGGCCGTCCTTCCTGCGCCTGTCGGGTGCCGTGGTCTGCCGGTCGGTGGTGTTCGTCGGGCTCGGCGCGTTCGTCTCGCTGTACGCGCGTCAGCGCACCGGCGGTGGGGAGGCGGCCGGTACGGCGGCGCTGTTCGTCCTCTACGCCGGGGGTGCGGTGGGGACGCTGGCCGGGGGCCGGCTGGCCGAGCGGTACGGGCGGATGGCCGTGGTCCGCCGGTCGTACACCCTGACGGTCCTGGCCGTGGCCGGGCTGGTCCTGGTGCCCGGGCCGGTGGTGTACCTGTTCGCCGCGCTGACGTCGGCGGGCCTGTACGTGCCGTTCTCGCTGCACCTCACCCTGGGCCAGGACTTCCTGCCCCGGCGGACGGGCACCGCCGGCGGCGTCACGCTCGGCCTGGCGGTGAGCGTGGGCGGCCTCGCGACTCCCGCCATCGGGGCGCTGGCCGACGCGACCTCCCTGCGCACGGCGCTGCTGCCGTTGATCGCCCTGCCCGCCCTGGGACGGCTGCTGCTGTGCGGGCTGCGCGACCCCGCCCCACCGGGAGCGACGGCGGCCGAGCGGACGGACCCTCGCCACCCGGCGGCACGGTGACCCGGCGACACGGAGACCCGGTGACGCAGACCCGGCGCACTGAGGCCCGGGCCGCCCGGTCTCCCATCCCCGGCCGCGGCCACCGGAACAGTCGCGCCTCAGCCCTTCCCGGCCGCTCCGGCGGACC
>NZ_JAPSKN010000093.1 GCF_031181705.1 Streptomyces sp.
CGGCGAGGTGGGGGGGCGCGTCTTCGCCTCCGCGGCGGTGGTGGGGCGGCGGGGCCGCGCCGGGGGGGTGTCCGTCTTCGGAACGGCGCGATCGACGTGCGTGCCGACTCACTCCCCGTTGACGCGCCAACCGCTGCGGGCGGACACCCCCCGACACGGCCCCTCCGGCGTCCGGCGGCTGCGGGCGCGTCGTGCTGCCGCCCGGGCGTCCCACGCGGTCGGCGGCGGTGTGGCCCGCAGTGGGGGCGGGCCACACCGGCTGTGCGGATCAGGAGCAGCGGGGGCGGATGTAGCCGTCGCTGCCCGTGTTCACATAGGCGTCCGAGACGTACTGGCCGCTGGCGATGTTGTCCCAGATGTTCGTCGTGCCGTACGGGCCCGTCACCCACGTGCCGGGTGCCTGGCAGTTGATGGCGACCCGGGATCCCGCCGGCAGGACCTTGACGATCGGGTAGCCCGTGCCGGGGCCGCTGCGGACGTTGAGGCTGACGCCGGGTGCGGTCGGATACGTCGTGACCGCCGCGGCCAGTGTGGTGACCTGCGGCATGGCGGCGCCGGTCGCCTCCTCGGGCTGCTCGGTGCGCTCGATCTCGGCAGGCTCGACTGACATGGTGTACCTCCCCCGTTGACCCCATGGCTGCCATGGGGTCCCGTTGATTCCCCTGGATCACGCCCTCAAACATCTGTGCGCAATTCGCCGTTGGAGGCTGGCAAGCCGCCTCTGTCCCGTACGAGTCATCGACTAGGCTCCGTGCGTCGCGCGGGCGGACGAACAGCACGGGGGTGGTCCCATGGCGTCACAGCGAAGCGCCGGAGCGGGCCCGGAAGCGGAACTTCCTGAATACGCCGGTCACTACCGTCTGGAGTCCTGTCTGGGCTCGGGTGGCATGGGCGTGGTGCATCTGGCCCGCAGCACCTCGGGAATGAAGCTCGCCGTGAAGGTCGTGCACGCGGAGTTCGCCAAGGACCCGGAGTTCAGGGGGCGTTTCCGGCAGGAGGTGGCGGCGGCCCGGCGGGTCAGCGGAGCCTTCACCGCGCCGGTCGTCGACGCTGATCCCGAGGCCGGGCGGCCCTGGATGGCCACGTTGTACATCCCGGGTCCGACGCTCGCCCAGGAGGTGAAGCGGAACGGGCCGCTGGCGCCCGCCCAGTTGCGCCGGCTGATGGCCGGGCTCGCGGAGGCACTGCGGGACATCCACCGGGTCGGGGTCGTGCACCGGGATCTGAAGCCGAGCAACGTGCTGCTCGCCGAGGACGGGCCGAAGGTCATCGACTTCGGCATCTCGCGGCCCGCAGACAGCGAGTTGCGGACCGAGACCGGCAAGCTCATCGGCACGCCGCCCTTCATGGCGCCCGAGCAGTTCCGGCGGCCGAGGGAAGTCGGGCCCGCCGCAGACGTGTTCGCCCTCGGGTCCGTCATGGTGCACGCGGCGACCGGGCGGGGGCCGTTCGACTCCGACAGCCCGTACGTCGTCGCCTACCAGGTGGTGCACGACGAGCCCGAACTCACCGGCGTACCCGAAGAGCTGGCGCCGCTCGTGCTGCGGTGTCTGGCCAAGGAGCCCGAGGACCGGCCCTCGCCCGACGCCCTGATGCGGGAACTGCGCTCGGTGGCGGCCTCGTACGACACCCAGAGCTTCATACCGCGCCGGCCTGCGGAGGAGGAAGAGGAGGCGGAGCGGGCCGGGCATGAGGTGTCCGAGGCGGAGGTCTCCGGTGAGGAGGAGCCGGCCCGGCGGCGACTCGGCAGGCGGGGGGCCGTGGGCGCCGGGGTTCTCGGGCTGGTCGTGGCCGGGGCGCTGGCGTCGGTGTCCCTGGCCGGCGGCGGCGGTCCGGCGCCGGAGGTCACTGCGCCGCGCACGACGGCCGCCGCCTTCGCCGGGTGGGTGGCCGAGCCGCTGGGCCGGGACGGCGTGCCGCAGTGCTCCTACGCGGTGGGCGCGCTGCTCTGCGCCCGGGACGGAGTGGTCTTCGCCCTCGATCCCGCGGACGGACGGCTGCGGTGGCGGCACGCGCTGGAGGGGGCCGCCGCCAGTGGGCCGCCGGCCGGTCCGCCCGCCGTGTCGGGCCGGCTGGTGCTCGGCGGGCTCGGGCAGGGACGCGGGCTGACCGCGCTCGGGATCGCGTCGGGTGACGTGGCCCGGCGTACGGAGCTGCCCGCCCACGGAGGGCTGCGGGCCGTGGGCGGCATGGTGCTGCTCACGGCGTCCGACGGCACGGTCAGCGGGGTGGACGGGGCCACCGGTGACGTGCGGTGGAGTCACCGCGTCGCGGGCCAGGAGGTGCCGTACTTCGTCTCGTTCGCCGGTGATCGGCTCGCCTACGCGGCGGCCGTGTCCGGTGACGGGACCGGCACCCGGGTCACGGCGGTGGATCCGCGGTCGGGCGACGTGCGGTGGGAGGCGCGACTCGACGGCAGTCTCGAACCCGTCGGGACGGTCGACGGGGCGGTCGTCTTCGTCGCGGCCGACGCGGTCACGCAGGAGGCGCGGGCCGTGGTGCGGTACGACCCCCGCAGCCGGAAGAGCGTGCGGGTGCCGCTGCGGGTGCCGCTGCAACAGGTCGCGGGCAGTGTGCGCGGGAACGTCGTGCACCTCATGGCGACGGGCGGGGCGCTGGTCGCCGTCGACCTGGCGGCGCGCGAGCAGCTGTGGAGCCTGCAGACGGGTGTCGTGCGGGGGTCGAGGCCGGTCGCCGACGGCCGGCATGTGTACGTCACCGCGCCCGACGGACGGCTGCTCGGCGTCGACGCGCGGCGCGGGAAGCTCCTCGGGCAGACGCCGCCCCGGCTGGGGGCGCGGTCGGACCGGGTTCCGGCCGCCCTTCCCGAGCCGGTGGTCGTGGGCGACCGGGTCTACGGCAGCGCCCCGGACGGGACGGTCTTCGCCGTGAGCGGGCGCGACCCGGCCGACTGGTAGGGCGCAGGCGCGAGGGCCGCCCCCGGTGACGGGAGCGGCCCTCGCGGTGGGGCTCAGCCCAGCTTCGACACGTCCCGGACGGCGCCCTTGTCCGCGCTGGTCGCCATCGCCGCGTAGGCGCGCAGGGCGGCCGAGACCTTGCGGTCGCGGTTCTTCGGGGCGTACCGGCCGTTGAGGGCCTGCTCGCGGCGGGCCAGCTCGGCTTCGTCGACCAGCAGGTCGATCGAGCGGTTCGGGATGTCGATGCGGATGCGGTCGCCGTCCTCGACGAGGGCGATGGTGCCGCCCGCCGCCGCCTCCGGGGAGGCGTGGCCGATGGACAGGCCCGAGGTGCCGCCGGAGAAGCGGCCGTCGGTGACCAGCGCGCAGGTCTTCCCCAGGCCGCGGCCCTTGAGGTACGAGGTCGGGTAGAGCATCTCCTGCATGCCGGGGCCGCCCTTGGGGCCCTCGTAGCGGATGACGACCACGTCGCCGTCCTTGACCTGCTGGGTGAGGATCTTCTGGACGGCCTCCTCCTGCGACTCGCAGACGACCGCCGGGCCCTCGAAGGTCCAGATGGACTCGTCGACGCCGGCCGTCTTCACGACGCAGCCGTCCACGGCCAGGTTGCCCTTGAGGACCGCGAGGCCGCCGTCCTTGGAGTAGGCGTGCTCGGCGGAGCGGATGCAGCCGCCCTCGGCGTCCTCGTCCAGGGCCTCCCAGCGCTCGGACTGGGAGAAGGCCTCGGCGGAGCGGACGCAGCCGGGGGCCGCGTGCCACAGCTCGACGGCCTCGGCGGACGGGGAGCCGCCGCGCACGTCCCAGGTCTTCAGCCAGTCGGCGAGGGAGGGGCTGTGGACGGAGTGCACGTCCTCGTTGAGCAGGCCCGCGCGGTGCAGCTCGCCCAGCAGGGCGGGGATGCCGCCGGCGCGGTGCACGTCCTCCATGTAGTACGTGCGGTCCTTGGCCACGTTCGGGGCGACCTTGGCCAGGCACGGCACACGGCGGGAGACCTCGTTGATCTCCTCCAGGCCGAACGGGACGCCCGCCTCCTGCGCGGCGGCCAGCAGGTGCAGGATCGTGTTGGTGGAGCCGCCCATGGCGATGTCGAGGGCCATGGCGTTCTCGAAGGCCGCGAAGGTGGCCACGCTGCGGGGCAGGACCGACTCGTCGTCCTGCTCGTAGTAGCGGCGGGTGATGTCCATCACGGTCTTGGCCGCGTTGACGTAGAGCTGTTTGCGGGCCGTGTGCGTGGCGAGGACCGAGCCGTTGCCCGGCAGGGACAGGCCGATGGCCTCCGTCAGGCAGTTCATCGAGTTGGCGGTGAACATGCCGGAACAGGATCCGCAGGTCGGGCAGGCGTTCTCCTCGATGCGGAGGATGTCCTCGTCCGAGATCTTGTCGTTCACGGCGTCGGAGATCGCGTCGACCAGGTCGAGCGTGCGGACCGTGCCGTCGACGAGGGTGGCGCGGCCGGACTCCATCGGGCCGCCGGAGACGAACACCGTGGGGATGTTCAGCCGCAGGGCCGCGTTGAGCATGCCCGGGGTGATCTTGTCGCAGTTGGAGATGCAGATCAGGGCGTCGGCGCAGTGGGCCTCGACCATGTACTCCACGCTGTCCGCGATCAGGTCGCGGGAGGGCAGCGAGTAGAGCATGCCGCCGTGGCCCATGGCGATGCCGTCGTCCACGGCGATGGTGTTGAACTCGCGCGGGATGCCGCCGGCTTCGATGACCGCCTCGCTGACGATCCGGCCGACCGGCGCCAGGTGCGTGTGGCCGGGGACGAACTCCGTGAAGCTGTTGGCGACCGCGATGATCGGCTTGCGGCCGATGTCCGCACCCGGTACACCGGAGGCGCGCATCAGGGCGCGGGCGCCCGCCATGTTGCGGCCGTGGGTGACTGTGCGGGACCTCAGCTCGGGCATCGTCGCTCGCTCCTTCAGAGACTGCGTCAGAGGATTCGGAGATTTCTGACTGCTGTCGAGCGTACGCCGGTCATCCAGAGGGCGGGACGGAGTGTCCGGAATGCGGGATGCCCGTCTCGTCGACGCCCCCCGTGAGGGCTACGGGCCGGTCAGATGTCCCTGTACGACGGGGGCCAGCCGGGCGATGATCTGCTCCGGGTCCGCGGAGGCCAGCGGCTCGACCCGGATCACGTAGCGCAGGACGGCCGTGCCCACGAGCTGGGCGGCGGCCAGCTCGGCGCGCAGTTCCGCGTCGGGCAGGTCCAGGCGGACCGCGATGCGGCGCAGGACCTGGGTGGCGACGATCCGGCGGAAGACGGCGGCCGCGGTGTCGTTGGTGAGGGCGGAGCGGACGACGGCGAGCAGGGGCGCGCGGGTCGCCGGGTTCTCCCAGACGCCGAAGAAGAACCGGGCCAGCCGCTCCCCCACCCCCTCGAGCGGGCCCTCCTCGATGGCCTTCGGGGCCTGCAGCGCGGGTCCGAAGGACTGGGTGATCGCCGCCTCGAAGACCTGTTCCTTGGTGCCGAAGTAGTGGTGCACGAGGGCCGAGTCGACACCGGCGGTCTTGGCGATGCCTCGGACGGACGTCTTCTCGTAGCCCCGCTCGGAGAACTCGTCGCGGGCGGCGGCGAGGATGCGGTCGCGGGTGTCGGCGGACTCCGTGCGCGGGGGGCGTCCGCGGCGGCGGGCGGCGGGGCCGGACCCGGTCGGGGGCGGGTCGGTCATCGACGCGGCACCTTCGCCGCCGAGGCCAGGTGGAGCCGGGTGAAGGCCAGGGCCTCGGCCAGGTCGGCCTCGCGCTCCGCGCTCGACATGGCGCGGCGGGTGTTGACCTCGATGACGACATGGCCGTCGAAGCCGGTCAGGGCGAGCCGCTCCAGCACCTCGGCGCAGGGCTGGGTGCCGCGGCCGGGCACCAGGTGCTCGTCCTTGGCGGAGCCTCGGCCGTCGGCGAGGTGGACGTGGCCGAGGCGGTCGCCCATGCGGTCGACCATGGCCAGGGCGTCGGAGCGGGCCGTCGCGGTGTGGCTGAGGTCGATCGTGAAGTGGCGGTAGTCGTCCTTGGTGACGTCCCAGTCGGGGGCGTAGGCGAGCATCTCGCGGTCGCGGTAGCGCCAGGGGTACATGTTCTCGACGGCGAACCGTACGTCCGTCTCGTTCGCCATGCGCCAGATGCCGGTGACGAAGTCGCGTGCGTACTGGCGCTGCCAGCGGAACGGGGGGTGGACCACGACCGTGCTCGCGTCGAGCTTCTCGGCGGCCGCGCGGGCCCGCTGGAGCTTGGTCCACGGGTCGGTGGACCAGACGCGCTGCGTGATGAGCAGGCAGGGGGCGTGCACGGCCAGGATCGGGATCCGGTGGTAGTCGCTGAGTCTGCGCAGGGCCTCGATGTCCTGGCTGACCGGGTCGGTCCAGACCATGACCTCGACCCCGTCGTAGCCGAGGCGCGCGGCGATCTCGAAGGCCGTGGCCGTCGACTCCGGGTAGACCGAGGCCGTCGACAGGGCGACCTTCGCGTCCGGGATCTTCACGGCTGGCTCTGCCATGCAGGACAGGTTACGGGGTGGAGTGGGCAGGTCGTGGGGTGCCTGTTCGCCGTTGTGGTGATTGCCACGCGGTGAACCCGCACGCCGGGTTCCCTACGCCGGCTCCATGTGGTCGAGCCGGCGCAGGATCACGCCCTCCCTGAGCGCCCACGGGCAGATCTCCACCCGCTCCACGCCGAACAGGTCCATCGCGGCCTCGGCCACCAGGGCACCGGCCAGCAGCTGGCCCGCCCTGCCCTCCGAGACGCCGGGGAGTGCGGCCCGTTCCCGCTCGGTCATGCCCGCCAGCTTCGGAACCCAGCTCTCCACCGACTCCCGCTTGAGTTCGCGCTGCACGTACGGGCCGTCGGCGGAGCGGGCCGCGCCGGCTATGCGGGCCAGCTGCTTGAAGGTCTTGGACGTGGCGACGACGTGGTCGGGGGCGCCGAGGCGGCTGAACTCGCCGACCGTGCGGGCGATCTCGGTGCGGACGTGGCGGCGCAGGGCCCGGACGTCGTCGGCGGCGGGCGGGTCGCCCGGCAGCCAGCCGGCGGTGAGGCGGCCGGCGCCCAGCGGCAGGGAGGCGGCCGCGTCGGGCTCCTCGTCCATGCCGTAGGCGATCTCCAGGGAGCCACCGCCGATGTCCAGGACCAGCAGCTTCCCGGCCGACCAGCCGAACCAGCGGCGAGCCGCGAGAAAGGTGAGGCGCGCCTCCTCCTCGCCGGTGAGGACCTGGAGCTCGACGCCGGTCTCGGCGCGCACGCGCGCGAGGACCTCGTCGGCGTTGCGGGCCTCCCGCACGGCGGAGGTGGCGAACGGGAGCATCTCCTCGACGCCCTTGTCCTCGGCGGCCTGGAGCGCCCCGTGGACGACCGAGACCAGCCGGTCGACGCCGGCCGGGCCGATCGCGCCGTCGCCGTCGAGGAGCTGGGCCAGGCGCAGTTCCGCCTTGTGCGAGTGCGCGGGCAGCGGGCACGCGCCGGGGTGCGCGTCCACCACGAGCAGATGCACCGTGTTCGAACCCACGTCGAGGACACCGAGTCTCATGTACGGAACGCTACTGCCAGCAGGGCCGTCCGCCGTCCTCGGTGCGGGGATGTGGCCCGTACCCTGGAGGCGTGCCAAAGACGAAAAAGGCCAAGCGCGACAAATCACCGGGCGCCGCGGTACCCGACGAGAAGGGGCTCGACTTCGCTCGCGCGTGGGTGGAGTTTCCCGATCCGGCGGACGACGAGCAGGTGTTCCGCTGCGATCTGACATGGCTGACCTCTCGCTGGAACTGCATCTTCGGCAGCGGCTGCCAGGGCATCCAGGCCGGCCGCGCGGACGACGGGTGCTGCACGTTGGGTGCCCACTTCTCCGACGAGGACGACGAGCAGCGCGTGGCCGAGCATGTGGCCAGGCTCACGCCGGACATCTGGCAGCACCACGCCGAGGGCACGGCCAACGGCTGGGTCTCCGAGGACGAGGACGGCGAGCGGCAGACCCGGCCCTTCCAGGGCTCCTGCATCTTCCAGAACCGGCCCGGCTTCCCGGGCGGCATGGGCTGCTCGCTGCACATCCTGGCCCTGAAGGAGGGCCGCGAGCCGCTGGAGACCAAGCCGGACGTGTGCTGGCAGCTGCCGGTGCGGCGGACGTACGAGTGGATCGACCGGCCCGACGACACGCGCGTGCTGCAGGTGTCGATCGGTGAGTACGACCGCCGCGGCTGGGGGCCGGGCGGGCACGACCTGCACTGGTGGTGCACCTCGGCGACCTCGGCGCACGGCGCGGGGGATCCCGTGTACGTCTCCTACCGGCCCGAGCTGATCGAGCTGATGGGCAAGGCCGGTTACGACCGGCTGGTCGAGCTGTGCGAGGAGCGGCTGGCCTCGCAGCTGCCGCTCCTGGCGCCGCACCCGGCGGACCCGGTGGGCTGAGCGGCCGGGACCTACGACATGGCCGGGCTCGGGTCGCCGCCGTCCGGGGGCGGGGATGCCGAGCCCGCCGGCTCGGTGGGTTCCGGGTCCGTCGGGGTGGGCGTGGGGTCCGGCGACGGGGGCGGGGTGGTCGGCGTCGGGTCCGGGGCGGAGGTCGTGGGCGTCGGGTCGGGGCGGGTGGAGGGCGGCTCGGCCGGGCTGCTGGGGCGCGGGCCGGGGCCGGAGGGGCTGGGCGCGCTGCCGTAGCCCTCGATGTGGACGACGGCCCCGGCGGGCGCGACCGCCACCTGCGCGTGCCAGGGCCCGGCGGGCTCCCGCAGGTGGTCGACGTACACCTTGATCGTCAACGACTCGCCGGGCCGGAGCGTTCCCGAGGACTGGCTGAGGTAGAGCCAGCCGGCTCCCGTGGTGGCCGACCAGCGGACCGGGGCCCGCCCGGTGGCGGTGAGGGTGACGAGGGTGGTGTCGCCGCTGTTGTCGGCCGAGACCTCCAGGGTGGCCGCACGGCCGGCACCGGCGACGCCGATGACCTCCACGGAGACGTCGGCCTTGCCGTCCTTGCCGAAGCGGGGGCCGGGGCGGGTGCCGGCGTTGCCGGTGTTCTCGTAGCCGCCGCCCGCCATCTCGCCGTCCAGGGCGAACGGGTCGTCGGACTCGCGCGCGGAGGCCGAGCGGCCGTCGTGGCCCTCGCCGATCGGCGTGCCCCGGTAGGCGGCCCACAGGGCGAGCACGGGAGCGGCGACGACGGTGGCGACGACGGTCGTGGTCACGGCACGCGCGCGGAGCCGGTCGCGGCGGGCGGCGTGGTCCTTGGGGTCGATCGGGAAGCCGCGCCGGTCGAAGCGGGGCGCGGCGCTCCGCGCGCGCGGGTGGTGGTCCATGGCGACGTGCAGGGCCGCGCGGGGCGCCGGCAGGACGGGCAGTTCGGCGGGGGTGACGCTGGTGCCGGGCCAGCGGCCGGGGATGGCGTGCTCGGCGGCGCGGCGGCAGCGCGGGCAGTCGTCGACGTGCCGGACGAGCTCGCGGCGCAGGGCCGAACCGAGCACCAGCCGGTCGTCCCCGACGAGGTGCGCGACGCTCGGGCACGCCCCGGTCTCGACGACGGCCAGGGCCGCGCGCGTGCGTTCCACCTCGCAGGCGGCGGAGGCGAGCAGGTCGCGGGCGGCGGCCACGTCCATGCCGAGGACGGCGGCGACCTCGTGGGCGGCGAGGTGGTGGCGCACGGCCAGTTCGAGCGCCTCGCGCTGCTCCGGGGTGGTGCCGGCGGCCTCCGGCCAGGCGAGCAGGGCCAGTTCGCGGCGGCGCCGCTCGCGGACCTCCTCCGGGGGAGCCGGGGCGGCCGGCCGGTCGGCGCGCTGCCGGTCGGCGCGGCCCGCGGCGTGGCTGCTCTGACGTTTCTGCTTGGCTTCGGCCAGCTTGCGCAGGCACGCCCAGCGGGCCAGCGCGTAGAGCCAGGCCCTGCGGTCCGCGGGCGCGTCGGGGACGTGCCGGCCGCGGCGTTCGGCGAGGGCGAGGACGTCGCCCAGGGCTGCGGTCGCGGCGTCGTGATCGCACAGCACGGACAGGCAGTAGGTGAACAGGCCGTCCAGGTACGGCTCGTAGCGCGCGGGCGTCCGCTGCGCCAGCGTGCGGGCCGCTCCTCGGTCGCGCGCTTCCCGGTGCGCCCGATGCGCGCCGGCCGTACGGGTCGAGCGGGTCGAGATCTCCGGAGAACTGCTCATCATTCGGCGACCGTAGGCGGCCGGGAGGGGCGCCTTCCGACGGCTTGAGCACATTTAATCCGTACGGGTGAAACGATCCCTCAATCGGGGACACGGGCCACCGGCCCGGGCCCCGGCGGGGGGTGGCGCAGCCCTGGCGCGCAGGTGGCCGCGCCGTCCGGTCCCCGCGATGTCAGTGGCGGCGGCTACGGTTTGGTCCATGGCTGCCCGTACGAAATCCACCAAGGACCGCCCGTCCTACCGCTGCACGGAGTGCGGCTGGCAGACGGCGAAGTGGCTCGGCCGCTGCCCCGAGTGCCAGGCCTGGGGGACGATCGAGGAGTACGGCACGCCCGCGGTCCGTACGACGGCACCCGGGCGGGTCACCACCTCCGCCCTGCCCATCGGCCAGGTGGACGGCCGCCAGGCCGCCGCCCGCACCACCGGCGTGCCCGAGCTGGACCGCGTGCTCGGCGGGGGGCTGGTCCCGGGCGCGGTGGTGCTGGTCGCGGGCGAGCCGGGCGTCGGCAAGTCGACGCTGCTGCTGGACGTGGCGGCCAAGTCGGCGAGCGAGGAGCACCGCACGCTGTACGTGACGGGCGAGGAGTCGGCGAGCCAGGTCCGGCTGCGCGCCGACCGCATCGGCGCCATCGACGACCACCTGTACCTGGCGGCGGAGACGGATCTGGCGGCGGTGCTGGGCCACTTGGACGCGGTGAAGCCGTCGCTGCTGATCATGGACTCGGTGCAGACGGTGGCCTCACCGGAGATCGACGGCGCGCCCGGCGGTATGGCCCAGGTGCGCGAGGTCGCCGGGGCCCTGATCCGGGCCTCGAAGGAACGCGGCATGTCCACGCTCCTGGTGGGCCACGTCACGAAGGACGGCGCGATCGCGGGCCCGCGCCTGCTGGAGCACCTGGTCGACGTCGTCCTGCACTTCGAGGGCGACCGGCACGCCCGCCTGCGGCTCGTACGCGGTGTCAAGAACCGCTACGGGACCACCGACGAGGTCGGCTGCTTCGAACTGCACGACGAGGGCATCACGGGCCTCGCGGACCCGAGCGGACTTTTCCTGACACGTCGGGCCGAACCGGTCCCGGGCACCTGCCTGACCGTCACCCTGGAAGGCCGCCGCCCCCTGGTCGCCGAGGTCCAGGCCCTCACGGTCGACTCCCAGATCCCCTCCCCGCGCCGCACCACCTCGGGCCTGGAGACCTCCCGCGTCTCGATGATGCTGGCGGTGCTGGAACAGCGGGGCCGGATCAGCGCCTTGGGCAAAAGGGACATCTACTCCGCGACGGTGGGCGGGGTGAAGCTCTCGGAACCCGCGGCGGACCTGGCGGTCGCCCTCGCCCTGGCGAGCGCGGCGAGTGACACACCTCTCCCCAAGAACCTCGTGGCGATCGGCGAAGTGGGCCTCGCGGGCGAGGTGAGACGGGTCACGGGCGTGCAGCGCCGCCTGGCCGAAGCCCACCGTCTGGGCTTCACGCACGCCCTGGTACCGGGCGATCCGGGCAGGATTCCCGCGGGCATGAAGGTTCTGGAAGTCGCGGACATAGGGGACGCCCTGCGGGTCCTCCCCCGCTCCCGTCGCAGAGAGGCCCCACGGGACGAGGAGGGTCGCCGGTAGACTTTGCCCTGGTCTCGCCCGTCCGTGCGAACCGAGCGCGCGACACGGGGGCGCCCAGAACCTGCGACCGGAGGAGTGCAGTGGCAGCCAACGACCGGGCATCAGCTCCCGGAAAGTCCGGCGGGAGTGCCGGTACCGATGGCCTGATGCGCGCCTCCCTGAGCGCCGTGGCACCCGGAACCGCCCTCCGCGACGGCCTGGAGCGCGTACTCCGCGGCAACACCGGCGGTCTCATCGTGCTCGGCTCCGACAAGACGGTCGAGGCGCTGTGCAGCGGCGGTTTCGTGCTGGACGTCGAGTTCACGGCGACCCGTCTGCGTGAGCTGTGCAAGCTGGACGGCGGCATCGTGCTGTCCTCGGACCTGTCGAAGATCCTGCGCGCGGGCGTGCAGCTGGTCCCGGACCCGACGATCCCCACGGAGGAGACGGGCACCCGGCACCGCACGGCGGACCGCGTCAGCAAGCAGGTCGGCTTCCCGGTCGTCTCCGTCTCCCAGTCGATGCGCCTGATCGCCCTGTACGTCGACGGCCAGCGCCGGGTCCTGGAGGACTCGGCGGCGATCCTGTCCCGCGCCAACCAGGCCCTCGCGACCCTGGAGCGCTACAAGCTCCGCCTCGACGAGGTCGCGGGCACGCTGTCGGCGCTGGAGATCGAGGACCTGGTCACCGTCCGGGACGTCTCGGCGGTCGCCCAGCGCCTGGAGATGGTGCGCCGCATCGCCACGGAGATCGCCGAGTACGTGGTGGAGCTCGGCACGGACGGCCGGCTGCTCGCCCTCCAGCTGGACGAGCTGATCGCGGGCGTCGAGCCGGAGCGCGAGCTGGTCGTGCGGGACTACGTCCCCGAGCCCACGGCCAAGCGTTCCCGCACGGTCGACGAGGCCCTCGCCGAGCTCGACGCCCTCAGCCACGCCGAGCTGCTCGAAATGCCCACGGTGGCACGGGCGTTGGGGTACACGGGCTCTCCCGAGACGCTGGACTCGGCGGTGTCCCCGCGCGGTTTCAGGCTCCTCGCCAAGGTGCCGCGCCTGCCCGGCGCGATCATCGACCGCCTGGTGGAGCACTTCGGCGGCCTGCAGAAGCTGCTCGCCGCGAGCGTCGACGACCTGCAGACGGTGGACGGCGTGGGCGAGGCCCGGGCGCGCAGCGTGCGCGAGGGGCTGTCGCGGCTGGCGGAGTCGTCGATCCTGGAACGGTACGTCTAGCCGCTTGAGCCTTCACCGGCCGCCAACGGCTGAGGGCGGTACCCGGTGCCGGGTACCGCCCTCAGCCGTTGGCGGCCGTCGCGCTTCAGTCGGCGGACAGCACGAACGACGTCTGCACCTTCGCGAAGCCCGGGGCCTTGGCCTCCACCAGGTAGGTGCCGCTCTTGGCCGAACCCGCCGGGGGCGTGGCGCACTCGGGGGCGCTGGGCTTGCGGTCCCACTTCACCATGTAGGTGATGTCGCTGCCCGCCGGCACCCGGAACAGCTGGTGCGCGGCCGCCTCGGGGCAGTCCTCGGAGGACCAGTAGTCGTCGTCGCTGCTCGCCGGGGTGACGGTGAACACCGCGTTCTTCGGCCCGAGGTCGACCTTGCAGTCGCTGCCGGAGATGTTCCGCGCGGTGAGCAGGAACGTGGGCGTCTGCTCGGGGTCGTAGGTGTTGTGCCGGCTGCGCAGGCTGAACTTGACCACGCTCGCGGTGCAGTTGGGCAGGGTGGAGCCGGCCGGGAGCGTGTCGCCCGCGCCGACGCCGCCCACGGTGCTGCCGCTCCCGGAGCCGCCGGCACCGCCCTGCCCGGCCGATCCGCCGGAGCCGCCGTCAGCGGACCCGTCGCCCGAGCCGCCGCCCGCGCCGTCACCGGAACCGCCACCCGAACCGCCGGAGCCGTTCCCGGACCCGGACGACGAGCCGCCCGAGCCGCTGCCGCCCGACTCGTCGCGTCCGCCGGGGGCTTGGCTGATGGCCGGACCCGAACTCGACGGACCGGGCGTGATGGAGGGCGCGGGATTCTTGCCGTTGGCGCCGTTGTCGCCGTCCTTGCCGCCCCCGCCGCCCATGGTCACGATCCAGGTGATCAGCAGCGCCAACAGGGCTACCACAGACACGAGTACGACCCTCCGACGCCAGTAGATGGAGGAGGGAAGCGGCCCGACCGGATTGCGCAGAGATCCCACGGCGCAAACCTTACGAGAGAACGGCGCGTTCGCTTGTCCCACCCGCCGCTCGGGGCACATTTTTTCCGGATCATCATTCCGGGGAAACGCCGTCCCACCCCTGTCTTTCGTCAGGTACGGCACCCGACGACCGCGGGGTGTGACGGTTTCGGTCCGCCGCCTACCGTCCGTGACCATGACCTTCGCCGACGCCGCGCTCTACCGCGACATCACCGACTTCGCCCGCGACACCCCGATGTGGGTACGGCAGGGGGCCGGACTGTGGACGGAGGCCGGACTGCTGGTCTTCGTCGCGGTGTTCGCCGCCGTGTGGTGGCGCGCCCGCCGCGACAGTCCGCGGGCGTTCGCGATCGCGGCCCTTGCACCTCTGGCCACGGCAGGGGCGTACGTGTGCAGTGAGGTGCTCAAGTCCGTTGTCACGGAGGAGCGTCCGTGCCGCGCGGTCGCCGGTGCGGCCGCGTCCCTGGCCGCGTGCCCACCGCACGGCGACTGGTCGTTCCCGTCCAACCACGCGACGATCGCGGGCGGCTCGGCCGCCGCCCTGGCACTGGTGCGGCGCGCGCTGCTGTGGCTGACGGCCCCGCTCGCCCTGCTGATGGCCTTCTCCCGGGTCTTCGTCGGCGTGCACTATCCGCACGACGTCCTCGCGGGGCTGGCGCTGGGCGCATGCGTCGCCCTGGTCGCCGTCCGGCTGGGCACGGGCCCCGTGACGCGGCTCAGCGGCGCGCTGCGCGGCTCGTCGGCCCCGCTCGTGCGCTGGGTGGTGGGACCGGGCCGCCCGGCCGTCGTGCGGTCGTACGGAACGCCCGCCGGTCGGTGAGCCGGGCCCTACGGCTCCACCAGGCCCGCCTCGTACGCCACGATCGCCGCCTGCACCCGGTTGCGTACCTCCAGCCGGTCCAGGACCGCGCTCACATACGCCTTGACCGTGCCCTCGACGAGGTGGAGCCGGGCGGCGATCTCCGGGTTGGACAGGCCCGCGCCGACCAGGCCGAGCACCTCGCGCTCGCGAGGGCTCAGCACCGCCACGCGCGCGCGTGCCCGGGCCTCGCGGGTGAGCCGGCCGCCGCCGAGGCCCTGGTCGATGACGTACCGGGCCACCTTCGGCGACAGGAACGCGGCGCCCGCCGCCACCGCCCGTACGCCCGCGATGAGTTCGTACGGGTCGCCGGACTTCAGCAGGAACCCGGTGGCGCCGCCGCCGAGGGCGCGGGTCACGTAGGCGCCCTCGGAGAAGGTGGTGAGCATGGCGACGGCGGTGCCGGGCACGGTCCGTGCGATCTCCTCCGCCGCGGAGAGACCGTCCAGGCGCGGCATGCGGATGTCGAGCAGTGCCACGTCCGGGCGGTGGGCACGGGCCAGTTCGACCGCCTCGCGCCCGTCGCCCGCCTCGGCGACGACCTCCGTGCCGCCGTCGCTGTCCAGGATGGCGCGCACCCCGGCGCGCACCATCGCCTCGTCGTCGGCCAGCAGGACGCGGATCACCGTGCGAACTCCTCGTATTCCTCTCGTCCTTCGCCGGACAGGCCGACGCGCGGGACGACGTTCTTGGCGACCAGCCGCCCGTCCTCGAAGCACAGTCTGAAGTGGTCGACGGAGACGAAGAGTTCGCCGCTGGCGCGGTAGTAGCGGCAGTCGGCTCCGGCGGGCGGCGCGGGGGCGCGTTCCGAGGGCGGGTCGTTCACCTCGCGCCCGGGCAGCACGCGCGCGACGTCGGCGGCCGGGGCGCCCGGCTGGAGCCGGGCGTACTCGGCGGGCGGCAGGACCGAGTGCGTCTCGGCGTAGGCGTACCAGCCGAAGGCCGCGCCGACCACGGCGGCGCCCGCGCCGGCGGCGGTGCCGAGGCCGACGGCGACACGGCGGCGGGCCTGCGCGAAGGGAGACGTGGCGGCGCCGGAGCGCGGGGACGTGGCGGGGTCCGGGGCCGCGCCCGGGCCCACCCCAGGACTCAGGGACACGGCGGGGCGCGTGGGCGCGGTGTGGGGTGGCTGCCGCGGCACGTACGCCCGGACCCGGAAGCCGTCCTCGTGCGGGCCCGCCTCGAACTCCCCGCCCGCCGAGGCGACCGCGGCGCGCAGCCCGAGCAGGCCGGTGCCGCCCCCGGACGGGCCGGAACCGCCGCCGGTGGACGAGCCGTTGGCGACGGTGACGGACGTGCCCGCGGGCCGCTCCGCCACCGACACGACCACGGGTGCGCCCGGCGCGTGCCGTGCCGCGTTGGTCAGTGCCTCCCGGACCACGCGGTGCAGCAGCCGCCCGGCGACCCCGCCGGGCTCCGGTTCCGCCTCCCGCCCGGCGGGTTCGAAGCGCACGGGGAGTCCCGACTGCGCGGCCCGGGCGACGAGTTGCTCCAGGGTCTCGCCTGCCGGTGCGAGCGGTGCGGGCTCGTCGTCCTCGCGCAGGACGCCGATGATCCGGTGCAGCCGGTCCGTGGCGTCAGCGGCGGCCGCGCGCAGGTCGGCCGCCGCCCTGCGGTGCGTCTCGCCGAGTCCGGGGGCGACCTGGAGGGCGCCCGCGCGCAGGGCGATGAGGCTCAGCTCGTGGCCGAGGGAGTCGTGCATGTCCTGGGCGATCCGGGCCCGTTCACGCAGCCGGGCGCGTTCCTCGGCGTGGCGCTGCTCGTCCTCCAGCCGGGCGGCCCGCAGCCAGCCCGCCTCGGCCAGCTCCCGGCTCTGCCGCCAGTAGCGCCCGCCCAGCCAGGGGAAGACGCAGCCGAACAGCAGCGTGCCCGTCATGACGAGCCATTCGGGCGCGGGGTCGACCCCGACGAGCGCGATGCGCGCGGTGCCGACGCCGGCGAGGGCGGTGAAGCACAGCACGGCGGGACGCGCCCGGGCCGCCCGCAGCCCGAGCAGCAGCGCGAACACGCCGAGGGCGGGACCGTAGGAGACGGTGAACAGGGCGGGGGCGGCGGCGAGGCTCACGGCGGCCGCGAGCGCGAAGGCGACCAGGGGGGCGCGGCGCGCCGAACCGGCCGCGACGGCCAGCGCCGCCACGCCGGTGACCTGCTGCCAGGCCGGCCGCGGCTCGTTCAGCCCGAGCCGGTCCGCGGTGAGCGCGGGCAGGGCGAGGGCCGCCCAGAGCAGGGCACCCCGGGCGCACGAGGCCGGGTGAGGACGTTCCATGCGGCCCGACGCTACTGGCGCCGGGCCGGGCGGCACTGCTGCCGATCGTCAGGTACCGGCCTCCCGCGCCGGTGGCGGTGTGCCCGCGACGGCACCCGTGCGTGGCACCATCGGAAGGCCATGACTGCTCCCACGAAGCCCTCGCACCCCACCGCCTCCCCCACCGAGCCCCTCCCCGGCCCGCCCCGCGGAGAGAACCTGCACGCCCCCGTCATCGACTGGTTCGAAGAGAACGCCCGTGACCTGCCCTGGCGGCGCCCCGAGGCCGGGGCGTGGGGCGTGATGGTCAGTGAGTTCATGCTCCAGCAGACCCCGGTGAGCCGTGTCCTGCCCGTCTACGAGCAGTGGCTGGCCCGCTGGCCGCGCCCCGCCGACCTGGCCCGCGAGGCACCCGGCGAGGCCGTCCGCGCCTGGGGACGGCTCGGCTACCCGCGCCGCGCCCTGCGGCTGCACGGCGCCGCCGTCGCGATAGCGGAACGGCACGGCGGTGACGTACCCGCCGACCACGCCCAGCTCCTGGCGCTGCCCGGCATCGGCGAGTACACGGCCGCGGCCGTCGCCTCCTTCGCCTACGGGCAGCGGCACCCGGTGCTGGACACGAACGTACGCCGGGTCCTGGCCCGCGCGGTCACCGGCGTGCGGTACCCGCCCAACGCCACGACCGCCGCCGAGCGGAGGCTGGCCCGCGCGCTGCTGCCCGACGACGAGCCGACCGCCGCGCGCTGGGCCGCCGCCTCCATGGAGCTGGGCGCGCTGGTGTGCACGGCGAAGAACGAGTCGTGCCACCGCTGCCCGATCGCCGCGCAGTGCGCGTGGCGGCTGGCGGGCAAGCCGGAGCACGACGGCCCGCCGCGGCGCGCCCAGACGTACGCGGGCACCGACCGGCAGGTGCGCGGGCGGCTGCTCGCCGTGCTGCGGGAGGCGCACGGACCGGTGCCGCAGGCCGCCCTGGACCGGGTGTGGCACGAGCCGGTGCAGCGGGCCCGCGCCCTGGACGGGCTCGTCGCCGACGGTCTGGTGGAGCCGCTGGCGGACGGGCTCTACCGGCTGCCGATGACCTGACGCACGGGAACGTCACAGCCGCCGCCCTGCCGTCACCGCGCTCCCGTGGTGGACAAATCGCCCCATAGCCTCCCCAACAGGCCTACCGTTTTATCCCGTTCCGACATCCGTTACACAACCGACGGACAGCCGAGCGCTGGCCGCAGGCTGCTTCGGACAGCGCCGTGACAACGCCTCCGTACCTTCGGATGCGTTCCCGGAAGGACCCGGGACGACTGAGAACCACAGGCAGTGCACGGGCGGCGGGGAGCCGGCCCGGAACGGGGAAACGGGAGGCGGTTCACCATGGCGCAGGGCGAGGTGCTCGAGTTCGAGGAGTACGTCCGCACCCGGCAGGACGCGTTGCTGCGCAGCGCCCGCCGCCTGGTCCCGGACCCGACGGACGCGCAGGACCTGCTGCAGACGGCACTGGTGCGGACCTACGGCCGCTGGGAGACCATCGAGGACAAGCGGCTGGCCGACGCCTACCTGCGCCGGGTGATGATCAACACGCGGACGGAGTGGTGGCGGGCCCGCAAGCTGGAGGAGGTGCCGACCGAGCAGCTCCCGGACGCCTCGGTCGAGGACTCCACCGAGCAGCACGCGGACCGCGCTCTGCTGATGGACATCCTGCGGGTGCTCGCCCCCAAGCAGCGCAGTGTCGTGGTGCTGCGACACTGGGAGCAGATGTCCACGGAGGAGACGGCCGCCGCCCTCGGCATGTCGGCCGGAACGGTCAAGAGCACGCTGCACCGGGCGCTCGCCCGGCTCCGCGAGGAGCTGGAGTCCCGCGATCTGGACGCACGCGCGCTGGAGCGTGAGGAGCGGGAGCGGTGCGCGGCCTGACCGGTGAGGGTTCCGCGGGGAACCGGGGCGGCATCCAGGCGGTGATCACGGCGCTGGCCGTGTTCGCCGCCCTCGCCCTTTTCACGTCCTCGTGTGCCGCCGGCGGCACCGGCGCCCGGGACGAGGGCCCGGCACACTCCGACTCGGTGGCGGGGGCCTCCGCCGCCACGCCGACCGCGGCCCCGTCGAAGACGCCCGACGCCGTGGACGCGGTCCGGCTCGTCAAGGACGACCCGAAGGTCGCGCCGGAGGTCAAGCGGGAGCTGAAGCCGTGCGTGGCCGACGAGTACCCCGTCGACGTCTCCTACGGGAACCTGACCGGCGGCTCGGCCGACGACGTCGTCGTCAACGTGCTGACCTGCGGTGACGCGGTGGGTGTGGGCAGTTACGTGTACCGCGAGCAGGACGGCTCGTACCAGAATGTGTTCAAGGCCGAGGAGCCCCCGGTCTACGCGGAGATCGACCGCGGCGACCTCGTGGTGACCAAGCAGGTGTACGAGAAGGGCGACCCGGTGTCGAGTCCCTCCGGGGAGAACGTGATCACGTACCGGTGGTCGTCCGGCCGGTTCGACGAGGAGTACCGCACGCACAACGACTACGGGAAGGTCGTCGGCGACAGCGCGTCGCCGGTGCCCGCGAGCTGACGCCGCCGGAAGGCCGCGTGAACCGTTCGGGCGCCTCGGACCGGTCACCCGGTGAACGCGACGCCCGTTCCGCGCGTCCCAGCGAAGAGAACGCACCCCACGAACCACTGAGGACAAGAGAGCACCGGGATGGCAGACCAGACCCACGTCCTGTTCGTCGAGGACGACGACGTCATCCGCGAGGCCACGCAGCTCGCCCTGGAACGGGACGGCTTCGCGGTCACCGCCATGCCCGACGGGCTGTCGGGCCTGGAGGCGTTCCGGGCCGACCGCCCCGACATCGCGCTGCTGGACGTGATGGTCCCCGGCCTGGACGGGGTCAGCCTGTGCCGCCGCATCCGGGACGAGTCGACCGTGCCGGTGATCATGCTCTCGGCGCGGGCCGACTCCATCGACGTGGTGCTGGGCCTGGAGGCGGGCGCCGACGACTACGTGACCAAGCCGTTCGACGGTGCCGTGCTGGTCGCCCGCATCCGCGCGGTGCTGCGGCGGTTCGGGCACGCGGCCGGGGACCGCGCCGAGGAGCGGGCCGCCCCGGCCGACGGCGGGGCGCTGACCTTCGGGGACCTGGAGGTCGACACCGAGGGCATGGAGGTCCGCCGGTCCGGGCAGCCGGTGGCGCTCACCCCGACCGAGATGCGGCTGCTGCTGGAGTTCTCCTCGGCGCCCGGCACGGTGCTCTCCCGCGACAAGCTGCTGGAGCGGGTGTGGGACTACGGCTGGGGCGGGGACACCCGGGTCGTCGACGTGCACGTGCAGCGGCTGCGGCAGAAGATCGGCCAGGACCGGATCGAGACGGTCCGGGGCTTCGGCTACAAGTTGAAGGCCTGAGCGGGGTATGAGGGGGCACTTCCGGCGCCTGGTCGCCACGGGTCTGGAGCGCGCGGGCATCCGCACGGGCCTGAGATGGAAGCTGAGCGCGGCCATCGCGCTGGTCGGCGCCCTCGTGGCGATCGCGCTGAGCCTGGTCGTGCACAACGCGGCGCGGGTGTCGATGCTGGACAACGCGCGCGACCTCGCCGACGAGCGGATCATGATCGCCCAGCGCAACTTCGAGCTGTCCGGGCGGATGAACTTCCCCAACACCAAGATCGACGACCCGAACCTCCCGGAGGAGCTGCGCGACCGGGTCGAGGCCGGCCAGCGGGCCACCTACGTGGCGGACCGGCCCGGTGACGCGCCGGACATATGGGCCGCGGTGCCACTGAAGAACGGGCACGTGATGTCCCTGCACTCGGGCTTCACGGACCGCAGCTCGGACATCCTGAAGGACCTCGACCAGGCCCTGGTCATCGGCTCCATCGCCGTCGTCCTCGGCGGCAGCGCGCTCGGCGTGCTCATCGGCGGGCACCTGTCGCGGCGGCTGCGCAAGGCGGCCGTCGCGGCGGGTCAGCTCGCGGGCGGCGAGACGGACGTGCGCGTGCGGGACGCCATGGGCGGGGTCGTGCGGGACGAGACGGACGACCTGGCGAGCGCGGTGGACGCCATGGCGGACGCCCTGCGGCAGCGCATCGAGGCCGAGCGGCGGGTCACCGCCGACATCGCGCACGAGCTGCGCACCCCGGTGACCGGGCTGCTGACCGCCGCCGAACTGCTGCCGCCCGGCCGCCCGACCGAGCTGGTGCTGGACCGGGCCAAGGCCATGCGCACGCTCGTGGAGGACGTGCTGGAGGTGGCCCGGCTGGACGGCGCCTCGGAGCGGGCGGAGCTGCAGGACATCATGCTGGGCGAGTTCGTCGCCCGGCGGGTGGCGGCCAAGGACCCGGACGTCGAGGTGCGGATCGTGCACGAGTCGGAGGTCACCACCGACCCGCGGCGCCTGGAGCGGGTGCTGTTCAACCTGCTGGCCAACGCGGCCCGGCACGGCAAGCCGCCCGTCGAGGTCACCGTCGAGGGCCGGGTCATCCGGGTCCGCGACCACGGCCCGGGCTTCCCGGAGGACCTGCTCGCCGAGGGGCCGAGCCGCTTCCGCACCGGCAGCAAGGACCGGGCCGGGCACGGCCACGGCCTCGGCCTGACCATCGCGGCCGGGCAGGCCCGGGTGCTGGGCGCCCGGCTGACCTTCCGCAACGTCCGCACGCCGGGCACGCCGGAGGGCGTACCGGCCGAGGGCGCGGTTGCGGTGCTGTGGCTGCCGGAACACGCGCCGACGAACACGGGCAGCTACCCGATGCTGCCGGCGTCGTAGACCGCGGTGGTCAGCAGGACCAGTCCTGGTCCAGGTCGAGGCCGCCCTCGCGGGGCTGGGTGAGCGAGAACCAGTTGCCGGAGTCGTCGCGGAACAGCGCCTCCGTGCCGTAGGGGCGCTCCTGCGGCTCCTGGAGGAACTCCACGCCCCGGTCCTTGAGCTTGCGGTAGTCGCCGTGGACGTCGTCGGTGGTCAGCACACCCGCGCCGAGCGCGCCCTTCGTCACCAGCTTGCGGAGCATCCCGGCGGACTCGGGGTCCATCGCGGGGCCGCCGGGCACCATCAGGGTGAACTCGACGCCGGGCTGGCTCGGGGAGCCGACCGTGAGCCAGCGCATGCCGCCCTCGCCCATGGTCAGGTCCGTACGGACCTCCAGGCCCAGTTTCTCCGTGTAGAACTCCTTGGCCCGGTCCTGGTCGAGGACCCAGACGGTCGTGATGGCGAGACCCTTGATCATGGCGTGCTCCTGCTGCTTCGCGGCCGGTCGGTGCTTGCCCTGCCACCGTAGGCAGCGGGGGTGTCAGCGCGCTTCTCCGGAATTGCGCTCCTCGGCGGAGGCCGGGGCGGAGCGGAAGCCGCCGGCCCAGAGCATGGCGTAGCAGCCCGGTATGAGGGCGGCGCCGCGGCCGACGTGCTGGGACCGGTACTCACTGGGCGTCAGCCCCGTCCACGCCTTGAAGCGGGTCGAGAACGTGCCCACGCTGCTGAAACCGACCAGGTGGCAGATCTCGGTCACCGACAGGTTCGCGGTACGCAGCAGGTCCTCGGCCCGTTCGATCCGGCGGTGGGTGAGGTACTGGCCGGGGGTCTCGCCGTACGCCTCCTTGAAGGCGCGGATGAAGTGGTACCGCGAGTACCCGGCGTGCGCGGCGACGGTGTCCAGGTCGAGCCCGGGATCGGCCCAGTCCCGGTCCATGGCGTCCTTGGCGAGCCGGACCTGCCGCATCTTGTCCATGCGACCGATGGTGGCACGGCGGTATGACAGCGGGCCGGGGCCGTGGGTGGCACCCCCGAGCGGCCGGGGACGGCGGAGCTCCACCGGGG
>NZ_JAPSKN010000094.1 GCF_031181705.1 Streptomyces sp.
CGGTGCCTGTACGGCGCCCGGCGTCGGCCGGGGGCTCGGTCGGGGTGCGGAGTACGCGTCCGTCGAGGGCTCCCGAGCACGGGGTCCGCCTGGACCAGGACTCGGTGCCGGTGCCGAGCACGGCGTCCGCCGGGACGGTGAGACGGGAAGGGCCGTCAGTGCCGGCCGGGTCCGCCGGGGACACCTCGCACACCGGCCAGGCGCCGCCGGAGGTTCGTCGTCGCGTGGCGCAGGGCCATGGGCCTACGGCCGTGGGCCAGACGCCGCCGGACATCTGCCGCTGCCCGGCTCACGGCGACGGGCTTTGGGCCATGGGGCATGCGTAGCCCGAGGCGTACCGCGCTGCGGCTCAGGACCGTGGCGGGACCGGCCGGGACGCGCACGGTACTGGCGTCGACCGCGACGACCGGGACCGGCGAGAACGCCATGCGCAGGACCCGCGGGAGCGCCGCGCGGAAGACCGGCGGGAGCGCCGCGCGGAAGACCGGCGGAAGCGCCGCGCGGAGATTCGCGCCAGGGGCCGTGCGGCTGATGAGCGTGCGTATACCCATGCCCGCATCCTTGCGACGGCCGGGGAGCGGGGCGCCTTCTCGGCGGCCACGCGAGTGACGGGCCGGTGAGGCCGGAGGCGGGGCTCCGGGACAGGTACCCCAGGGGATCGAGGGCGGCGGCCCCGCCGAGGCCGGCCCTCGATCCCCTGGCACCGTCGCTAGTGCGCCGCCGACTCCCAGTCCGGTCCCGCGCCCACCGAGACGCCCAGCGGCACACGGAGCCGCACCGCGTTCGCCATCTCGCGGCGGACCAGTTCCTCCGCGGCCGGCCGCTCGCCGGGGGCGACTTCGAGGACGATCTCGTCGTGCACCTGGAGGAGCATGCGGGAAGACAGACCCGCCTCCTTCAGCGCGCTGTCCACCTTGAGCATGGCGATCTTGACGATGTCGGCCGCCGTGCCCTGGATCGGCGCGTTCAGGGCCATCCGCTCGGCGGCCTCGCGGCGCTGGCGGTTGTCGCTGTTGAGGTCGGGCAGGTAGCGCCGGCGTCCGAAGAGCGTGGCCGTGTAGCCCGTCGCCCGGGCCTCGTCGACCGCCCGGCGCAGATAGTCCCGCACGCCGCCGAACCGCTCGAAGTACGCGTCCATCAGGGCGCGGGCCTCCGCCGCCTCGATGTTCAGCTGCTGGGAGAGGCCGAAGGCGGACAGTCCGTAGGCCAGGCCGTACGACATGGCCTTGATCTTGCGGCGCATCTCGGCGTCCACCGCGTCCGGCTCCACCGCGAAGACCTGGGCGGCGGCCGTGGTGTGCAGGTCCTCGCCGGAGGTGAACGCCTCGATCAGGCCCTCGTCCTCGGAAAGGTGGGCCATCACGCGCAGCTCGATCTGGCTGTAGTCGGCCGTCATCAGCGACTCGAAGCCCTCGCCGACGACGAAGCCGCGGCGGATGGCGCGGCCCTCGTCGGTGCGGACCGGGATGTTCTGGAGGTTCGGGTCCGTCGAGGAGAGGCGGCCGGTGGCGGCGACCGTCTGGTTGAACGTGGTGTGGATCCGGCCGTCCGCGGCGATGGTCTTGATCAGGCCCTCGACGGTGACACGGAGCTTGGCCTGCTCGCGGTGGCGGAGCATGATCACCGGCAGTTCGTTGTCGGTCTGGCCGGCCAGCCAGGCCAGTGCGTCCGCGTCCGTGGTGTAGCCGGTCTTGGTGCGCTTGGTCTTGGGCAGGGCCAGCTCACCGAAGAGGACCTCCTGGAGCTGCTTGGGCGAGCCCAGGTTGAACTCGTGGCCCGCCGCCGCGTGGGCCTCCTTCACCGCCTGCTGGACGGCGCCGGCGAACATCTGCTCCATGGCCTCCAGGTGGGACCGGTCGGCCGCGATGCCGTGCCGCTCCATGCGGGCGAGCAGCGCGGACGTGGGCAACTCCATGTCGCGCAGCAGGTCCGCGGCGCCGACCTCCTCCAGGCGGCTCTCGAAGGCCTGGCCCAGGTCGAGGACGGTACGGGCCTGGATCATCAGGGCCTCGGCCTCGGCGGCGTCGTCCGCGCCGAAGGCGAGCTGGCCGTCGGCCGTGGCGGCGGGGGCGAGCTCGCGGTGCAGGTACTCCAGGGACAGCGCGTCCAGGTCGAAGGAGCGGCGGCCCGGCTTGACCAGGTAGGCCGCGAGCGCGGTGTCCATGGTGATGCCCTCGACGCTCCAGCCGTGCTCGGCGAAGACGCGCATGGCGCCCTTGGCGTCGTGGAGGACCTTGGGCCGCCCGGGGTCGGCGAGCCAGGCCGCGAAGGCCGTCTCGTCGGCCTCGTCCAGCTGCGAGGGGTCGAACCAGGCGGCCGGTCCGCCGGACGCGGCCAGGGCGACCTCGGCGACGGAGCCGGTGCCGAGCGCCCAGGTGTCCACCGTGGCGACGCCGAGGGGCCCGGTGGCGTGCTCGGCGAGCCAGGCGGTCAGCTCGCCGGTGGAGAGCACCGTGCCGTCCAGCTGCACGCCCTCCGTGCTGATCGGGGTGGTCTCGGCCTCCTCCGCGCCGGGGTCGACGGCGAAGAGCCGCTCGCGCAGCGAGGGGTTGCGGATCTCCAGGGTGTCCAGGACCGTCGCGACGGCCTTGCGGTCGTACGGGGCCCGCTCCAGCTCCCGGACTCCCTTGGGGAGCTCGACCCGGCGCTCCAGCTCGGTGAGGCGGCGGTTGAGCTTGACCGCTTCGAGGTGGTCGCGGAGGTTCTGCCCGGCCTTGCCCTTGACCTCGTCCACGCGCTCGACGAGCTCGGCGAAGGAACCGAACTGGTTGATCCACTTCGCGGCGGTCTTCTCACCGACGCCGGGGATGCCGGGGAGGTTGTCGGAGGGGTCGCCGCGCAGGGCCGCGAAGTCGGGGTACTGCGCGGGCGTCAACCCGTACTTCTCGAAGACCTTCTCCGGGGTGAAGCGGGTCAGCTCGGAGACGCCCTTGGTCGGGTACAGGACGGTCGTGTGCTCGCTGACCAGCTGGAACGAGTCCCGGTCGCCGGTGACGATCAGCACCTCGAAGCCCTCGGCCTCGGCCTGCGTGGCGAGCGTGGCGATGACGTCGTCCGCCTCGAAGCCGTCCACGGCGAAGCGGGCGGCGCCCATCGCGTCGAGGAGCTCGCAGATCAGCTCGACCTGGCCCTTGAACTCGTCGGGGGTCTTGGAGCGGTTCGCCTTGTACTCCGTGAACTCCTGGGAGCGCCAGGTCTTGCGGGAGACGTCGAAGGCGACCGCGAAGTGCGTGGGCGCCTCGTCGCGCAGCGTGTTCGCCAGCATCGACGCGAAGCCGTAGATCGCGTTCGTCGGCTGGCCCGTCGCGGTGGTGAAGTTCTCCGCGGGCAGCGCGAAGAACGCGCGGTAGGCCAGCGAGTGCCCGTCCATGAGCATCAGTCGCGGACGGCTGCCGCCGGAGGTCGTGTCGGTCGTCTTCGATGCTGTCTCTGCCACGCCCCCGATCCTGCCACGCCCCACTGACACTCGGCCCCGCCCCCGGCCCCGCCGAGCCGGGCGGTGCCGTGCCGGGCCGACGACGCCGAGGCCCGGCTCCGCACCCGACCGCCCTCACGCCGACCGCCCTCCCCGACCGCCCTCACCCCGTGTCACCGCCGCGTGCGAGGATCGGAGACGTACCTCACAGCGCAGTCGAAGGGGAGCGTGCGATGGCGTCGAAGCCGCCCAAGAGTGATCCGGTCCAGGACGCGCCCCAGGTCGCCGGGCCGCAGCACGCGGCAGCGGGGCTCCCCGCGGTCGGGCACACCCTGCGCGTCGCCCAGCGGCAGATGGGCGTCAGGCGCACGGCGCTGACGCTGCTGAGCGTGAACCAGAAGGACGGTTTCGACTGCCCGGGCTGCGCGTGGCCGGAGCCGGAGCACCGGCACAGGGCGGAGTTCTGCGAGAACGGCGCGAAGGCGGTCGCGGAGGAGGCCACGCTGCGCCGGGTCACGCCGGAGTTCTTCGCCGCCCACCCGGTCGCCGACCTGGCCGGCCGCAGCGGTTACTGGCTCGGCCAGCAGGGCCGCCTCACCCACCCCATGTACCTCCCGGAGGGCGGCACGCACTACGAGCCGGTCACCTGGGAGCGCGCCTTCGACATCATCGGCGAGGAGATCGCCGCCCTCGGCTCCCCCGACGAGGCCGTCTTCTACACCTCGGGCCGCACCAGCAACGAGGCCGCGTTCCTGTACCAGCTCTTCGCCCGCGAGCTCGGCACGAACAACCTGCCCGACTGCTCGAACATGTGCCACGAGTCGTCCGGCTCGGCCCTGTCGGAGACCATCGGCATCGGCAAGGGCAGCGTCCTGCTGGAGGACCTGTACAAGGCGGATCTGATCATCGTCGCCGGCCAGAACCCCGGCACGAACCACCCGCGGATGCTCTCCGCCCTGGAGAGGGCCAAGGCCAACGGGGCGCGGATCATCAGCGTCAACCCGCTGCCCGAGGCGGGCCTGGAGCGCTTCAAGAACCCGCAGACCCCGCAGGGCATGCTCAGGGGCGCCGCGCTCACGGACCTGTTCCTGCAGATCCGCATCGGCGGCGACCAGGCGCTGTTCCGCCTCCTGAACAAGCTGGTCCTGGAGCGGGAGGGCGCGGTCGACGAGGCGTTCGTGCGGGAGCACACGCACGGCTTCGAGGAGTTCGCCGAGGCCGCCCGCGCCGCCGACTGGGACGAGACGCTCACGGCGACGGGTCTGACCCGGGAGGACATCGACAAGGCCCTCGCCCTGGTCCTCGCCTCCGAACGGACCATCGTGTGCTGGGCGATGGGCCTGACCCAGCACAAGCACTCCGTGCCGACGATCCGCGAGATCGTCAACTTCCTGCTGCTGCGCGGCAACATCGGCCGCCCGGGCGCGGGCGTGTGCCCGGTGCGCGGGCATTCGAACGTGCAGGGCGACCGCACGATGGGCATCTTCGAACGCCCCGCCCCGGCGTTCCTGGACGCGCTGGAGCGGGAGTTCGGCTTCGCGCCCCCGCGCGAGCACGGCTACGACGTCGTACGGGCGATCCGCGCGCTGCGCGACGGAGAGGCGAAGGTCTTCTTCGCGATGGGCGGGAACTTCGTCTCGGCGTCGCCCGACACGCAGGTCACGGAGGCGGCCGTGCGACGGGCGCGGCTGACCGTGCACGTGTCGACGAAGCTGAACCGCTCGCACGTGGTCACGGGCGCGCGGGCGCTGATCCTGCCGACGCTCGGCCGCACGGAGCGCGATGTGCAGGGCAGCGGCGAGCAGTTCGTGACGGTCGAGGACTCGATGGGCATGGTGCACGCCTCCCGGGGCCGCCTGGAGCCCGCGAGTGGGCACCTGCTGTCGGAGCCGGCCATCGTGTGCCGCCTGGCCCGCCGGGTGCTGGGCGAGAACAGCCGCACGCCGTGGGAGGAGTTCGAGAAGGACTACGCGACGATCCGGGACCGCATCGCGCGCGTGATCCCCGGGTTCGAGGACTTCAACGCGCGCGTGACGGGTTCGGCCGGCCGCCCCGGAGGTTTCGCGCTGCCCCACGCCCCGCGTGACGAGCGCCGCTTCCCGACGGCCACCGGCAAGGCCAACTTCACCGCCGCTCCCGTGGAGTACCCGGAACTGCCCGAGGGCCGCCTGCTGCTGCAGACGCTGCGCTCGCACGACCAGTACAACACCACGATCTACGGCTTGGACGACCGCTACCGGGGCATCCGGGGCGGCCGCCGGGTGGTGCTGGTCAACCCCGAGGACGCGCGGGCCCTGAAGCTGGCGGACGGGGCGTACGTGGACCTGGTCGGCGAGTGGAAGGACGGCGTGGAGCGCAGGGCGCCGGGCTTCCGGGTCGTGCACTACCCGACGGCACGGGGCTGTGCGGCCGCCTACTACCCGGAGACCAACGTGCTGGTGCCGCTGGACGCCACGGCGGACACCAGCAACACCCCGGCCAGCAAGTCGGTCGTGGTGCGTCTGGAACAATCGGCGACCGACTGAGCGTTCGCTCAGGCACAGAGGCAGCCGCAGCGATCAGGACGAACGGAGCCGGGCCCCATGGGTGAGCAGCAGCATGTGAAGTTCCCGCAAGAGGTCATCGACGAGTACGCCGCGCTCGGTGTGGACCTCCCGGCCCTGTTCTCCGCGGGCCACCTCGGCACCCGGATGGGCGTCCAGATCGTCGAGGCATCGGCGGAGCGGGTCGTCGGGACGATGCCGGTGGAGGGCAACACCCAGCCCTACGGGCTGCTGCACGGCGGGGCCTCCGCGGTGCTGGCCGAGACGCTCGGCTCGGTCGGCTCGATGCTGCACGGCGGCAGCTCCAAGATCGCCGTGGGCGTCGACCTGAACTGCACGCATCACCGCGGGGCCCGCTCCGGCGTGGTCACCGGCGTGGCCACCCCCGTGCACCGGGGCCGCACGACCGCCACCTACGAGATCGTCATCACGGACGAGAACGACAAGCGGGTGTGCACGGCCCGGCTGACCTGTCTGCTGCGCGACGTGAAGCCGGGCGACGAGGAGTTCGTCCGCTCCGCGGGCTGACCGACGTAGGGAAAACCCTGGAGGGGCGGCCGTGCTCTTGTCGCGGCCGCCGCCCGGGCGCTTCACTGACGCTCCACCCCCACAGGAGAAGGCCCGCCCCACCCCCAGAAGGGTTTCTCTTGAGCTCCGTACGTGCCATCGCCGTCATCGCCGCGGCCAGCGCCGCCGTGCTCGCCACCGCGCTGCCGTCCTCCGCCATCAACTCCTACAACGCCACGCCCGCCCCCGAACGCACCGAGGTCGGCGCGCTCGTGGCCACCTGGGACGACGACGGCGACCCGGCGACACCCGACCGGGTCGACTGGGTCTGCTCCGGCACCATGATCGACCGGGACACCTTCCTGACCGCCGCGCACTGCACCACCGACTGGCCCGACAACGTGCGCTTCTTCGTGTCCCTGGACCAGGACGTGCAGGCGGGGCTCGACGCGGCGGCGAAGAAGTACCCCGGCGACCCCGCCGCGCAGGCCGCCGCCGTCGCCGTCCCGGGCACCGCCCACTCGCACCCCGACTACCCGGGGCCCGCGTCCGACACCCACGACATCTCGGTGATCCAGCTGTCCGCCGCCGCCGTGACGGCCCGCTGGAGCTTCACCCCGGCCGTCCTGCCCACCGCCGACCAGCTCGGCAGGCTCGGGCCGCAGGGCCTGAGCGCCACCGACTGGGTCGTCGCCGGATACGGCACCCAGGAGGCCGTCAACGGCCCCGGCGGGCACACCCACCCCGGCGGCGGCGTCCGCATGAAGGCGCCCGTCACCTTCAACGCCCTCAACGACTCCTGGGCCCGCCTCGCGATGACCGCGCCGCAGGGCAACGGAGGCGCCTGCTACGGCGACTCGGGCGGCCCCAACTTCGCGACGCTGGGCGGCAAGCGGGTCCTCGCCGCCACCACCATCACCGGTGACACGCCCTGCTACGCGACCAATGTGACGTACCGTCTGGACACCCCCGGCGCCCGCGCGTTCCTCGCGCCCTTCACACAGCTGCCGTAGCCGACACCGGCCGCACGACCGCCGAACGCCCCGCCGCACCGGGTCCGACCCCGAAGCGGCGGGGCGTTCCGTCTCCCCCCTTCCCCGCGTCCACGGGAGTGGGAAAAAAGCCGTTTTCGTTGGTACGGCGATCGGCGATCTCGCCGCCCCCCCATTTTCTCTACGTAACGCTCCGTAACGCACACGCAATACAACACCACCATTTCCCCCTCCGGCCGCGTCCGCTTCCGGAGCCTTTCCGATCTTGTCCGCGCGGCCGGCGGCCCGGGCGGCACACGATCTCAGCCACGGCCAACCGGAAGTGCGCGTTCTCAGAATGCGGACTTCGGCGAAAAACCACCAAACCCGCTGAGAGGGTCCATCACCGAGAGCGGACATCCACCCCGTCATAACAAGAAAGTCACAAGCGAGCCCGCACCACTGACCCTGCCCTTACCCCGGGCTTAGAGTCACGGCCAGTCACCGCTCCACATCGGGAGTTCGGTACCAGCGCGGCACTCACCCCCCGACCAGGGCGGGGCCTGCCTGTGAAAGGACTGATTGTGCGACAGCGTTCCTTGGTGATTCTTACCTCCGTTCTCACGACCGGAGCTCTGACTCTCACCGCCTGCGGTTCCCGAGACGACAGCGGTGACAAGGGCGGAGACGGCGGGAGCAGCACGACACTGACCATCGGCGTCGACGCCCCCCTCTCCGGTGAGAACTCCACCACCGGCCTCGGCATCCAGTACGGCGCCCAGATAGCCGTCGACGACGCCAACAAGAACAACTGGGTCCCGGGCGTGAAGTTCAAGCTCAGGGCCCTGGACGACAAGGCGCAGCCCGCGACGGGCCAGTCCAACGCCACCAACATCGTCGGCGACAAGACGGCCGTCGGCGCCGTCGGCCCGCTGAACTCCGGCGTCGCCCAGACGATGCAGCAGGTCTTCGCCTCGGCCAACATGGTCCAGATCTCCCCGGCGAACACCAACCCGGAGCTGACCCAGGGCAAGAACTGGCAGACGGACAAGAAGCGCCCCTTCAAGACCTACTTCCGCACCGCCACCACCGACGAGCTGCAGGGCAGCTTCGCCGCCGGCTACGCGTTCAACGGCCTCAAGAAGAAGAAGGCCTTCGTCGTCGACGACAAGCAGACCTACGGCGCCGGCCTCGCGAAGATCTTCGCCGAGCAGTACAAGAAGCTCGGCGGCAAGGTCGTCGGCACCGACCACGTCAACACCGGCGACAAGGACTTCGGCTCCCTCGTCACCAAGATCAAGAACTCCGGCGCCGACCTGCTCTACTACGGCGGCCAGTACGACGAGTCCGCGCTGATCACCAAGCAGCTCAAGGACGCCGGCGTCAAGATCCCGCTGTTCGGCGGCGACGGCATGTTCGCCTCCACCTACATCGAGGCCGCCGGCAAGTCCTCCGAGGGTGACCTCGCCACGGCGATCGGTGTCCCCGCCGACACCCTGCCCGCCGCCAAGCAGTTCATCCAGACCTACAAGGACAAGGGCTACAAGGGTGACTACGGCGCCTACGGTGCCTACGCCTACGACGCCACCACCGCCATCATCAAGGCCGTGAAGGCCGCGGCCGACGCCAACGGCGGCAAGGTGCCCAGCGACATCAACGACCTGCGCTCCAAGGTCGTCGACGGTGTCCAGAAGTCCGACTTCGAGGGCCTCACCGGCAAGATCGCCTTCGACCAGTACGGCGACACCACCAACAAGCAGCTGACGGTGTACCAGGTCGAGAAGGGCGCCTGGAAGGCCGTCGAGACCGGCACCGCCGACCTGCAGTAATCCCGGCCCCCCATAGCCGCACCACGGGCCGCGCGGGAGGACGACCCCGACCGCGCGGCCCGTTTTCACACCCCCCCACAGCACGCGACCACGCACGCATCCAGTGCACACGACCACCAGCGACATGGAGGCCATGCGGTGAACACCCTGCCGCAGCAGCTGGCCAACGGGCTGCTTCTCGGCTCGATGTACGGGCTGATCGCCATCGGCTACACGATGGTGTACGGCATCGTCCAGCTCATCAACTTCGCGCACGGCGAGATCTTCATGACCGGGGCGTTCGGCGCCCTCACGGTCTACTTCTACATCCTGCCCGACGGCACCTCGATGGCTCTCGCCGTACCCCTGATGCTCCTCGGCGGCGCCCTCGTGGCCATCCTCATCGCCGTCGGAGCGGAACGGTTCGCCTACCGGCCCCTGCGCGGAGCACCACGCCTGGCACCGCTCATCACGGCCATCGGCCTCTCCCTGGCCCTCCAGGAGGTCGTGCGCAACTTCTACCCCGGCGCCGACCGCGCCCGCGCCTTCCCGGGCCTCGACGCCACCCACGAGATCGGCTCCGTCACCATCAAGGACGCCGACATCTTCCTCATCCTCGCCGCCGTGATCTGCATGGCCGCCCTCGCCTTCTTCGTGCGCCGCAGCCGCACCGGCCGCGCCATGCAGGCCACCGCGCAGGACCCCGACACCGCGCAGCTGATGGGCATCGACACCAACCGCATCATCGTCATCGCCTTCGCCATCGGCGGCTTCTTCGCCGCCGTCGCCGCCGTCGCCTACGGACTCAAGTACGGCAACGTCGACTACCGCATGGGCTTCCTGATGGGCCTCAAGGCCTTCACCGCGGCCGTCCTCGGCGGCATCGGCAACATCTACGGCGCCATGCTCGGCGGCATCGTCCTCGGCATCGCCGAGACCCTCGCCTCCGCCTACATCGACGAGATCCCCGGCATGCAGCAGCTCGGCGGCCAGAGCTGGGCGAACGTGTGGGCCTTCTGCCTCCTCATCCTCGTGCTCCTCTTCAGGCCACAGGGCCTGCTCGGCGAGCGCGTCGCGGACAGGGCGTGATCACATGACCGAGACGACCAAGACCCCCGCCCCGGACGCCACTCCCGCGCCGCCCGCCCCGCACGGCCTCATACCCCTGCCCCTGGCGGCCGCCCGCGCCCTGCTCCTCGGCGGCGGCATCGCCACCGCGGCCTCCGCCTTCCTCGCCTGGACCTGGACCTCCGAGTTCCCCGGCGACCTCACCATCAACGGCTACCCCGGCGGCCTGCAGTGGCTCACCTTCACCGCCGGGCTCCTCACCACGCTGTACGCGCTCGCCGCGTACGGCATCCGCGGCCTCGGCTGGCTGCTGCCCGCCCGGAACAACGCGCCGCTCGTCCTCACCGCGCTCGGCGGCTTCACCGTCACCTGGTTCACCGTCATCGCCATCAGCGCCGAGCTCGGCGGTGTCGTCAACCTCGAACCCGGCGGCTGGATCGCGGCCGTCGCCTCCCTGCTGCCCGTCCTCGGCGCCTTCGCCCTCCCGCAGGAGCACGCCGGCGACGGCACCAAGGAAGCCCTCAAGGCCTACGTCGCCAAGCCCGAGCGGATCACCGCCCCCCAGGCCGTCGCACCCTGGGTGCAGCGAGCCGTCATCACGGTCGTCACGATCATCGGCCTCGGCGTCTTCACCTACGGCATCGACACCGAGTACGGCGAACTCTTCGTCGGCTACCTCTTCGTCGTCGTCTTCGCCATCTGGGCACTGCACACCGCCGGCCTCCTCGACCGCTTCTCCGCGCTCGTCGCCGCCAACCGCAGCTTCACCCTCGCCATGGGCTTCGCCGCCGCGATCGCCTTCCCCTTCACCCAGACCGACGACCACTACGCCAACATCGGCGTCAACATCCTGATCTTCGGGACCGTGGCCCTCGGCCTGAACATCGTCGTCGGCCTCGCCGGACTCCTCGACCTCGGATACGTCGCCTTCCTCGGCGTCGGCGCCTACACCGCCGCCCTCGTCTCCGGCTCCGAGTTCTCCACCATCTCCGGCGTCCACCTGCCCTTCTGGGCCTCCGCCCTGGCCGGCGCCGCCGCCTCCCTGGTCTTCGGCGTCCTCATCGGCGCCCCGACCCTGCGGCTGCGCGGCGACTACCTCGCCATCGTCACCCTCGGCTTCGGAGAGATCTTCCGCATCGCCGTCAACAACATGGACGGCCAGTCCGGACCCGACGTCACCAACGGCCCCAACGGCATCCCCTCCATCCCCGACCTGAACCTCTTCGGGTTCGACTTCGGGCAGGCCCACGACATCGGCGGATTCACCCTCGGCCGGTTCGCCAACTACTACCTGCTGATGGTCCTGATCATGGCCATCGTGGTCCTCGTCTACACCCGCGCCGCCGACTCCCGCATCGGCCGCTCCTGGATCGCCATCCGCGAGGACGAGACCGCCGCCACCGCCATGGGCATCAACGGCTTCCGCGTCAAGCTCATCGCCTTCGCCCTCGGCGCCGCCCTCGCCGGCCTCGCCGGCACCGTCAGCGCCCACGTCACCTACAGCGTGGTCCCCACGCCCTACCAGTTCGCCGGCTCCACCCCGCCCAACTCCGCGTTCCTCCTGGCCGCGGTCGTCCTCGGCGGCATGGGCACCGTCGCCGGACCGCTCCTCGGCGCGGCCCTGCTCTACCTGCTCCCCGAGAAGCTCGTCTTCCTCCAGGAGAAGTCGCTCCTCGCCTTCGGCATCGCGCTCATCCTCCTGATGCGCTTCCGCCCCGAAGGCATCATCGCCAACCGCCGACGCCAGCTCGAATTCCACGAGACCGGCCAACTCGACGTACCAAAACAGACCACGCTGACCGACGAACCGGCCGTCACCAAGGCGGGGGCGTAACCATCATGACGACACCTGTACTCGAAGCCCGCGACGTCACGATGCGCTTCGGCGGCCTCACCGCCGTCCGCTCCGTCGACTTCACGGTCAACGCCGGCGAGATCGTCGGCCTCATCGGCCCCAACGGCGCCGGCAAGACCACCTTCTTCAACTGCCTCACCGGCCTGTACGTCCCCACCGAGGGCACCGTCTCCTACAAGGGCACCGTGCTCCCGCCCAAGCCCCACCTGGTCACCCAGGCCGGCATCGCCCGCACCTTCCAGAACATCCGCCTGTTCGCCAACATGACGGTCCTCGAGAACGTCCTCGTCGGCCGCCACACGCGGACCAAGGAAGGCCTCTGGTCCGCCCTCCTGCGCGGCCCCGGCTTCAAGAAGGCCGAGCGCGCCAGCGAGGAACGCGCCATGGAACTCCTGGAGTTCATCGGCCTCGCCCACAAGCGCGACCACCTCGCCCGCAACCTCCCCTACGGCGAGCAGCGCAAGCTGGAGATCGCCCGCGCCATGGCCTCCGAGCCCGGCCTGCTCCTCCTCGACGAGCCCACCGCCGGCATGAACCCGCAGGAGACCAGGGCCACCGAAGACCTCGTCTTCGCCATCCGCGACAAGGGCATCGCCGTCCTGCTCATCGAGCACGACATGCGCTTCGTCTTCAACCTCTCCGACCGCGTCGCCGTCCTCGTCCAGGGCGAGAAGCTCGTCGAGGGAACCGCCGACGTCGTCCAGGCCGACGAACGCGTCGTCGCCGCCTACCTCGGAGAGCCCTTCGAAGGCGACCCCGGCCAGGCCGAAGCCGCCGAGGTCGAGGCCGCCGAAGCCGCCGCGGAAGCGCCCAGCACCACCAGCAGCACCAAGGGAGAAGCCAAGTGACCGCACTCCTCGAAGTCGAGGACCTCCGGGTCTCCTACGGCAAGATCGAAGCCGTCAAGGGCATCTCCTTCAGCGTCGACGCCGGCCAGGTCGTCACCCTCATCGGCACCAACGGCGCCGGCAAGACGACCACCCTGCGCACCCTGTCGGGCCTGCTCAAGCCCACCGCCGGGAAGATCCTCTTCGACGGCGAACCCCTCAACGGGGTCCCCGCCCACAAGATCGTCTCCCTCGGCCTGGCCCACTCCCCAGAAGGCCGGCACATCTTCCCGCGCCTGACGATCTTCGAGAACCTCCAGCTCGGCGCCTTCCTCCGCAAGGACAAGGAAGGCATCGAAAAGGACATCCAGAAGGCGTACGACCTCTTCCCCATCCTCGGCGAACGCCGCAACCAGGCCGCCGGAACCCTCTCCGGCGGTGAGCAGCAGATGCTCGCCATGGGCCGCGCCCTGATGTCCCAGCCCAAGCTGCTCATGCTCGACGAGCCCTCCATGGGTCTTTCCCCGATCATGATGCAGAAGATCATGGCGACCATCTCGGAGCTGAAGTCCCAGGGCACGACCATCCTCCTGGTCGAGCAGAACGCCCAGGCGGCCCTGTCCCTCGCGGACCAGGGCCACGTCATGGAGGTCGGCAACATCGTCCTGTCCGGAACGGGCCAGGACCTGCTGCACGACGAGTCCGTGCGCAAGGCCTACCTCGGCGAGGACTGAGTCCCGGCCGTACACGAAAGCGGCCTGTCCCCTTCCGGGCGGAAGGGGACAGGCCGCTTTTTTCCGTGCTGCCGGATCAGCCCTTGCCGGCCTTCTTCTCCTCGGCGTCCTGGATGACCGCCTCCGCGACCTGCTGCATCGACATGCGGCGGTCCATCGACGTCTTCTGGATCCACCGGAACGCGGCCGGCTCGGTCAGCCCGTACTCCGTCTGCAGGATCGACTTCGCGCGGTCCACCAGCTTGCGCGTCTCCAAGCGGAGCGTGAGGTCGGCGACCTCCTTCTCCAGCTCCTTCAGCTCCGTGAAGCGGGAGACGGCCATCTCGATCGCCGGCACGACGTCGGTCTTGCTGAACGGCTTCACCAGGTAGGCCATCGCACCGGCGTCCCGGGCGCGCTCCACCAGGTCGCGCTGCGAGAAGGCGGTCAGCATCAGCACCGGCGCGATGCTCTCCTCGGCGATCTTCTCGGCCGCGGAGATACCGTCGAGCTTCGGCATCTTCACGTCCAGGATCACCAGGTCGGGGCGGTGCTCACGGGCCAGCTCCACGGCCTGCTCACCGTCACCGGCCTCACCGACGACGGTGTACCCCTCCTCCTCCAGCATCTCTTTGAGGTCGAGCCGGATCAGGGCCTCGTCCTCGGCGATGACGACCCGGGTCGTCATCGGAGGCACGTGCGACTTGTCCTCATCAGGCACGTCAACAGGCTGGGGCGACTCGGGGGCGCTCACGTGGGCTCCTTGGTACGGGGCAGGCCGGTACTGCTCCCAAGAGCGTACCTAGCTGCGGTATGGTGGTCGGGCAGTGGGTCCAGGTCAACCTTGGATTCACCGGGCCCCGGTAGCCCAATTGGCAGCAGGCAATGGATTCAAAACCCATACAGTGTCGGTTCGAGTCCGACCCGGGGCACTTTTCCTTGTATTCCAAGGTCACCAGATCGAAGCGGATGTCCACGTTCTCGTGAACATCCGCTTTTTGCCGCGTGTCGCCATGAGAGCACTTCCACAGTGCTCTCATGTACGACGTCAGCACACGCAAGCGAGCACTCGCGCTGGTGGCACAGGGCCGCAGCCTGAACTCGGTGAGCCGTGAGACGGGTATCTCGCGGGCCGCGATCCGCTCCTGGCAGGACCGCCTCGAGCCGCTGCCCCGGACTTCGCTTCCTGGCGCCGGACTCCCTGCCGACGAGTGCGCGTACGCCTACCTGCTGGGCCTGTATCTCGGTGACGGCTGCATCAGCGGCCACCCACGCGGCACGGGCTACTACCTGAGGATCGCGTGCGCCGATTCCTGGCCGGGTCTGATCGACGCCTGCGAGACCGCCATGCGCACCATCAGCCCGACCGGGCGGGCCTACCGCGTCCAGGCACAGGGATACGTCTCAGTGGTCGGCTACAGCAGGCACTGGCCGCACTTCTTCCCCCAGCACGGGCCGGGCAAGAAGCACGAACGTCCCATCGTCCTCGAACCCTGGCAGCAGGCCATCGTCGGCGCGCACCCCTGGGAGTTCATCCGGGGACTCGTCCACTCCGACGGCTGCCGGATCACCAACTGGACGATCCGGACGGTCGCCGGTGAGCACAAGCGCTACGAATATCCCCGGTACTTCTTCACCAACCTGTCGCCCGACATCATCCGCCTCTTCACCACAGCGCTCGACCAGGTGGGCGTCGAATGGAAGAGGGCGAACGCACGCAACATCTCCGTCGCCCGCAAAGCCTCCGTAGCCCTCATGGACGCCCACGTCGGGCCCAAGTACTGACCGTGGCCTACCTCGGGCTGTCGTCCTGGGCGATGTGGTGGACGCGGACCATGTTCGTCGAGCCCGGGACGCCGGGTGGGGAGCCTGCTGTGATGACGACCATGTCGCCCGGGCGGCAGCGGCCGTACTTGAGGAGCAGTTCGTCGACCTGGTGGACCATCGCGTCCGTGGAGTCCACGTACGGGCCGAGGAATGTCTCCACGCCCCACGTCAGGGCGAGCTGGGAGCGGGTCGCCTGGTCGGGGGTGAAGGCCAGCACCGGAATGGGCGAGCGGTAGCGGGAGAGGCGGCGGGCCGTGTCGCCGGACTGGGTGAAGGCGACCAGGAACGTCGCGCCCAGGAAGTCGCCCATCTCGGCGGCCGCGCGGGCCACCGCGCCGCCCTGGGTGCGGGGCTTGTTGTGTTCGGTCAGGGGCGGCAGGCCCTTGGCGAGGATGTCCTCCTCCGCCGCCTCGACGATGCGGGCCATCGTGCGGACCGTCTCGATGGGGTGCTTGCCGACGCTCGTCTCGCCGGACAGCATCACCGCGTCCGTGCCGTCGATGATCGCGTTGGCGACGTCGGAGGCCTCGGCGCGGGTCGGGCGGGCGTTGTCGATCATCGAGTCGAGCATCTGCGTGGCGACGATGACCGGTTTCGCGTTGCGCCTGGCCAGTTTGACCGCGCGCTTCTGGACGATCGGGACCTGCTCCAGCGGCATCTCGACGCCGAGGTCGCCGCGGGCGACCATGATGCCGTCGAAGGCGGCGACGATGTCGTCGATGTTCTCGACCGCCTGGGGTTTTTCGACCTTGGCGATGACGGGGAGGCGGCGGCCCTCCTCGTCCATGATGCGGTGGACGTCCTGGATGTCGCGGCCGCTGCGGACGAAGGACAGGGCGATGACGTCGAAGCCGGTGCGCAGGGCCCAGCGCAGGTCGTCCTCGTCCTTCTTGGACAGGGCGGGGACGGAGACGGCGACGCCGGGCAGGTTCAGGCCCTTGTGGTCGGAGATGACACCGCCCTCGACGACGGTGGTGTGGACGCGGGGGCCGTCGACCTCGGTGACTTCGAGGCAGACCCTGCCGTCGTCGACGAGGATGCGTTCGCCGGGGGTGACGTCCGCGGCGAGGCCGGCGTAGGTGGTGCCGCACCTGTGGCCGTCTCCTTCGACGCCGTCTTCGACGGTGATGGTGAAGGTGTCGCCGCGTTCAAGGAGTACGGGGCCTTCGGTGAAGCGGCCGAGGCGGATTTTCGGGCCTTGAAGGTCGGCGAGGAGTCCGACGCTGCGGCCGGTCTCGTCGGCGGCCTTGCGCACGCGGTGGTAGCGCTCCTCGTGTTCGGCGTGTCCGCCGTGGCTGAGGTTGAATCGGGCCACGTCCATTCCGGCGTCGACCAGGCCTTTGATCTGGTCGTACGAGTCGGTGGCGGGCCCAAGGGTGCAGACGATCTTCGCTCGGCGCATAGGTCCGAGCCTATGAGTTACCGACCGGTAGAGAATTGGCCGAGCGTGACCACTCAACAGACGTTGCGTGAAGCGTTATTGACAAGTGTTGAATTGCGCGGCGGGGCGCTCCGATGAGCACGCCCGGAAATTCGTTCGCGTATGCGGAATCTTTTTCTCCGCGGTGCTCACAGGCGCGGCGGCACCATCGTGAAGCGGGCGTTGATCTGCGCGTGGACGCGCTGGCGCTGGGGTTCGAGGTCGAGGGGGGCGGCCGGGGCGTCCTCGGCGGCACCGGCGAAGGCGGCGGAGCGCATCCGGCCGGGGGCCTGGGGGTAGGCGGGCGGACTGTTCTCGGCGCCGATGTCGGCGAGCTCGACCAGGGCGGCGAGGGTGGTGCCGAGGGCCTCGGCGTACTCGCGGGCGCGCTGGACGGCTTCCGTCACGGCCTTCTTGCGGGCCTCGCGGTGGGCGGGCGAGTCGGGGCGCAGGGCCCACCAGGGGCCGTCGACGCGGGTGAGGTCGAGGTCGGCGAGGCGGGTGGTGAGTTCGCCGAGGGCGGTGAAGTCGGTGAGCTCGGCGGTGACGTGGACGCTGCCGTGGTAGGTGCGTACGCGTTCGCCGCGGCCGTGCTTGGTGAGTTCGGGTGTGATGGAGAAGGCGCCGGTCTCCAGGCGTTCGACGGCGTCGCCGTAGGACTTGACCAGGTCGAGGACGCCGGCGTTGCGGCGGGTGAGGTCGTCGAGGGCGGAGCGGCGGTCCCGGCCGCGGGCGGCGACGGTGATGCCGATGCGGGCGATCTCCGGGTCGACTTCGAGACGGGCCTCGCCGCGCACGGCGATGCGCGGGGCGTCGGGCGTGCCGTAGGGGACGGCGGGCTCGGAGGCGTCTGCCGTGGGCGCGGTCATACGCCCCACTCTGTCATGGTGCGGCCGGCGGGCGGCGTGGAGTCGGCGGAACCGAGTCACCAGATCGCAATCTGGCGGGTCTGTTGCGGCCGGTCATGACCGGGTCAGAATCTACGCGCGTCGTTCACAGATTCCGCGAGGAGAGCCCGAGATGCCGTTGAACCGCCGGAAGTTCCTGGAGAAGTCCGCCGTGACCGGGGCGGGGGTGGCGCTGGCCGGTGCGGTCGCGGCGCCGGGCGCCGAGGCGGCCGAGGCGCGGGAGGGCTCGCGGGGGCGTGCGAAGCGGTACGCGTTCACCGTGATGGGGACGACGGACCTGCACGGCAACGTCTTCAACTGGGACTACTTCACGGACGCCGAGTTCGACGACAAGGCCCACAACGACGTCGGCCTGGCGAAGGTGTCCACGCTGGTGAACCAGGTCCGCGAGGAGAAGGGCCGCCGCAACACGCTGCTCATCGACGCGGGCGACACCATCCAGGGCACGCAGCTGTCGTACTACTACGCCAAGGTGGACCCGATCACCGCCGAGGGCGGGCCGGTGCACCCGATGGCGCAGGCGATGAACGCGATGGAGTACGACGCGGCGGCGCTCGGCAACCACGAGTTCAACTACGGCATCCCGGTGCTGCGCAAGTTCGAGCAGCAGTGCCGTTTCCCGCTGCTGGGCGCCAACGCGCTGGACGCCAAGACGCTGCGCCCGGCGTTCGCGCCGTACAGCATGCACCGGCTGCGCACGCCGTTCGGGCGGGACGTGAAGGTGGCGGTGCTGGGGCTGACCAACCCGGGCATCGCGATCTGGGACAAGGCGAACGTGCAGGGCAAGATGACGTTCCCGGGTCTGGAGGAGCAGGCGGCGAAGTGGGTGCCGAGGCTGCGGTCGATGGGCGCGGACGTCGTCATCGTCTCGGCGCACAGCGGCTCGTCGGGCACGTCGTCCTACGGTGACCAGCTGCCGTACATCGAGAACGCGGCCGGGCTGGTGGCCGAGCAGGTGCCGGGCATCGACGCGATCCTGGTCGGGCACGCGCACACGGAGATCCCCGAGTACTTCGTGACGAACGAGAAGACGGGCGAGCGGGTCGTGCTGTCGGAGCCGCTGAAGTGGGGGCAGCGGCTGACGCTGTTCGACTTCGAGCTGGTCTGGGAGAAGGGCTGCTGGAAGGTCGAGAAGGCCGGCGCGCGGGTCCTGAACTCCAACACCGTTCAGGAGGACCCGAAGATCGTGCGGCTGCTCTCGGACGAGCACGAGAAGGTCGTGGCGTACGTCAACCAGGTCATCGGCACGAACGCGGCGGAGATGACGTCGGCCGAGGCGCCGTACAAGGACGTGCCGATCATCGACCTGATCAACCACATCCAGGCGGACACGGTGAAGCAGGCGCTGGCGGGCACGGAGTACGCGGCGCTGCCGGTGCTGTCGCAGGCGGCGTGCTTCTCGCGCAGTGCCCGGATCCCGGCGGGCGAGGTGACGATCCGGGACGTGGCGGGCCTGTACGTGTTCGAGAACACGCTGGAGGCGCGTCTGATGACGGGCGCGCAGATGAAGGCGTACCTGGAGTTCTCGGCGGACTACTTCACGCAGACCGCGCCGGGCGAGCCGGTGGACCCGGCGAAGCTGACCAACGCGGGCGGGACGCCGGACTACAACTACGACGTGGTGAGCGGCCTGTCGTACGAGATCGACATCGCGAAGCCGGCCGGGTCGCGGGTGACGAACGTGCGGTTCGGGGGCCAGCCGCTGGCCGACGACGCGACGTTCGTGTTCGCGGTGAACAACTACCGGGCCAACGGCGGCGGGAACTTCCCGCATGTCGCCGCCGCGCCGCTGCTGTGGTCGAACTCGGACGAGATCCGCAACACCATGATCGCCTGGGTGAAGGCGAAGGGGTCGATCGATCCGGCCGAGTTCGCCGCGGTGGACTGGAAGCTCACGCGGAACGGCACGCCCGTGTTCTGAGCCGCGTCCTTCTCGGCTCCGTCGTCCTTCTCACCTCCGGTCGTCGACGAGCGGGGTCAGGGCCGGTGCCTCGCGGGGCGGCGGCACCTGCTGCCGCCGGGTGAGGCCGAAGGTGGTGAAGGCGGTGCGGCGCGGGAGTCCGTAGGCCTCCCCGCCCGTCAGGGAGTTGAGGATGATCGCGCCGCGCCAGGCGACGAGGCCCAGGTCGGGTGTGCCGACGCCGTGGGTGTGGGTCTCGGCGTTCTGGACGTACACCGAGCCGGAGACGGACGGGTCCAGGACGAGCCGGTGGTCCTCGTCGATGCGCGGCCGCTCCTGGCTGTCCCGGCGCATGTAGGGGTCGAGTCCGGCGAGGACGCGGTCGAGGGGGCGTTCGCGGTAGCCGGTGGCGAGGACGACGGCGTCGGTGGTGAGGCGGGAGCGGCTCGCCTGCCGGTCGTGTTCGAGGTGCAGTTCCACCTGGGTCGTGGCGATCCGTCCGGCGGTGCGGACGCGCACGCCGGGTGTGAGGACGGCGTCGGGCCAGCCGCCGTGCAGGGTGCGGCGGTAGAGCTCGTCGTGGATGGCGGCGACGGTGCCGGCGTCGATGCCCTTGTGGAGCTGCCACTGCCCGGCGAGGAGCCGGTCGCGGGCGGACTCGGGCAGGGCGTGGAAGTAGCGGGTGTGGTCGGGGGTGAAGTGCTCCAGGCCGAGCTTGGAGTACTCCATGGGGGCGAAGGCCTCGGTGCGGCCGAGCCAGTGGAGTCTCTCGCGCCCGGCGGGCCGGTTGCGGAGCAGGTCGAGGAAGATCTCGGCGCCGGACTGGCCGATGCCGACGACGGTGACGTGTTCGGCGGCGAGCAGGGCGGCGCGGTGGTCGAGGTAGTCGGCGGCGTGCACGACGGGCACGCCCGGGGCTTCGGTGAGGGGCTTGAGGGGTTCGGGGACGTAGGGCTCGGTGCCGATGCCGAGGACGACGTTGCGCGTGTACGTCCGGCCGAGGGCCTCCGCCTCGCCGTCGCTGTCGAGCTGGGTGAAGTCGACCTCGAACACGTCGCGTTCGGGGTTCCAGCGGACGGCGTCGACCTGGTGGCGGAAGCGCAGGTCCGGGAGGCTCTCGCAGACCCAGCGGCAGTAGGCGTCGTACTCGGCGCGGTGGATGTGGAAGCGCTCGGCGAAGTAGAAGGGGAAGAGGCGCTCGCGGGACCTGAGCCAGTTGAGGAAGGTCCAGGGGCTGGTGGGGTCCACGAGGGTGACCAGGTCGGCGAGGAACGGGACCTGGATGGTGGCGCCCTCGATGAGCAGGCCGGGGTGCCAGGCGAAGGCCGGGCGCTGCTCGTAGAAGACGGTGTCGAGGTCGCGCAGGGGCTGGGCGAGCGCCGCGAGGGAGAGGTTGGCGGGGCCGATGCCGATGCCGACGAGGTCGCGGGGGGCGTCGGGCTGCTGGTGCTCGGGGGATGCGGGGTTCATCAGGGGGTGTGTCCTTCCACGAGTGTCGCTCGGCTCTCTGCCACGAGGTGCAGCAGGGCGGCCAGGTCGTCGGGCCCGGTGGCGGGGTTGAGGAGGGTGGCCTTGAGCCAGAGCCGGCCGTCGAGGCGGGCCCGGCCGAGGACGGCTCGGCCGTCGGTGAGCAGCGCGCGGCGTACGGCGGCGACGGTGGCGTCGGGGGCGTCCGCGGGCCGGAACAGGACCGTGCTGATGACGGGCGGGGCGTGCAGTTCGAAGCCGGGGTGGGCGTGGACCAGGGCGGCGAACTCGCGGGCGCGGGCGCACACCTGGTCGACGAGGGTGCCGAGGCCGGCGCGGCCGAGGGTCTTGAGGGTGACGGCGAGTTTGAGGACGTCGGGGCGGCGGGTGGTGCGCAGGGAGCGGCCGAGCAGGTCCGGCAGTCCGGCCTCGGTGTCGTCGGTGGCGTTGAGGTAGTCGGCGCGGTGGCGCAGGGCGGTGAGGTCGTGGGCGTCGCGGACGGCGAGGAATCCGGCGGCGACCGGCTGCCAGCCGAGTTTGTGCAGGTCGAGGGTGACGGTGTCGGCGGCTTCGAGGCCGTTCAGCAGGCCGCGGTGCCGGGTGCTGAGGAGCAGGCCCGCGCCGTAGGCGGCGTCGATGTGCAGCCGGGCGCCGCGGGCCGCGCAGTGGGCGGCGATCTGGGGCAGCGGGTCGATGAGTCCGGCGTCGGTGGTGCCGGCGGTGGCGGCGACGAGCAGCGGCCCGGTCAGGCGGGTGAGGGTCTCGGCGAGTGCGGTGGGGTCGAGGGTGCCTGCCGGGGCGGGGAGGACGACGGGGTCGGGAAGTCCGAGCAGCCAGGCGGCGCGGGGCAGTGAGTGGTGGGCGTTGGCGCCGGTCACGAGCCGGACGGAGCCGCCGTACGCCTCGCGGGCGAGGAGGAGGGCGAGTTGGTTGGACTCGGTGCCGCCGGTGGTGACGACGGAGTCGGGGGTGACGGCGGAGCCGGAGGTGCCGGTGGAGCCGGAGGTGCCGGAGGTGCCGGCGGAGCCGGAGGTGCCGGCGGAGCCGGCGGAGCCGGAGGTGCCGGAGGTGCCGGCGGAGCCCGAGGTGCCGGCGGAGCCCGAGGTGCCGGCGGAGCCCGAGGTGCCGGCGGAGCCCGAGGTGCGGGCGGAGCCCGAGGTGCCGGTGGAGCCGGAGGTGCCGGCGGAGCCGGAGGTGCCGGCCGGGTCGGTGCCGTAGACCTCGGTGGCCGTGAGCCGCGTGACCATGGCCTCCAGTTCGGAGGCGGCCGGGGCCTGGTCCCAGGAGTCCAGGGAGGGGTTGAGGGCGGAG
>NZ_JAPSKN010000095.1 GCF_031181705.1 Streptomyces sp.
GGCCTGCTGGGCATCTGGTACGGCAACTTCCACGACGCCCAGTCGCACGCCGTGCTGCCCTACAGCCACTACCTGTCCAAGTTCACCGCCTACCTCCAGCAGCTCGACATGGAGTCCAACGGCAAGTCGGTGGACCGCGAGGGCAACCCCGTGGAGTGGCAGACGGGCCCGGTGGTCTGGGGTACGCCGGGCACCAACGGGCAGCACGCCTACTACCAGTTGATCCACCAGGGCACCAAGCTCATCCCGGCCGACCTGATCGGCTTCGCCCGGCCGGTCGCCGAACTGAGCGACGAACTCAAGGCGCAGCACGACCTGTTGATGGCCAACCTGTTCGCACAGGGCCAGGCCCTCGCCTTCGGCAAGACCGCCGAGGAGGTGCGCGCGGAGGGCGTGCCCGAGGAGCAGGTGCCGCACCGCACGTTCCGGGGCAACCACCCGACCACCACCATCCTGGCCACCGAGCTGACCCCCTCCGTCCTCGGCCAGCTGGTCGCCCTCTACGAGCACAAGGTGTTCGTGCAGGGCGCGGTGTGGAACATCGACTCCTTCGACCAGTGGGGCGTCGAACTCGGCAAGGTGCTCGCCAAGCGCGTCGAACCCGCCCTGACCGAGGGCGCCGACGTCCCCGGTCTCGACCCGTCCACGGCCGCCCTGGTGGCCGCCTACCGCAACCTTCGGGAAGTGAACTGACATGCAGATCGGACTTGTGGGTCTCGGCAAGATGGGCGGCAACATGCGCGAGCGCCTGCGCAACGCCGGCCACACCGTCATCGGCTACGACACCGACCCCGAGAAGTCGGACGTCTCCAGCCTGGCCGACCTCGTCAACCAGCTGGAGGCGCCCCGCACGGTCTGGGTGATGGTCCCGGCCGGCGCCCCCACCCAGCACGTCATCGACCAGCTCGCGGGCCTCCTCAAGCCGTACGACACGGTGGTCGACGGCGGCAACTCCCGCTGGACGGACGACGAGAAGCACGCCGAGGAGCTGGGCAGGCGCGGCATCGGCTTCGTCGACGCCGGCGTATCCGGCGGGGTGTGGGGCCTGAAGAACGGCTACGCCCTGATGGTCGGCGGCGAGAAGGAGTACGTCGACCGGCTGCGGCCGATCTTCGAGGCACTCAAGCCGGAGGGCCCGTACGGCTACGTCCACGCCGGGCGGGTGGGCGCCGGGCACTTCGCCAAGATGGTCCACAACGGCATCGAGTACGCCATGATGCAGGCCTACGCCGAGGGCTGGGAGCTGCTGGAGGCCGTGGACTCCGTGGACAACGTCCGCGAGGTCTTCCGCTCCTGGCAGGACGGCACCGTCATCCGCTCCTGGCTGCTGGACCTCGCGGTCAACGCGCTCGACCAGGACGAGCACCTGGAGAACCTGCGCGGCTACGCCCAGGACTCCGGTGAGGGACGCTGGACGGTGGAGGCGGCGATCGACAACTCCGTGCCGCTGCCGGCCATCACCGCCTCCCTGTACTCCCGGTTCGCCTCCCGGCAGGACGACCCGCCGCAGATGAAGATGATCGCGGCGCTGCGCAACCAGTTCGGCGGCCACGCCGTCGAGTCCGCGAAGAAGGCGTAGCACCGTGGGTGATCTGCTGCTGGTCCGCCACGGCGAGACGGAGTGGAGCCGGAGCGGACAGCACACCAGCTTCACCGACCTGCCCCTCACCCCGCGCGGTGAGGAGCAGGCCGGGTCGCTGGCCCCGCTCCTGGCGGACCGTCCCTTCGCGCTGGTCCTCACCAGCCCTCTGGCCCGTGCGGTGCGCACCGCCGCGCTCGCGGGCCTGAAGGGCACCGAACAGGACCCGGACCTGCACGAGTGGTACTACGGCGCCTACGAGGGCGTCACCACCGACGAGATACACCGCACCCGCCCCGACTGGGACCTGTGGACCGACGGGGCCCCGCCCGGGCCGGACGGGCCCGGGGAGTCCCCCGAGGAGGTTGGCAAGCGTGCCGACCGGGTGCTGGCCCGGGTGGCCGAGGCGCTGCCCGGGGGCGACGTGGCGCTGGTGGCCCACGGCCACTTCCTGCGCGTCCTCACGGCCCGCCGGCTGGGCCTGCCGCCGTCGGAGGGGCGGTTGTTCCGGCTGGAGACGGGCACGGTCTCCCGGTTGTCGACCGAGCACGGCCGGCCGGTGATCCAGGAGTGGAACATCAGGGCGTGACAGGGCCCGGCCGGAGGCGAGTTGCAGCCCCCGGCCGGGGCCACCGGAGTCCCCGTCGATGCGGATCGGCGACATGACGCCCGCCGAGCGGCGGGTGTGGCGCGCCTTCCCGCGCGGGGCGGACGTGGACTTCCGCACGGCGGCGGACGAGGACCCGGCGCGGGGCGCGGACCGAGGGCCCGAACGGACCGTCGCCACCACGGTCGTCACCGGCGTCACCCGGGCCGTCAGCCGCCCGTGAGGCCCCGCGCCGCGTGCTGTGCCGCCAGCCGCACCGGCGCGTTGGCGGCGCCGTAGCCCCGGTAGCCGCCCTCGCGCTGGACCAGTTCGAAGAAGACCCGGCCCACCGTGCGGGTGTAGCAGTGGCGGAACACCCCCCGGGCGTCCCGGTCGTAGAGGATGCCGAGGTCGCGGTAGGTCTCCAGCTCGCCGTCGGCGAACTCGAAGCGGGCGGCGAGGTCGTCGTAGTAGTTGGCGGGGACCGGCAGCAGGCTGCCGCCGGCCTCGCGGAAGCGGCGGGCCGCCGCGACCACGTCGTCGGTGGCCAGGGCGACGTGCTGGGCGTGGACGGTGTCGTCGGTCGGCGCGGCGCCGACGGAGAGGACGATGCGGACGCCGCCGTCGGCGCCGGCCAGCGCCCGGCTGCGCAGCAGTCCGTAGGGGTCGGCGACGTCCACGCTCTCCTGCGCGTCCAGGCCGAGCACGCCGCGGTGGAAGAGGGCCGCCTCGTCGAAGTGGTGCCAGGGCTGGGTGAGGGCGAGGTGGTCGATGCCCCGGACGCCCGCGCCCGGAGCGGGCCGGCCGGTCCCCTCGAAGTCGGCGCGCCAGTCGGGCAGTTCGGGCCGGCCGGTGGCGCAGAAGAACAGCTCCGTGCCGTCGGGGGCGGCGACCGCCTCCAGCGCGGCGTCCTCGGCCGCCCGGCGACGCGGCAGCACGGGCGCGAGCAGCGCCTCGGCACGCCGGGCCGCCCCGGCCGGGTCGGGCGACTCCAGCCCGATCGCGGCGAGCCGGCCGCCGTCCCGGCGGACGGCCGGACCGGTGTTGACGAGGATCCGGGCGTCCCCCTGCTCCCACAGGTCGACGGGCTTGCCCCGGTGCCGTGCGGTACGGGTGAAGCCCAGGGCCCGCAGCAGGGCGGTGAGGGGCTCGGCGTCGGGCGTGACCAGCTCGGCGAAGGCCACTGCGGTGGGGACGACGGTTCCGGGCAGGGGCGCCCGCCCCACCGTCTCCTCCAGGAGCAGCAGCGAGCGCCGGGCGTCCACGGCGGTGGGTCCGGCCTCGGCCTGCCGGAACACGTCGTTGAAGACCTCGAGGGACAGCGGCCCGTCGTAGCCGGTGGCCAGTACGTGCCGTACCAGGCCGGCGACGTCGAAGCCGCCCTGGCCGGGGAAGCAGCGGTAGTGGCGGCTCCACTGCAGGACGTCCATGGCGAGCAGCGGGGCGTCGGCGAGCTGGAGGAAGAAGATCTTCTCACCGGGTATGTCCTCGATGCCCCTGGGGTCCGAGCCGCGCGAGAGGATGTGGAAGCTGTCCAGGCAGGTGCCGAGCGCCGGGTGCCCGGCGGACTCGACGATGCGCCAGGCGTGGTCGTAGGTGCTGACGTGCCGGCCCCACGCCAGGGCCTCGTAGGCCACCCGGACGCCGAACTCCCGGGCGGTGTCGGCGAGACGGCTCAGCTGTTCGGCGGCGAGGGCGTCGTCGTCCACCGCGTGCGGGGAGACGCTGGAGCAGACGAGGACCGTGTCGGCGCCGAGCCTGCTCATCAGCTCGAACTTGCGCCGGGCGCGCCGCAGGTTCCGGGCGAACTCGGCCTCGGGGACGGCCTCGACGTCCCGCATCGGCTGGTACAGGTCGATGCCCAGGCCCAGGTCGGCGCAGCGGGCCCGGATCTCCTCGGGGGTGAGGGGGCTGGCCAGCAGGTCGTTCTCGAAGATCTCCACCCCGTCGAAGCCGGCCCGGGCGGCGGCGTCGAGCTTCTCGGTGAGGGATCCGCTGAGGCAGACGGTGGCGATGGACGTACGCAACGTCGGTGTCCCTTCCTAGGGCCGTGCGCCGACGACGCCGGCCAGCTCGGTCAGGTCGGCCAGCATCCGCGTGGCGTCGGGTTCCCGCCCGGTGAACAGGCGGAACGCGTCGGCGGCCTGGAAGGCGGCCATCCCGCCGCCGTCGAGGGTGGCGCAGCCCAGGGCGCGGGCGGTGCGCAGCAGCTCGGTCTCCAGCGGGCGGTAGACCACCTCGGCGACCCACAGTCGGGGGTGGAGCAGCTCCGCGGGCAGGGGCAGGCCGGGGTGGGCGGCCATGCCGGTGGGGGTGGCGTGGACGATGCCGTCGGCGTGCGCGAGCAGCCGCGCCGACCGGTCCGGGGGCGCGGCGGCCGCCCGGCCCCGGCCGAAGGCCCCGTTCAGGGCGGCGGCGAGGGCCGCGGCCCGGTCGGGCAGGGCGTCGACGACGGTGAGGTGTCCGGCGCCGAGGGTGAGGAGGGCGTGCGCGACGGCCGCGCCCGCGCCGCCGGCGCCGAGCTGCACGACCCGTTCCAGCGGCGCGTCGGGCAGCCCGCGGGCGAAGGAGGCGGCGAAGCCGGTGACGTCCGTGTTGTGGCCGACGGCCCGGCCGTCCTCGAAGACGACCGTGTTGACCGCGCCCAGCGCCTCGGCCTGCGGGGCGAGCGCGTCCAGGTGCCCCACGACGAGCTGCTTGCAGGGGTGGGTGATGTTGAGCCCGTCGAACCCCAGGTCGCGGGCGGCCCGCACCAGGTCGCCCACCGCTTCGGGCGGCACACCGAGGGGGTCGATGTCGATGAGCCGGTACAGCAGACGCAGACCCTGGCGGTCGGCCTCCCGCTCGTGCAGCGCCGGGCTGAGCGACGGGCCGATCCCGGAACCGATCAGTCCGGCCAGATACGAGTCCTTGGGCACGCGCGCCTCCCGAGCGGCTCACTAATGTACGAACCAGTACGTTAGCTATATCAGCCGAGCATGGCCTTCGGAAGACCCCCGGACGGCAGGGCCCCTCCTTCTACAATCACCGGCACCGGACCCTCCGCCCGAAGGAACCTGATGACCAGCGTCGAAGAACCGGCACGTCCCGGCGAGCGCATCCGTGACGCCGCCCGCACCCGGGCCGAGATCCTCGACGTCGCCACCCAGGAGTTCGCCCGGGCCGGTTACGACGGGGCCCGGGTCGACGAGATCGCCGCCCGCACCCGCACCACGAAGCGGATGATCTACTACTACTTCGGCGGCAAGGAGCAGCTGTTCACGGCCGTGCTGGAGCGTGCGTACGGGGTGATCCGGGAGGCCGAGCAGCAGCTCGACGTCGACCACCTCGACCCCGTGGCGGCGATCCGGCGCCTGGCCGAGCTGACCTTCGACCACCACGAGCAGCACCCCGACTTCATCCGCCTGGTCAGCATCGAGAACATCCACGAGGCGCACCACATCGCCGGCTCCGAGAGGCTCGGGAAGATCGGCTCCCCGGCCCTGGACGTGATCCGCCGGATCCTGGCGTCGGGCCGGGAGTCGGGCCTGTTCACGGCCGACGTCGACGCCGTCGACCTGCACGCGATGATCTCCTCGTTCTGCTTCTTCCGGGTCTCCAACCGGCACACCTTCGGCGCCCTGTTCGGCCGCGACCTGCTCGACGAGGCGCAGCGCGCCCACTACCGCGCCATGCTCGGCGACATGGTGATCGCCTACCTGACGGCCGAGCGCGCGGCGGACTGAACGCCCGGCGCGCGACCTCTTGACACCGGCGGCGCACGAGCGCAGCATCACTGGCCATCCCCTACTAACTACCCAGTGGGTTAATTAGCCGCGATCCGGCACGTCCCCCCTCTGCTCTGCCCTGCTCGTCAGCGTTCCCGCTCCGCCCGTGGCGGAGCCCCCTAAGGAGCCGCCGTGTCCGTCCCCGCCACGCCCCCAGGGGCCGCCGCCCCACCCGGCCAGCCCAGGAAAGCCGCCACCGCCGCCTGGATCGGCAGCGCGCTGGAGTACTACGACTTCTTCATCTACGGCAGCGCCGCCGCGCTGATCTTCCCGGAGGTGTTCTTCGACGAGTCCGACCCGGCCACCGCGACCCTGCTGTCGCTGGCCACGTTCGGCGTCGCCTACGCCGCCCGCCCGGTCGGCGCACTGGTCCTCGGCCACTTCGGCGACCGGCTCGGCCGCAAGAAGATCATGGTCTTCACGCTGATGCTGATGGGCCTGTCGACGTTCCTCATCGGCTGTCTGCCGACCCGGGACCAGGTCGGCACCCTCGCCCCGGTGCTGCTGGTGCTGTGCCGGGTCCTGCAGGGCATCTCGGCCGCGGGCGAGCAGGCCAGCGCCAACTCCATGACGCTGGAACACGCGCCGGCGCACCGGCGCGGCTTCTTCACCAGCTTCACCCTCAGCGGCACCCAGGGCGGCCAGTTGCTGGCCACGCTGGTCTTCATCCCGGTAGCGGCGCTGCCCGAGGAGCAGCTGCTGTCGTGGGGCTGGCGGGTGCCGTTCTGGCTGAGCGTCGCGGTCGCCGTCGCCGGCTATGTCATCCGGCGCAAGCTGGACGAGACGCCGGCGTTCGCCCGGCAGGCGGCCGAGGAGGGCGTCGTGAAGATGCCGCTGCTGGTGCTGGTGCGCGAGCACTGGTCGGACGTCCTGCGGGTGGTCGCGGGGGCGCTGATCGCCTCCGTCAGCACGGTCTTCACGGTGTGGTCGCTGGCGTACGCCACGAGCGACGCGGTCGGCATGTCCCGCACGGCCATGCTGTGGGTGGGCGCCCTGGCCAATGTCGTGGCGCTGGCCGCGATCCCGCTGTGGGCCACGCTGTCCGACCGGATCGGCCGCCGCCCGGTGTTCCTGATCGGCGCGGCCGGCAGCGCGGTGACGATGTTCCTGTACCTGTGGGCGGTCTCCACGGGCTCCTACCCGCTGACCTTCCTGACGGGCGTCCTCTGTTTCGGCCTGGTCTACAGCGCGGCGAACGGGGTGTGGCCCGCCTTCTACGGCGAGATGTTCACGACCCGGGTGCGGCTGTCGGGCGTGGCCATCGGCACGCAGATCGGGTTCGCGGCGGCCGGGTTCGCCGTCACGTTCGCGGCGCGGATCGCCGGGCCGGACGGGGACGACTGGTCGGCGGTGGCGCTGTTCACGGCGGCCTTGTGCGTGCCCCCGGTGATCGCGGCGGTGACGGCGCGCGAGACCCACCGGGTGCCGACCGAGGCGCTGGGCGAGCGCGCCGCGCGTCCGGCGGCGCGGGCCGACAGGGTGGCCGTCTGACCACCGCGGCCGTCGAGTGCGGGCGTGGGGGCCGGTCACGGGCTCCCACGCCCCTGCGTGACGCCACCGGGTTTCGCTCACCCTTTCCTGCGCGATCATGAAAGCGTCCTGCAGCAGGATGGGATCACAGGCGGCGGGGTATGCCGGATCTCACCTCGAGAGCGCGACGGAGGAGGAGCCATGGCACAGCTGCGAGAAGAGGTCGAACCGGTCGAGGCGGGGCTGGATCCGCGGGCGCTGGAGCGCCTGGACCGGCACTTCGCCCGCTTCGTCGACGAGGGGCGGCTGCCCGGCTTCCTCGTCTCGATCGCCCGCGGCGGACGCGTCGCCCACCTCGTCACACACGGCTCACGCGACATCGCGGCCGGGCTCCCCGTCGAGCCGGACACGCTGTGGCGGGTCTACTCCATGACGAAACCGGTCACCGCGGTCGCCGCGCTGCTGCTCGTGGAGGAGGGCCGGCTGTCCCTGGACGATCCGGTGGCCGACCACCTGCCGGCCTTCGCCGAGCCGCGGGTCTACGCCGGCGGCTCCGGCGACGACGTCCGGACCCGTCCGGCCGACGGCCCGATACTCGTCCGGCACCTGCTGACCCACACCTCGGGTCTCACCTTCGGCTTCTACCACTCCCACCCCGTGGACGCCCTGTACCGCCGGGCCGGACTGGAGTCGTCCGTGCCGCCGGGCGCGGACCTGGCCGAGACCATCGACGTGTACGCGAGCCTGCCCCTGCAGTTCGAGCCGGGCACCGAGTGGAACTACTCGGTGGCCAGCAACGTCCTGGGCCGGGTCGTCGAGGTCGTCTCCGGCCGGCCGCTCGACGCGTTCTTCACCGAGCGGATCTTCGGGCCCCTCGGCATGACCGACGCGGGCCTCCACGTCACCGACGAACAGGCGCCCCGGCTGTCCGAGATGTACGGCGAGAAGGAGGGCGGCGGCATCGAGCCGATCCCGGGGCTGCCGCTGCGGGGCCGGCCGCGGTTCCTGTCGGGCAGTGGCGGCATGGTGTGCTCGGCCCACGACTACCACCGCTTCATGGAACTGCTGCGGCGCCGGGGCGAACTGGACGGCGTCCGGCTCCTCGCCCCGCAGACCGTGGACCTGATGACCCGCAACCACCTGCCGGGCGGCGCCGACCTGCGCGCCTTCGGCAGCCGTCCCGCCCACGACGAGCCCGGCAACGAGGGGATGGGCTTCGGCTTCAACTGCTCGGTGGTGATCGACCCGGGCCGCACACAGGTGCCGTCCGGGCTCGGTGCCTTCGGCTGGAGCGGGGTGGCCACGACGACGTTCTGGGTGGACCCGGGCCGCGACCTGACGGTGCAGTTCATGACGCAGGTGCGGCCCAAGACCCCGCACACGGTCTTCAAGGACCTCAAGCGACTCGTCCACGAGGCCCTCACCGACCGGGCCCCGGTCGGCTAGCTGTCGACGCGGAGCGTGAACTCGATGCCCTCACGGGCGAGTTCACCGAGCCACCGCCGGGACCGGGCCGCCGTCCCGGCCGCCCGGTTCAGGCCCGACGGCAGGGAGCCGTCCAGGACGTGGCGCACGCCCAGGGCGAGGGTGCGCGAGACGCAGCGGGCCATCGCGCTCTCCCCCGCGTCGCCCACCAGGTCCAGGAGGTAGCCACCGGACCAGGTCTCCCCCTCGCCGGACCGCACGTCCAGGCAGACGGCGAGGACGACCCGGTCGAGGTCGTCGTCCGTGGTCGGGTACGTGGCGGCCAGTTCCCGGGCCAGCTCGGCGATCTGCGCGTCGTCGCCCCGCTTCAGCTCCTCGAACACGGCGTCCCAGGCCCGCAGCCAGCCCTCCAGACGCAGGGTGCCCCGGACGAACGTCCGCGGGGACCAGGCGTCCGGCAGCCCGTACTGCGCGACGAACGGGACGCTGTCCCGGTTGGGGTAGACCTCGAACGTCTCCCCGTCGACGACGTGCCGCCGGGTCGCCTCCCAGGGGCGCCCGGCGACCGTCTCGGCACCGTCGTCGATGTAACGCGCCGGTGAGCGCAGGGCGTTGAGGACTCCGGCGGGTGCCCAGCTGAAGCGGTAGGTGAAGTCGTTCGGCTCGGCGGGGACGCCACCGCAGTACGACGTGAGGGAGTACGAGGCGGGGGTCCCGTCGCCGATCGCCTCGCGGGCCCGGGCGACGAGGTCGTGCGCGAAGAGGTGGTCGATGCCCGGGTCGAGCCCGGCCTCGGTGAGGACGACGACCCCGGTCTTCCCGGCCCGGGGCACCTGCTCGAGCACCGCCTCCGACACATAGCTGGAGCAGGCGAAGTGCGCCCCCAGCCGGACGCACTCGGCGAGCAGCGGCGCATGCTCCGGTGCCGGCAGCATGGACACCACGACGTCGCCGGGCGCCAGTTCGGCGGTGAGCGCGGACACCGTGTAGGCGCGGGGCTCGGCCCGTCCGGTCAGGCCCAGCCGGCCGAGGGCGTCGGCGGCGCGGCTCTCGGTGCGGTGCCACAGCCTCACGCGCTCGGCGGTGTCGCACAGCGCTGCCAGTCCGCTGCCGGTGGACAGACCGGCACCGATCCAGTGGACGGTGCCGCTGGCCGGTACCGGGTCAGTGGTCAAGGTGATCCCCCGTGTCGAGACCGTACGCACGGCCCGCCTGGCGGAACCGGTCCAGGCAGTGCCCCCAGGGTCCGGTGACGCCGAAGTCGAGCAGGTGGGGCAGCAGGGCGGCCGAGAAGTCGGCGCTGGACTCCAGCGGCAGCAGGGAGGGCAGGTTGTCGATGGCGATCAGGTCGAGCGGCGGCTGCGCGCGCAGGCGCCGCGCCGGCTCGTCCCAGCTGGTGGTCTCGTCGTACACGGGAAGGACGTTGAGCGGCGAGCCGACGTCGCACGTCACGTCGCACAGGGTGCGCAGGCGGCGGTGGGGGGCGTCCAGGTCCCGCTCGCGCAGGAAGGGCGGGACGGGGCTGGTGGCGAGCACCGCGTTCACCATGACGTCGTGCCGCAGCAGGGCGGCGCGGTCCAGGTCGCGGGTCTCGTCGAGGTCCCAGCAGGTCGGGTCCACACCGGCGGTGGCGAAGGCCACGCGGGCGCCGCGGCCGCTGCGGCCCAGGGCGCCGACGACCAGGCCGGTGAAGTCGGCTCCGGCATCCGATGGCTTGAGGACCTCGTCCAGTTCGGCCTTGGTGGTGGGCACGAGCGGCGCCCGCAACCGGCCCCGGTGCTGCAGCACCGCCAGGGCGGCGCCCAGGTAGCCGGCCCAGAAGCCGAAGGCGGCGAGGCGCCGCCCGGAGTCGTCCACCAGGTACTCCAGGTCGAACAGCGTCCCGCCGCCCGCGGCGAACCGGCCCAGCAGCTCTGCCGCTCCCGGCTGGCCCTTGTAGGCGTGGCCGAAGAAGATGTGGCGGTGCGTCAGTTCGGCTGGCTGGTCGGGCAGTTCCTTCAGGCCCAGCACGACGGCGTCCCGCGGGGCCGACACCCAGGAGCCGGCGGGGGCGACGCGGCAGCCGGCCGCCTCGTACTCCTCGATCGGGAAGACCCGCTGCGGGGACTCCTCGACGGTCAGTTCCACTCCGTGCTCGACGAGCCGCCGGGCGTCGTCGGGCACGACGGGCGTGCGGCGCTCGGTCGTTCGGGCCTCGTGGCGCAGCCACAGCTGGAGCTCGGTCATACCGGGTGAGCCTCCGGACGTGAGGCGCCGGCCGCCGGAGGGCCGACGCTCAAGGGGCGGACGTCACGAAGCGTACGCGGCCCGTTGACGGGTCGCGCACGGATCGCCCGGGTCACGTCGCGGGAACCGGAACCGGCCCCGGCGTCTCAGGAGGAGCTGACCACCGCGTCCAGGTGCGGCAGGTGGTGGTCGAGGCGCTCCCGCTTGGTGCGCAGGTAGGTGATGTTGCTCTCGCACGGCGGGATCAGCAGCGGCACCTGCTCGGCGACGCCGATGCCGTGGCTCACCAGCGCCTCGCGCTTGCGCGGGTTGTTGGACATCAGGCGCACGGAGCTCACGCCCAGGTCCTCCAGGATGCGGGCGGCCACGCCGTAGTCCCGGGCGTCGACCGGCAGCCCGAGCGCGAGGTTGGCCTCGACCGTGTCCAGTCCCTCCGCCTGCAGGGCCATCGCGCGCAGCTTGGCGAGCAGGCCGATGCCGCGGCCCTCATGCCCTCTGAGGTAGACGACGACACCGGCGCCCTCGGCGACCACCGCGCGCAGGGCGGCGTCCAACTGGTCGCCGCACTCGCAGTGCTGGGAGCCGAAGGCGTCACCGGTGAGGCATTCCGAGTGCAGCCGGACCAGAACGTCGTCGGTGGCGAGTTCGCCGTAGACCAGCGCGACCTGTTCGTCGCCGCGGTCGTGGTCCATGTAGCCGATCGCCTGGAATTTCCCGTACACGGTGGGCAGGGGTGCATTCACGACGCGTTCCACGCCGGTCCGCTGCGGTGACTTCTTGCCGAGTACGCCTATTTTTTCTGTCATGATTCTCGAGTTCCTAAGCAGAGACGAAAGGCCGTGACGTGATGAGTGATCTGGTGCCGGCGGACACCACGGAAGACGTACGGACGCGGGGCGCCGATGTCTCACGGCAGGTCGCGGTGCTCCCCGTGGGCAGCTTCGAGCAGCACGGTCCGCATCTTCCGCTGGCGACCGACACGCTCGTCGCCTGTGCCGTCGCGCGGGAGATAGCCGGCGCGTACCCGGTGCACCTCCTTCCTCCGGTGACGATCTCGTGCTCGCACGAGCACGCGGCCTGGCCGGGGACCGTCAGCATCTCCTCGGTGACCCTTCATGCGGTGGTACGGGACATAGCGGATTCGCTCCGCCGGTCCGGGGTCGACGCCCTGGTGGTGGTCAACGGGCACGGCGGGAACTACGTGCTGGGCAACGTCGTTCAGGAGTCCTCCGCCCGCGGGGAGCGGATGGCTCTCTTCCCGGCCGCGGAGGACTGGGAGGAGGCGCGGCAGCGGGCCGGTGTGGTCACCTCGCTGCTCACCGACATGCACGCGGGGGAAATAGAGACCTCCATCCTTCTGCACGCTCATCCCGAAATGCTCCGACCCGGTTACGGGTCCTCCGATTTCGTCGCTGACGACCGGCGTCATCTGCTCACCCTCGGCATGTCCGGCTATACCGATTCCGGTGTCATCGGCCGTCCTTCGCTGGGTTCGGCGGAAAAGGGGAGGGAACTCCTGGCGAGCCTTGCGGATTCCTTCGGGGCGTATTTCTCGATGCTGACCTCCGAGGCGTAGGCGCTGCGGGGCGCGGGGCCGGCGTCCGGGGCCGCCGCGGCGGCCAGGATCCGGTCCGCCGCGCGCAGGCCCGCGTACCAGCGGGCGAGGAGGACGACCAGGCCGGGCAGGCTCGCCACGAGGCTGAGCACGCCGTAGACGACCGCGACGGCCAGTCCCCGCCCGGCGCCGAGGCCCGCGGCGCCGAACGCCCAGGCGGTGACGCCTTCCCTCGGACCCCAGCCGCCGACGTTCAGCGGCAGTCCCATCGCCAGCAGGGCGAGCACCGCGAGCGGCACCAGGACGGCCACGGAGGCGGTGGTCCCGGCGACCCGGGCGGCGAGGACGAACATGGCGACGTGACCTGCCAGGACGACCACGGAGGAGGCAAGCACTCCGGGTCCGTTGCGGCGGGACAGCAGCCCCTCGCGGGCCTCGGCGAGCAGCGCGCGCGCCCTCCCGCCCCGGCGCGACGGCGCGGCCCGGTTCATGCGCAGGGCGAGGACGACGGCGAGGGCGCCCAGTCCGGCCAGGGCCGCGAGCGGGGCGATGTGCCGGGCCTCGGCGAGCACCGGGGACGGCATGGTCAGCAGGATCACGGCGGCCGCGGCGAACAGCGCGAGCTGCCCGGCGGCCCGTTCGAGGACGACCGCCTTCACGCCGCGCCGCAGGTCCCCCTCGCTCTGTCCGTGCCGCACCGCCCGGTGGACGTCGCCGAGGACGCCGCCCGGCAGGGCCGCGTTGAGGAACAGCGCGCGGTAGTAGTCGGCGACGGCGGGCCCGAACGGCAGCCGGATGCGCAGGCCGCGGGCGACGAGGGCCCACCGCCAGGCGCTGAACAGGGTGGTGACGGCTCCGATGCCGAGCGCGAGCAGCAGCGTCACGGCGTCGATCCGGCGCAGCCCGTCGAGGAAGGCGCCGGTGCCGAGCCGCCAGAACAGCACCCCGATGATGACGACTCCGGCGAGGGTCCCGAGGCGCGTACGGGCCTTGCGGGCACCGAGCCGGGCGAGCAGGGCGCGCAGGGGGCCGGGCGAGGGGGCACCGGCGTCGGTGCGGGGGGCCTGTGCCCTGGTGCCGGTCATGGGCGACGGGGTTGCCGGGGCCTCGGTGGGGCCCGGCGCGTCCGGGCCCTCGGCGCCGGGCACGGCACGGTCGCGCGTCAGGCCTGGGCGCGCGGCGGGGTGTGCCGCCTGCGAGCCCTCGGCGCCGCGCGGGACGTGGCCGCGGGCCGCGGCCTGGGCGGGGGCGACGCCCGGGCCTTCCGCGGGGCGGCTCGGGTCCGTCCGCTCGGTGCGACGGGCCGGGGAGGCCGCCCCGCCTGGGCCGAGCACGACCGTGACCACCGGGGCCGCGTCCGAGGCGCCGGGCGCGCCCGGGGCGGGCGCGCCCACGGCCACCGCCATCGCTGCCCGGACCCCGTGACGACGCGTCGGCTCGGGGGCGTGCGTGGCCGCCGGGGCCACCGGAGCGGGCGTGGCCGCCGGCCCGGGCGTGGGGCGGTCGGCGTCGGCCGCCGGGGATTTGGCGGTGGCGCGCGACCGGGGGCGCGTGCCCGTCGCCCGGGGGGTCATGACGCTCCGCCCGCCGGGCGGCACAGGGCCAGCAGGTCGGTGTGGTGGACCGTGACCCGCAACTCGCCGGCCGCGCACTCCCGCAGGCGGTTGTTCAGGTAGACCTCCGCCTCGGCGCGCAGCTCGGGACGCTGCTCGACGGCGGCGCCGACCCAGCCGCGCAGCCACTGCTCGGTGAGCGCGGCCTGTTCGGGCCCGAGCCGCCAGGGGCTCGGGAGCAGCCGCACGGTCGCGCCGAGCGCGGAGAACGCCTCGGCCGCCACCGTGACCGCGTCGGGGCCGAGCAGACGGTCGCGGCGCTGGTGGTCGTTGAACGCCCGGCCGATCTCCGCGTCGAGCGGATGGGACGGGGTCAGTTCCACGCGGCCCGCTACGGACAGCGTCAGCAGGGCGGGGCAGCCGGCTCCGGCGCAGGCGGCGGCGAGGGAGTCGATCTCCTCGCGGGTGAGGACGTCCAGCAGCGCGGACGCCGTCACCAGGGACGCGCCGTGCAGGGCGTCCGCGGTGAGCCGGGCGACGTCACCGCGTCGTGTCTCGACGCTGACCCGGCTGCCGTCGGCGCCGGAGCGCGGAGAGGCGACGGCGGCGAAGTGCAGCAGGTAGGGGTCGCGGTCGTGCAGGATCCAGTGCTGCGCGCCGTCCAGGCGGGGGGCCAGCCAGCGGCCCATGGAGCCGGTGCCGCAGCCCAGGTCGTGGATGACGACACCGTCCGGCTTGCCCGGCGGGTTGGCGAGCCGGATCCGCAGCGGGTCGAGCAGGTCGTGCGCCCGGGCGGCGGCATCGGCCGGTTCCCGCAGCTCCAGCCACTCGGGCGCGTAGCGGGGCGGGTCGTCGGGAGCGGCCTCCCGCAGCTTGACGGTGGGCCGCGAGCCGGACCTGCCGCTGGGGCCCGCGCCGGGGATGACCGCGCCCCTGGCGTGCGGGGACCCGGCGGGGGTGCCGGGGCCGGTCCGCGCGAGGACCGTCCCGGCCGGGGGGCCGGCAGGCGCGTCCGCCACACCGGCGGGCGGCCCCGCCACGGACTCGCCGCCGGAGCCGGCGTCCGGGCCGCGCCGCGCCCCGGCGGCGCCGCCGTCCCCCGTGCCCGCGTGGCCCGTCGGGCCGCCGGGAACCGCCGCGGGGGGCGCCGTGTCCCGCGGCTCCACGGCCGCCCCGGGTCCGGGCCGGGCCGGGACCGGACCGCCCGGCTTCGTCGTCGCCGGGTTCGTCATGCGGCCCTCCGGGGTTCGGTCGGGAGCCGGCGCAGGACCGCCGCCAGGCTCTGTGCGGTCGTCGCCCAGCCGTCGAGGGCGGCGCGGCGGCCGCGGGCGGCGGCCTTCAGCCGGCGTCGCACGTCCGCCTCGCCGAACCAGCCGCGCAGTTCGGCGGCGATGGCGGCGGGGTTCTCCGGCGGCACGAGGATGCCCGGTACTCCGCCGTCGGGTGCGCGGCCGACCGCCTCGGGAAGTCCGCCGACGTCCGTCGCCAGGACCGGGATGCCCCGGGCCAGCGCCTCCGTCACGGCCATGCCGTACGTCTCGGCGTAGGAGGTGAGGACCATCAGGTCGGCGGTGGCGTAACGGGCGTCCAGCGCGGCGCCGGACTGCGGTCCGGCCAGCTCCAGCCGGTCCTGAAGGCCGTGCCTCGCGATGAGGGCCCGCAGGTGGGCGACGTACTCCGGGTCCTGGGTGAGGGCGCCGACGCACACGCAGCTCCACGGCAGGTCGGTCACCGCGGCCAGCGCCTCCACCAGCCGGTGCTGTCCCTTGCGCGGGGTCACGGCGGCCACGCACAGCAGCCGCGACACACCGTCGGTGCCGGGCGCGAGGGGCGCGATGTCGGCGCCCGGGGCCGCGACGTGGACCCGCTCCGGGGGCAGGCCGTGGTGGGCGACCAGGCGGCGGACCGCCCAGTCGCTGGTGGCGATCACCGCAGGCACCGCCCGCAGCACCGTCCGTTCCCTGGCGTCGAGTTCGGCGGCCACGGTCGCGTCGAGCCCGGTCTCGTCGCCCAAGGGCAGGTGGACGAGGACGGCCATGCGCAGCCGTTCCGCCTCCGGCACCACGATCTCGGGCACGCCGCAGGCGACGAGCCCGTCGAGCAGGACGACGGCGCCGTCGGGCAACGCGGCGAGCGCGCGGGCGAGTTCCGTCCGGGCGGCGGCCCCCGGCCGGGGCCACTCACCGGCCACGGCGTGCTTGCTGACCTGCCAGCCGAAGCCGGGCAGGTCCAGGCAGACGCGCCGGTCGTAGGCGTTGCCGCCGCTCGGGGTGGCCGGGTCGTCGACACCGCCCGGCAGCACGAAGTGCACGGTGCGCAGGGACATGGGGATGATCTCGGCGTTCTTCAGGGCGGCGTGCTGCACGGGCACGTAGTCGAGCCGCGCCGGTGCCCCGCCGGTCGAACCGGGCCGCTCGACGGTCGTGTCGGTCACAGCGCACGCTCGTAACTCGCCCAGGCGATATGCGACTCGTGCAGGGTGACGGTGAGGCCCGCGATGCCTTTGGCGCCCTCGCCCAGCGCCCCCTTGTGGATGCGCTCGGCGAGCCGGTCGGCGATGACCTTGGCCAGGAACTCCGTCGAGGTGTTGACCCCGGCGAAGTCGGGTTCGTTGTCGAGGTTGCGGTAGTTCAGCTCGCTGACGACGGCCCCGAGTTCCTGGGTGGCCAGCCCGATGTCGACGACGATGTTGTCCTCGTCCAGCTGTTCGCGCCGGAACGTGGCGTCCACCAGGAACGTCGCGCCGTGCAGGCGCTGCGCCGGTCCGAAGACCTCGCCGCGGAAGCTGTGGGCGATCATGATGTGATCGCGGACGGTGATGCTGAACAACGGACGACCCTCCAGGTGCGGCGCGTCTGCTCCCCCGGCTGTTGGCTGCCGGGGATGCCGGGTAGTACGGCTGCTTGCCTTCCCCCGTTCAGCGTCGGCTACGTCTTTTCTGAGGTCAGGCGCTCTTGCCACGGCTGAAGTCGTACCGGATGGAACGAATCGTCAGCCGATGCGTCAATCGCTCTCGTCGTAACGGACGCGGTGGCACAGGGCGGGGATCTCGCCCGAGGCGAGCCCCGGCAGCACGTCGGGCAGGTCCTCGAAGGCGGATTCCCCCGTGACGAGGGCGTCGAGCGCCGGGTCGGCGAGCAGGTCGAGGGCGAGGGCGAGCCGGTCGGCGTAGGTGCGGCCGGGGCGGGCCGGGGAGACGGTGCCGACCTGGCTGGAGCGGATGACCAGGCGCCGGGAGTGGAAGGCCTCGCCGAGCGGCAGGCTCACTTTCCGGTCTCCGTACCAGCTCAGTTCGACGACGGTGCCCTCGGCGGTGAGGAGTTCCAGGGACCGGGCGAGGCCCTGTTCGGTGGCACTGGCGTGGACGACCAGGTCGCGGTCGCCGTCGGCGTCCTGCGGGGTGGCGAAGGAGACGCCGAGCGCCTCGGCGGTTTTCGCGCGGGACGGGTCGGCGTCGACCAACTGGACGCGCACGCCGGGGAACCGGGCGAGCAGCGCGGCGACCGAGCAGCCGACCATGCCGCCGCCGACCACGGTGATCCGGTCGCCGATCAGGGGCGCGGCGTCCCACAGGGCGTTGACCGCGGTCTCCACCGTCCCCGCGAGCACGGCCCGTTCGGCGGGCACGGTGTCCGGCACGGGCGTCACGGCGCTCGCCGGCACGACGTACCGGGTCTGGTGCGGGTAGAGGCAGAACACCGTGCGGCCGGCGAGCGCCTCGGGCCCCTGCTCCACCACACCGACGTTGAGGTAGCCGTACTTCACCGGGCCCGGGAAGTCGCCCTCCTGGAACGGGGCCCGCATGGCCGTGTGCTGGCTGACGGGCACACCTCCGCGGAAGACGAGCGTCTCGGTGCCGCGGCTGACACCCGAGAACAACGTGCGCACGAGCACCTCGCCCTCGCCGGGCTCCCGCAGGGCGACGTCCCGGATCGCGCCTCGGCCAGGCGAGTCGATCCAGAACGCGCGTGCGGTGTGCTTCATCGAAGTCCTCCTGAACGATCGGGAAGCTGCTTGCGTACCGAGGGGTGCACAGGCCGCGCACAAGGTAGCGGCGTTGATCGACTCTGTCACACGGCCGGAGGGTGTTCGGTGGCCCTGAACAACACTTACGACGCGAGGCTCGTCCAGCAGGAGACCGCCGTGGGAGCGGGGTTGCAGATCCTGCTGCTGGCCCTGATCGGCACGGCGATCGGGATGGGCCCGGCGGGCTGGCTGAGCGGCCTCGCGTTCGCGATCGCCACCTGGGCGGTGCTCTCCCGGGCCCTGCACCGCTCCCGGCTGCGCTCCTTCGGCGCGGCGAACCGGGTCACCCTCGGCCGGGCCACCCTCGTCGGCGGCGTCACCGCGCTGGTCGCGGACTCCTTCCAGAGCTCGCCGCCGGTGTCGCTGTTCGTCGGGCTGACGGCGGTGGCACTGATCCTCGACGGCGTCGACGGCAAGGTCGCCCGCCGCACCGGCACCTCCACCCCGCTGGGCGCGCGCTTCGACATGGAGGTCGACGCGTTCCTGATCCTGGTGCTCAGCGTGTACGTCTCGATGGAACTGGGCCCATGGGTCCTGCTGATCGGCGCCATGCGGTACGTCTTCGTCGCCGCGGCCAGGGTGTGGCCCTGGCTGACCGCGGCGCTCCCGCCGAGCACGGCCCGCAAGACGGTCGCCGCCCTGCAGGGTGTGCTCCTGCTGCTGGCGGGCGCCGGTCTGCTCCCCCGCGCGGCCAACTTCGCCGTGGCGGCGCTGGCCCTGGGCCTGCTGGTGTGGTCGTTCGGCCGGGACGTGCTGTGGCTCTACCGGACCTCGCGGGCCGAGGCGGCCCCCGCGCCGCGCCCCGTCCGGGAACTGGTCGCCGGCTGAGACCCCGCCGGGTCAGCCGCCGAACCGCCCCCGGGCCGCCTCGATATGACCGAGGTACTGATGGGTCCAGCCGCAGATCAGGTCGACCGTGGCGCGCAGGGCCCGGCCCGGTTCGGTGAGCGTGTACTCGACCTTGGGCGGCACGGTGGGATGCACCGTCCGGTCGACCAGGCCGTTGCGCTCCAGCATCCGCAGGTTCTGGGTCAGCATCTTGTGGCTGACGCCCTCGACCTCGTCACGCAACTCGCTGAAGCGGAGCGTGCGTTCGCCGAGGGCCTCGATGATCAGCAGCGCCCACTTGTTGGCGACGTCCGAGAAGATCTCCCGCGCCAGGGAGTCCGCCCGCCGCAGGTCCGCGTGCTCGGGAACGTCCCTGAGCTGCTTGGTCACCATCTGGTTCCCCTGTCACCGAAAAGTGCGTTCTTCCAGGTCGGCGTTCACTCTCCTACGGTTTCCCAGTAACCACAAGAGAGCACGGACGGATCCGGGCTCGATGGAAGGACGGCGACCATGACCACCCTCGACCTCCACGACCACGGCATCCCGGCCGAGCGGCACTTCGGCTACACGCAGGCGATCCGTTCGGGGGAGCTGATCCATGTCTCCGGGCAGCTCTCCTTCGACGAGGCCGGTGGTTTTGACCCCGGTGACGACGTCGCCGCCCAGCTCGCGGGGACGCACGCGAACCTCGACAAGGTCCTGGCCCACTTCGGGGCCACCCGCAACCAGGTCGTCTCGCAGACGCTGTACGTCGTGGACCTGGTGCGCAACGCCGACGTGGTGGCGGAGGGCAACCGGGCCTACTTCGGCGCCCACCGCCCGGTCAGCACGGCCCTGGGCGTCACCGAACTGACCTTCCCCGGGCAGGCGGTCGAGATCAGCTGCGTGGTCGACACCCGTCTGCCGGCCTGACGCGGGATGTCCGTCAGCGGCGCGTTCCCGGCCCCACCAGGGTCCGCTCGTACGGGTCGAGGAGCACGCCGCGGACCTTCGGGGAGACGCCGAGGACGATCCGCTGGTGAGCCAGCGGCACGACCGCGTCCGTGCCGAGGATCACGGCCTCGGCGGCCATGGCCGCGTCCTGCCGCTCCCCGGTGCCGTCGGCCCGGTCGGCCTTCGCGACGGCCCGGTCGACCTTCGGGTCGCACAGCAGGGCGAGGTTGTAGCCGCCGTCGCAGGTGTAGTCACCGGCGAGGACGCCGACGGGGTCGCCGGTGTCCAGGAGGCTGTTGCGGGCGCCGATGAAGGCGTCGAACTTCCCCTCCAGCGCGTCGCTCTCCAGCCGCGAGTACTCGCGCACCTGCAACCGGACCTCGAATCCGGCCTTTTCGAGCTGCTGCTGCACGACCTGGGCGACTTCGGGGAGTTCGGGCCGGTTGTCGTAGGTGGCGAGGGTGACGGGGGTCCCGTCGGGCCGGGCGGCCTTCGCGCGCCCCGACGGCTTCACCCGCTTGCTCTCGGCCCAGGTGACGGCGGGCCCGTAGATCCCGGCACCCGGGTCGGCGTATCCCTCGAAGACGCCGTTGGCGAGGGCGGAGGAGTCGATCGCCGTGCGGGCGGCGGCGCGCAGCCGCGGGTCCTCGAAGGGGCCGCTGCGGGTGTTGAGGTGCAGGCTGGTGGTCCGGGTGGTGCCGGCTTCCCGGCGGGTGTCGGCGTCGAGCGTGGCGGCCTGGGCGACGGGGACGGCCTCGGCGATGTCGACGTCGCCGGTGCGCACGGCGTTGGCGCGCGCGGTGCCGTCCTCGACGAAGCGCGCGTCGATGCCGGAGGCCTGGGCGCGGCCGCCCCAGTAGTCGTCGTAGCGGTCGAGGGTCGCGGAGGTGCCGCCGTCGACGCGGGTGAGTTCGAAGGGGCCGGTGGCGGTGCCGGCCGGCGTGGGGTTGCCCCGCTTCGCGTACGCCCTCGGTGCGAGGATCGCCAGGCTCGGGCCGGCCAGGCGCATGGGCAGGACGGGGTCGGGGTCGGCGGTGGTGACGCGTACGCCGTCGTCGCCGTCGGGCCGTGCGCTGAGCGTGACGCCCGCGAGCGGGGCGGGCACCGGCTTCGCCTGCGTGGCGCGGGTGAGCGCTCCGGCAACGGCCGACGGGGTGACCTCGGTGCCGTCGTGGAAGGTGGCCTCGCGCAGGGTGAAACGCCAGGCGCGGTCGTTCACACGGGTCCAGGACCGGGCGAGTGCGGGGGTCGCGGCGCCGTTGGCGTCCAGGGCGGTCAGCCCTTCGGTGACGCCGAGGCGGCTGAGCAGCGTGGCGTCGGCTCCGTAGGGCGAGAAGTTCTCGGCGGGCGGGAAGGCGAGGGCGACGCGCAGCCGGGAGCCCGGTTGCGCACCGTCCGACGCCGACTCCCCGCCCTGGGAGGAGAAGCAGCCGGCCAGTCCCGGGAGGAGGACGAGGGCGGCGAGGAACCGGAGGGGACGCTTACTGCTCGGATAACGCACCTGCACACCCTACGCATCAAGCTGTGGCCGACCACCGCCCCCCCCCCGGTCGGCGCACGGGATTTGACAGTGACGGCGATCACTCCCTAAAACCTAGTCACATGACATCCATTTTCAAAACGGTGGGCCGGTCGTGAGGGTCGCGTTCGTCGGCAAGGGCGGCAGCGGCAAGACCACGCTGTCGGCGCTCTTCTCCCGCCACCTGGCGCGCTCCGGCGCCCCGGTCCTCGCCGTCGACGGCGACATCAACCAGCACCTGGCCGAGGCGCTCGGCCCCGAGGAACGGCCCGCCGTCCCCCTGGGCCCGCACCTGAGGGACATCAAGGACTTCCTCCGGGGCGACAACCCGCGCATCACCTCCGCCGAGGCCATGCTCAAGACGACCCCGCCGGGCCGCGGTTCCCGCCTGCTCCGTGTCCTGGGCGACGACCCGCTGCACGCCCGTCACGTCGGCCGGGCGGGCGGCGTACCCCTGATGGTCACGGGCGAGTTCGACGAGTCCGACCTGGGGGTGGCCTGCTACCACTCCAAGCTCGGCGCGGTCGAGCTGTACCTGAACCACCTGGTGGACGGCCCCGGCGAGTACGTCGTGGTCGACATGACAGCGGGCGCGGACGCCTTCGCGTCGGGCCTGTTCACCCGCTTCGACCTCACGTTCCTGGTGGCGGAGCCGACCCGCAAGGGCGTCTCGGTCTACCGCCAGTACCGCGACCACGCCGAGCAGTTCGGCATCCGCGTCGCGGTCGTCGGCAACAAGGTGACGGGCGAGGACGACCTGCTCTTCCTCAAGGAACACGTGGGCGACGACCTGCTGACGCACCTGGTGCAGTCGCCCTGGGTCCGGGCGGCGGAGCAGGGCCGGGAGCGGGGCGAGCTGGAGCCCCACAACCGGCACGCCCTGAACGTCCTGCGCGAGACGGTCGACTCCCACGTCCGCGACTGGAACCGGCTCCACCGCCATGCGGTCGACTTCCACCTGCGCAACGCCCGTGCCTGGGCGAACGACCGTGTGGGCGAGGACCTGGCGGCCCAGGTGGACCCTGAGTACGTACCGGGCGGGCCGGCGGGCGCCTGAGC
>NZ_JAPSKN010000096.1:0-2794 GCF_031181705.1 Streptomyces sp.
CGGGGTTCACACCGGTGGCCCCGGATGCGAACCTGTGATCATGAGCCGTATCGAAGCGCCTCGCGACGACAGGACCGGCAACCTCGTCGACCTGCTGCTCGGCGGTCTCCCCGCCGAGACGGTGCTCACCGACCCCGACATCACGGCCTCCTACGCCCACGACATGGCCGGTTTCTGCCCGGCCGGCACCCCGGCCGTCGTCGTGCTGCCCCGCACGACCGAACAGGTCCAGCACGTGATGCGCACCGCCAGCGCGCTGCGCGTCCCGGTCGTCCCGCAGGGCGCCCGCACCGGCCTGTCCGGCGCCGCCAACGCCTCCGACGGCTGCATCGTGCTCTCCCTGACCAAGATGGACCGGATCCTGGAGATCAACCCGGTCGACCGCATCGCCGTCGTCGAGCCCGGCGTGGTCAACGCCGCCCTGTCGAGAGCCGTCGGCGAACACGGCCTGTACTACCCGCCGGACCCCTCCAGCTGGGAGATGTGCACCATCGGCGGCAACATCGGCACGGCCTCCGGCGGCCTGTGCTGCGTCAAGTACGGCGTCACCGCCGAGTACGTCCTCGGCCTCGACGTGGTGCTCGCCGACGGGCGGCTGATGTCCACCGGCCGCCGCACCGCCAAGGGCGTCGCCGGCTACGACCTGACCCGGCTGTTCGTCGGCTCCGAGGGCTCGCTCGGCATCGTCGTACGGGCCGTGCTCGGGCTGCGGCCCAAGCCGCCCCAGCAGCTCGTCCTGGCCGCCGAGTTCACCTCCGCTGCCGCCGCCTGCGACGCCGTGTGCCGCATCATGGAGGGCGGCCACGTCCCCTCACTCCTCGAACTGATGGACCGTACAACGGTCAAGGCGGTCAACGACCTGGCGCAGATGGGCCTGCCCGAGGCCACCGAGGCCCTGCTCCTGGCCGCCTTCGACACCACCGCCCCGGCCGCCGACCTCGCCGCCGTCGGAGCGCTGTGCGAGGCCGCAGGCGCGACCCAGGTCGTCCCCGCCGACGACGCGGCCGAGTCCGAACTGCTCCTCCAGGCGCGCAGGTTGTCGCTCACCGCACTGGAGGCGGTCAAGGGCGTCACCATGATCGACGACGTGTGCGTACCCCGCTCCCGGCTCGCCGAGATGCTCGACGGCGTCGACCGGATCGCCGAGAAGTACCGGCTCACCATCGGCGTCGTCGCCCACGCGGGCGACGGCAACACCCACCCGACGGTCTGCTTCGACCCGGCCGACCCCGACGAGTCCCGCCGTGCCCGCGAGTCCTTCGACGAGATCATGGCCCTCGGCCTGGAACTCGGCGGCACCATCACCGGCGAACACGGCGTCGGCGTGCTGAAGAAGGAGTGGCTGGCGCGCGAGATCGGACCCGTCGGGATGGAGATGCAGCGGGCCGTGAAGCAGGCCTTCGACCCGCTGAACATCCTCAACCCGGGCAAGCTGTTCTGACGCCGGTGCCGTCACCGGGCGAGCAACTGGTCCAGCCCGTCGTCGAGTCCCAGCCGCTGGCCCTCCGTCCCGGGCGGCACCACCCGCAGCGTGCGCTCCAGCCAGGCCGACACCTGCGCCGCCGGGGCCTCCAGCAGGGCGTCCCCGTCGGGCGAGCTCAGCGCCATCAGCACCACGCCGCGCCCCTCCGTCTTCGTCGGCCACACCCGCACGTCCCCCTGCCCGCAGGGCCGGAACACGCCCTCCACCAGCAGGTCCCGGGCGAACGTCCAGTACACCGGCTGCGCGGAGTCGACGTGGAAGGTGACGTGGACGGCGTACGGGTCGTCGGTGACGTACCCGAGCCGGGTTGGCACCGGGATCCTGCGCTCCGGCGACAGGACGAGGTTCAGCTCCAGTTCCCTCTCCACCACGGTCTGCATGGCGGTGTTCCCTTCTCCTGACGGCTGCCCGTGAGGGCCGGTCAGGGGGAGAGAGCGGGTGGGCGCGGCGGCATTACGCGCGTTGCCGGAGGTTTTTTCGCAGGGGGACACCGCCGGGCGGTGCCGTGCGTAGCACATCGGTGCCCGAAAGGGGTGGGTCCGGCGGGAGCGGCCGTGGGGCTCGCGCTCGTCTGATAGATGTGGAGGCCCCCATTTGGCCCCCGAGCAGATACGGGACGACGGACATGAGCGCCCCAACCCCGGCACCCGGTGACGACAGGCCCCGCGAAGGGTATTACCCGGACCCGTCCATTCCTGGATACGTCCGGTACTGGAACGGTGCCTCCTGGGTGCCGGGCACCAGCCGTCCGGCGCCCAAGGAAGGCGAGTCGCTCGCGCCGCCGCCCGGTGCGGGGGCGGCGCCCACCGCCTCGGTCGAGGAGACCGGACCGCACTTCTTCGACGAGGACCCGGTCGACGAGCCCGCTCCGGCCGACGCCCAGCACGGCAGCCGTCCCGAACCGGCCTCCGCCTGGGGCGCGGACCGCTCCCGCCAGTCCGGCTTCGGCGGCGACCAGGACCGCCGTGTCTCGTGGGGCGCGCCGCAGGGGGCGCAGGGGGCGGCTCAGCAGGCGGGGGCCGCCCGGGCCGGGGACCGGCAGGACGCCGACCCGAGGGTGCCGCGCGCCGACCGCCGGACGGCCGGCGACTCCCCGCGCACCGACGGTACGGCGCCGATCCCGCCGGCGGGCCAGGAGGCCGACGCGGCGGCCTCCGGCAGCACGTTCGTCTTCCGCCGCCCGTCGGGCAAGCCCGGGGGCGGGGCCGCCGAGGCCCCCGACGAGGGCACGATGACGTTCCGCGCGGTGGCGCCCCGCTCGGGCGGCCCCCACGGCGGCGCGAGGCCGGCGCAGGGCGTGGACGGCCCGGG
>NZ_JAPSKN010000096.1:2894-22462 GCF_031181705.1 Streptomyces sp.
GCGGCGGGTTCGGCGGGTGCCGTGAGTTCCGCGGGTTCGGCAGGTTCGGCGGGTTCGGTGAGTTCTGCGGGTTCTGCGGGGTCCCGGGCTTCCCAGGGCTCCGCGCATACCCCGGGGTCTCAGGGTGCTCCCGGCGCTCCGGGGCCTGACACTCCCGGCGCTGCCGGGGCTTTGGGGGCTCCCGGGGCTGGCGGGACTTTCGGCGCTTCCGGGGCTCCCGGCGCTTCCGGGGCTCATGGTGCTCCCGGAGTTTCCCGCGTCGCCGGGACTCCTGGGACTCCCGGCGCTTCCGGCCCGGTCGGTTCGCCGGGATCGGGTCCGGGCAGGGACTCGGCGGGGACCGCCTTCGGTGGTGCGGCGGCCGCGCCGGGCAGCGGTGCCGCGGGGTCCGGCTTCGGTGGCCCGGCCGGTCCCTCCGGGTCGGGCAGCGGCCCGGCTTTCGTCAGTTCCGCCGGTGCGGTCGGTGCGGCCGGCCCCGCGCAGGCCCCGGCCGGGCCCGCCTTCAGCGCACAGGGCGGTGCCGGATCAGCCGACGGGGCGGACCGGCCCGGCTTCGGGGCCGGCAAGGCCGCCGCCGCTCGGGCCGCCGCCGCGCAGGCAGCGGCCGGGCCCGTGGGCGCCCAGGTCTCCGCCCAAGCCCCCGCCGCCGGTTCGACGGCGCCGTCCGGACCCCAGGCGGCCCCCACCGTTCCCCCGCAGCCCGGCGGCTCCCCCGCGGGCCCCGCCGCCTCCGCGGCCGGTCCGCTCAGCCCCGGCCCCGGCGGTGGCCAGACCTCCTGGGCGCAGCAGGTGCACCGGCTCGCCGGCGGGGGAGAGGAGCAGCCCGTCGCCCCCTGGAAGCCGCCCGTCGAGGACGTGTTCCAGGCGGCCGCCCGGCGCCAGGCCTCGGCCCGGCCCGCGGGGCTCGGCAAGCGGCTGGCGGCCCGTCTCGTGGACACCCTCGTGCTCCTGGGCCTGACCGCCACTGCCGCCGTCCCGCTCGGCATCAAGGCCGTCGACCACGTCAACGCGAAGATCGAGGCGGCCCGGCTCTCCGGCGAGACCGTCACGGTGTGGCTGCTCGACGGCACCACCTCGGTCTACCTCGGCATCATCCTGGCCGTGCTGCTGCTCGCCGGGCTCCTCTGCGAGGTGCTGCCCACCGCCAAGTGGGGACGCACCCTCGGCAAGAGGCTGACGGGCCTCGAAGTGCGGGACATCGAGGGGCACGACACCCCGGAGTTCGGCGCGGCCCTGCGCCGCTGGCTGGTCTACAGCGTGCCCGGTCTCCTCGTCGTCGGTGTGGTCGGCGTCGCCTGGTGCCTCTTCGACAAGCCGTGGCGGCAGTGCTGGCACGACAAGGCGGCACACACCTTCGTGGCGGGCTGAGCTCCCCCGGACGGCCGTCTGCCGGATGCGGAGCCCGTGGGTTCGCGGTCGACTCGGGCCATGAGCAGTGAACCGCCCCCCGGCCCCGGTCAGCAGCCACCGGAAGACGACCCGTTCCGGAAGCGGCCCCAGGGCGAGCCGCCCGGCGAGGGCGCGGGCTCGCCGTACGGCAACGAGCCCCCGCCGCACCCGGGAGGCGGCCCCTACGGCGGTGGCCCACCCGGTGGGGGCCCCTACGGCGGCGGCCCGTACGGAGGTGGACCGTACGGCGGGGGCCCTCCCGGTGGCGGCCCCTACGGCGGTGACCCCTACGGCGGAGGCTCCGCGCCCTCCGACCCGCTCGCCGGCATGCCCCCGCTCGCCGACAGCGGCAAGCGCACGCTCGCCCGCATCATCGACATGATCCTGGTAGGTGTCGTCGTCTGGCTGCTCACCTGGGGCTTCGGTGTCAACGAGTACGACGTCGACAGCGACCGCATCGAGGTCGGCAAGTCCTTCTGGCAGTCGGCGGTCGCCGCCGTCCTCTACATCGCCTACGACACCGTCCTCACCGCCAGGACCGGTCAGACGCTCGGCAAGAGGCTGCTGCACCTGCGCGTGGCCAACCTCGACAACGGCGCCACGCCCTCGGTGCAGACGGCGCTGGCCCGCGCGGCCGTGCTGTGGATCCCGTTCGCCTTCTGCTGCGCCTGCGTCTGGACGGCGATCTCCGGCGGCTGGAGCTTCTTCGACCGCCCCTACAAGCAGGGCCTGCACGACAAGGCGGCCAAAACGGTCGTGGTCAGCACAAGTTGAGGCAAGACGGGGGTCAACTGCCGCAAAGGACGCAAAGGAAGCGAAGGGCGGCGGTCAGGAAGCCGCCCGCTCCCGCACCGGCTCCGGGGCCGCCGCGGCGACCGTGGCCCGTACCGGCTCCCGGGGCGCGGGCTGTTCCACCGCGGCGGAGCGCCTGCCGGGCAGCGGCACCGTCATGGCGACCAGGAGCCCGAGGGCGAGCGCCGCGACGGCGATGAGCGCGATCCCCGCACCCGAACTCGTCTGTGACAGCAGCAGCATGGCGAGGGTCGAGAGGATCACGGTGCACGAACCGTAGGCGAGCTGTGCGGCGGTCGGACGGGGCATGGCCATCATGTCCTCGAAGTGGGGGTCCACGGGGGCGTCGGCCTGGCATTCCGCCGGCTTCCGGGCGTTCCGCCAAGCGACTCTAACCGGCAGGCTGCCCGACGGGAACGAGCGGTAAGCGTGACCTAATCAACAAGGGCGGTGCACAGGGGGCGCACGGAGTCATGACGTCCACGGAGTGGACATATGCACGCGCCCTATCCCGCGGGAACAACCATCTGGTTGTCCGTAAAACGAACGTCGGCTCCGCATAGTGCACTTGACTTGTCCAAGTCAAGGTCTGTCTTTTCCGCTAAACCTCTAGTCAAATGTCGTCACTTGACTACACGCGTTGATCACGCGCGCGCGGACCGCACCTGACCAGGGACCCCTTCCTTCCGCGCGCACGGACGCGGGGGAGGATCTCAAGTGACCAGTAGACCCTGGACGTTCAGAGCCGCCGCCATCGGTGTGGCGCTCGCGGCGGCCACAGCCACCGCCTCGACGTACGCGGTGGCCGACGACACCTCCGCTCCCCGGTCCACCACCGTGGACCGGAGCGACCCGGCGGACCGTCACCACGACGAGCACGACCTCGAAGGCCCCCTGAGCAAGACCCGGGAGGCGCAGCGCCAGGAGGCCCTGAAGCAGGTCATATCCGGCGAGACCAAGGTCAAGGACCGCGAAGGCTCGAAGGTCGTCCAGCTCAAGAGCAAGAAGGGCGACAGCAAGTACGTCGAGCTGGGCCGCGAGAAGACCGACAAGATCTTCACGATCCTGGTCGAGTTCGGCGACAGGACCGACCCGCGCTACGGCGGCACCCCGGGCCCGCTGCACAACCAGATACCCAAGCCCGACCGCAAGAAGGACAACTCCACCGCCTGGCGGGCCGACTACGACCGGGACTACTTCCAGGACCTGTACTTCGGCTCCGGCAAGGGCGTCGACTCGGTCAAGACGTACTACGAGAAGCAGTCCTCGGGCCGCTACTCGGTCGAGGGCGAGGTCTCCGACTGGGTCAAGGTCCCGTACAACGAGGCCCGTTACGGCAACAACGCCTGCGGTGACACCAACTGCCCGAGCGTGTGGAACGTCGTCAGCGACGGTCTGGACGCGTGGGTCTCCCAGCAGAAGGCAGCGGGGAGGACCGACGCGCAGATCAAGGCGGACGTCGCGCGCTTCGACGAGTGGGACCGCTACGACTTCGACGGCGACGGCGACTTCAACGAGCCCGACGGCTACATCGACCACTTCCAGATCGTGCACGCCGGCGAGGACGAGTCCGCCGGCGGCGGCGCCCAGGGCACCGACGCGATCTGGGCGCACCGCTGGTACGCCTTCGGCACCGACGCCGGCGCCACCGGCCCCGAGAACAACAAGCTCGGCGGCGCGAAGATCGGCGACACCGGCATCTGGGTCGGCGACTACACCGTCCAGCCGGAGAACGGCGGACTCGGCGTCTACGCCCACGAGTACGGTCACGACCTCGGTCTGCCCGACCACTACGACACCGCGGGCGGCGAGAACTCCACCGGTTTCTGGACGCTGATGTCGTCCGGTTCCTGGCTGGGCACCGGCAGGAACGAGATCGGTGACCTGCCCGGCGACATGACCGCCTGGGACAAGCTCCAGCTGGGCTGGCTGAACTACGACCGCGCCAAGGCCGGCGTCGACTCGTGGCACAAGCTGGGCGTCGCGGAGTACAACACCAAGCACAAGCAGGCGCTGGTCGTCGAGCTCCCCAAGAAGGCGGTCACCACCGAACTCGTGACCCCCGCCGAGGGCAGGACGCAGTGGTGGAGCGGCAGCGGCAACAACCTGAAGAACACGCTGACCCGCTCCGTCGACCTCACCGGCAGGACGTCGGCGTCGCTGACCCTCGACGGCTGGTACGAGATCGAGGCCAACTACGACTACCTCTACACCGAGGTGTCGACCGACGGCGGCGCCAACTGGACCGCCCTGGACGGCACGGTGGACGGCAAGCCGATCCCGCGTGACGGCAGCGACAAGCCGGCCCTGCACGGCACGGTCGACGGCTACAAGAAGCTGGCGTACTCCCTGGACGCCTACGCGGGCAAGAAGTTCGACCTGCGCTTCCGCTACCAGACCGACGGCGGCCTGGCGATGAAGGGCTTCGCGGCCGACCGGATCGCGGTGACCGCCGACGGCGCCCCCGTCTTCTCCGACGACGCCGAGTCGGCGGACGCCGCCTGGACGGCGAACGGCTTCTCCCGCATGGGCGCGTCCTTCACCCGGGACTACGCGCAGTACTACATCGCCGAGAACCGGCAGTACGTGTCGTACGACAAGACGCTGAAGACCGGCCCGTACAACTTCGGCTTCACCGAGCGCCCGGACTGGGTCGAGCACTACGCGTACCAGAACGGCCTGCTGATCTGGAAGTGGGACACCTCCCAGGCGGACAACAACACCAGCGAGCACCGGGGCACGGGTCTGGTCCTGCCGGTCGACTCCCACCCGACCGCGCTGAAGTGGGCCGACGGCACGCTGATGCGCAACCGCATCCAGTCCTACGACTCGCCGTTCAGCCTCTACCGCACCGACGGCATGACGCTGCACAAGGCGGACGTGGCGAAGTACATCCCGGGCTCGAAGGGTGTCTCGGTCTTCAACGACCGGACGAACGACTACTACGACGAGTCGAACCCGACGGCGGGTGTCAAGATCACTGACACCAACACGAAGATCAAGATCCTCAAGGAGGCCAAGGACGGCTCGACGATCGAGCTGGAGGTCGGTCCCGCGGGTAGGTAATCCGCATCCTTGCAGGTCAGAACATGATCGGCGGTGACCCACTGGCGGGTCACCGCCGATCCGTGTTTAGGTGCGTCCTGTGGCTCTCTTATTGACACCGACCGACACGGGGGGATGACCGCATGGCCGCAGGAGGCTTCTGCAAACTGCCGAACGGCACGGTGGTGGTGGCACTGAACCTGCCCAGCCCCGCCGCCGACGGCCCCGGCGCCGTCCGGGTGCTCGTCCACTCCGCGAACCGGGCGCGGGCCCTGACCAGGCTCCGCAACCTCGGCATGCGGTCGGTCTACCTGCGTGGCAACGCCGCACCGCCCACCCCCGACGAGATCACGGCGGTCCTCCACCATCCCGACGGGCTGATATGGCGCACGGCCCCCGGCAACGGTGTCGCGGGCGGCCCGGACCTGGTCCAGGAGCTGTGGCGCCCGATCAGGTCCCTGCTGCGGCGCCCCACCGCCCAGACCTGACCCCGGCGGCGCGCCGGGCTACTGGACGACCGGCTTGCCGGTGAGCTCCACGCCCGCTTCCCGCAGCTCCTCCAGGGCCCGCTCGGTGGTCTGCGGGGCCACTCCGGCGGTGAGGTCGAGCAGGACGTGGGTGCGGAAGCCCTCCCTGGCGGCGTCCAGGGCCGTGGCGCGCACGCAGTGGTCCGTGGCGATGCCGACCACGTCGACCTCGGTGACGTCGCGGGAGCGGAGCCACTCCGCCAGGGGGGTGCCGTTCTCGTCAGTGCCCTCGAAGCCGCTGTACGCCGCCGCGTACGCCCCCTTGTCGAACACCGCGTCGACCGACCCGGAGGCGACGGCCGGCGCGAAGTTCGGGTGGAAGCCGACGCCCTCCGTGCCGGCGACGCAGTGCGCGGGCCAGGAGCGGACGTAGTCGGGGCTGGCGGAGAAGTGGCCGCCGGGCGCGATGTGGTGGTCGCGGGTGGCCACCACGTGCTGGTAGCCGGAGCCGGCGGCCTGCCCGATCAGCTCGGTGACGGCGGCGGCCACGTCGGCACCGCCGGCCACGGCGAGGCTGCCCCCCTCGCAGAAGTCGTTCTGCACGTCTACGACGATCAAGGCGCGGCGCATGGTCGGTGTCCTTCGGCTATGGGGTCGGCGAGCCCGGCCGGTGTACTGCCGAGCCTGTTGACGGGGGAGCGGGGTCGGGAGGGGGCGCGGGTCGGTGCATCGCGGCACACCGCAATTAGCTACCCGAGCCCTCGTGCAGGTACTCCGTCGGAATGACCGGCTCCCCGCGCGAGAGCTGGGTGGCCGACATCGGGAGCCCCGCGCGCGCCGCCGCGTGCCGGTCGCGCGCCGCGTCCAGCGGTTCACGGGCCACCACCTCGCCGCCCTTGACCAGCTCCACCAGCAGCTGCCGGTCCGCGAGCGGGGCCGGCACCGGCCCGGTGCCGATCACCTCGGCCTCGGCGATCCCGTGGGAGTCCAGCCGCCGCGCGGCCCACTTGCGCCCGCCCACCGACGTCTTGCCGCCGCTGGACTTCTTCGCCACCGGCACCAGCGGCGCCTCGGGGTCGGCGGACTCGGCCCGCGCGACCAGCTTGTAGACCATCGAGGAGGTGGGGTGGCCGGAGCCGGTCACCAGCTGCGTGCCGACCCCGTAGGCGTCCACGGGCGCCGCGGCCAGCGAGGCGATGGCGTACTCGTCCAGGTCGGAGGTCACGACGATCTTCGTGTCGGTCGCGCCCAGCTCGTCCAGCTGCTGCCGCACCCGGTGCGCGACCAGCAGCAGGTCGCCGGAGTCGATCCGCACGGCCCCGAGCCCGGTCCCGGCGACCTCGACGGCGGTGCGGACCGCCTCGGCGACGTCGTAGGTGTCCACCAGCAGCGTGGTGCCCCGGCCCAGCGTCTCCACCTGGGCCCGGAAGGCGTCCCGCTCGCTGTCGTGCAGGAGCGTGAAGGCGTGTGCGGAGGTGCCGACGGTGGGGATGCCGTAGCGGAAGCCGGCCGCCAGGTCGGAGGTGGTGGAGAAACCGCCGACGTACGCGGCCCGGGAGGCCGCCACCGCCGCCAGTTCGTGGGTGCGCCGGGCGCCCATCTCGATCAGCGGCCGGCCGCCCGCCGCCGCCGACATCCGCGAGGCGGCCGCGGCGATCGCCGAGTCGTGGTTGAGGATCGACAGGATCACCGTCTCCAGCAGCACGCACTCGGCGAAGGTGCCCTCCACCCGCATGATCGGCGAGCCCGGGAAGTACACCTCGCCCTCCGGATAGCCCCAGATGTCCCCGCCGAACCGGTAGCCGGCGAGCCACTCGAGCGTCCGCTCGTCGACGATCTCCCGCTCCCGCAGAAAGCCCAGGACGCCCGGGTCGAACCGGAAGTTCTCCACCGCGTCCAGCACCCGTCCGGTGCCCGCCACGACGCCGTAGCGGCGCCCGTCCGGCAGCCTCCGGGTGAAGACCTCGAACACGCTCCGCCGATCGGCCGTGCCCGACGTCAGGGCGGCCCGCAGCATCGTCAGCTCGTACTGGTCCGTGAAGAGTGCCGTCGAGGGGACATCCACCGGCAGCCCAAGGTCCGCTGTGTTCATGGAGAGGAGCGTACCCCCATTTCGTCAATCTGACGATTGCGGTCCCGCGGGACGCGATCGCCGTACGGCCAGGCCCGTTTGTGCGACTACCCCCCTCGGGTGGCAGCATGGGCAGTGTGACGTCACCCGCGCCCCTGGAGATCGAACGCACCGAGTCGGCGGAGGAGGTCTTCGCCGTACCCGAGCCGGACGTCCCCTGGGTCACCATCGTGCACAACGACCCGGTCAACCTCATGAGCTACGTGACGTACGTCTTCCAGACGTACTTCGGCTACTCGAAGGACAAGGCCACCAAGCTCATGCTCGACGTCCACCACAAGGGCCGGGCGGTCGTCTCCAGCGGCACCCGCGAGGAGATGGAGCGCGACGTGCAGGCCATGCACGGCTACGGCCTGTGGGCCACCCTCCAGCAGGACCGCAAGTAGCCAGCACCCCCGCCCAGCAGTGAAAAGGCGTTCATGCCCGGAACCTTCGAACCGCTCCCCGGCGGCGGCGCCGCCGTCGCCCTCGACGACGTCGAGATCTCCATCATCCGGTCGCTGGCCGTCCAGCTCCTGGAGCTCATCGGCCCCGGCCCCGCCGAGGACGCCTCCGGCGACCCGCTCGCCGAGCTGTTCGCCGAGGGCCCGAGCGAGCCGCCCGCCGACCCGGTGCTCAGGCGCCTGTTCCCGGACGCCTACAGCGACCCCGAGCAGCCCGCCTCGCCCCGGGACGCCGAGGAGCGACGGGCCTACTCCGCCGAGTTCCGCCGCTACACCGAGAACGACCTGCGCGCCGGCAAGCGGGACAACGCCCTCGCGGTGGTCCGCTCCCTGGACGCGCTCGCCTCGGCCTCGGCCGGTGAGGGCGGAGCGGTGCTGAAGCTGTCGGTGGAGGAGTCCCAGCGGTGGCTGGGCGCGCTGAACGACCTGCGGCTCGCGATCGGCTCGAGGCTGGAGATCTCCGACGAGGAGGACACCGACCTCCTCTACCGCCTCCCGGACGACGACCCGCGCAAGCCGATGGTCATGGCCTACCTCTGGCTCGGCGGACTCCAGGAGACGCTGGTCGGTACGCTGATGCCCTGATCCGTGCGGATCCTGTGGCCACCGGATGACCACGCCGTGTTCGCTCAGAGGACACTCAAATCCGGATAACGATCCCGTCACCGCGCCCGCCTTTTATGGCCAAAACGGGTGCGCTTTGTCCGGTTCTTTTCGTGTGCTGTGTCACATCGCGTCCCTGTGATCAGTGTTGCGGCCGTGATAAATCTTCACGACCGCCCGGCGAGCACCACCCGAATGTTCGGCCGGGTGCGCCACCGAGCCGGCGACCGCCGGCCAGGCACGAGCGGGTGTCGAAATCCGCTCAGCTCCATCAATCCGGGGGGATCGAGACCCGATCCGGGGCCGACGAGAGGCCCGGGTCGGCATGGAGAAAGGCGCACCACACATGACCTCTGCGCAGGTCGACACGGAAAACGTGCCCGAAGAGGGCTACGAGCGGGGACTCGGCAGTCGCCAGGTCCAGATGATCGCGATCGGCGGCGCCATCGGCGTCGGCCTGTTCATGGGTGCCGGAGCGAACATCGCCAAGGCGGGACCCAGCATCATCCTCATGTACGCCCTCGCGGGTGTCGTGATCTTCTTCATCATGCGGGCCCTGGGCGAGCTGCTCCTCTACCGGCCCGTCTCCGGCTCCTTCGCCGAGTACGCCCGTGAGTTCCTCGGCCCGTTCTTCGGGTTCGTCACGGGCTGGACGTACTGGCTCATGTGGGTGGTCACCGGCATGGCCGAGCTCACGGCCGCCGCGATCTACATCCACTTCTGGTTCCCGGAGATCCCGCAGTGGGTCAGCGCCCTGGTGTTCCTGGTGGTGCTCTTCGGCGTCAACCTGATCTCCGTCAAGATCTTCGGCGAGGTCGAGTTCTGGTTCTCGATGATCAAGGTCACGGCCATCATCGGCATGATCGTCATCGGTCTCGGCGTGCTCACCCTCGGCTTCTCCGACGCCGGTGACACCGCCGCCGTCTCCAACCTCTGGTCCCACGACGGCTTCTTCCCCAACGGCATCGGCTCCAGCCTGATGACGCTCCAGGGCGTCATGTTCGCCTACCTCGCCGTCGAGCTCGTCGGCGTCACCGCGGGCGAGTCCGAGAACCCCGAGAAGACCCTGCCCAAGGCCATCAACACCCTGCCCTGGCGCATCATCGTCTTCTACGTCGGCGCCCTGCTGGTGATCCTCTCCGTCGTCAAGTGGACCGAGTTCTCCGCCGGCGAGAGCCCCTTCGTGCACGCCTTCGGCAAGATCGGCATCCCGCTCGCCGCGGGCATCGTGAACTTCGTGGTGCTCACCGCCGCCCTGTCGTCCTGCAACTCGGGCATGTACTCCACCGGCCGCATGCTGCGCGACCTGGCCGCCAACAGCGAGGCGCCGCAGGCCTTCGGCAAGCTCAACGCCCGCAAGACGCCCGCGGTCGGCATCACCGTCTCCGTGGCCCTCATGGGCATCGGCGTGATCCTGAACTACGTCGTCCCGGAGAAGGCGTTCCTCTACGTCACCTCCGTCGCCACCGCCGCCGGCATCTGGACCTGGATGATGATCCTCGTCAGCCACATCCGCTACCGCGCCGCCGTCGACGCGGGGCGGCTGCGCGCCTCGTCCTTCCCCGCCCCGGGCGGAGCCCTGTTCAGCTGGGTCGCGCTCCTCTTCCTCGTCGGCGTGACCTGCATGATCGCCTACGACAAGGACGCCCGGGTCTGCCTGTACGTCGCGGCCGGCTGGGCGGTCGCCCTCGGCATCGGCTGGCGGGTCCTCAAGAGCCGCAACCCGCAGATCACCGAGCGCCGCGGCGACGCGGAGTTCGAGAAGGTCGGCTGACCAACCCGCGGGACGCCCGCCGCAGGGAGTACTCGTGGCACTCCCTGCGGCTGCCGCTCAGGGCGTCCGGCATGTGGGCCGTTCCGTACCAGCCATCGGTACGGAACGGCCCTTCTGCTTATCCTGACGAGCATGCTGACCATCACCCAGGCCCTCGTCGACCAGATCGTCGCCCACGCGCGCAAGGACCACCCCGACGAGGCGTGCGGCGTCGTCGCCGGACCGGCCGGCTCGGACCGCCCCGAGCGCTTCATCCCCATGCTGAACGCCGCCATGTCGCCCACGTTCTACGAGTTCGACTCCGGCGACCTGCTCAGGCTCTACCGCGAGATGGACGACCGCGACGAGGAGCCCGTGGTCATCTACCACTCCCACACGGCCACCGAGGCCTACCCCTCGCGCACCGACATCTCCTACGCCAACGAGCCCGGCGCGCACTACGTCCTGGTCTCCACCGCCGACACCGACGGGGCCGGCGAGTTCCAGTTCCGCTCCTTCCGGATCGTCGAGGGCGAGGTCACGGAGGAAGAGGTCCGGATCGTCGAGGCGTACTGAGCCGGGCCTGAACTCGGACGCAGCGCGGAAATCTCGACATGCGGATGAATAACGTCCGAAGTATGGGATCACACTCCGGGAGCCGGGTCGGGAATCGATACGATGAGCCCATGGTTTTCCACGACGTGAGCGAAAAGACGCCGGGCGATCTGCTCGTGGCGCGGCTGCACGTCGACCTGTGCAGGCTCGCCAGCGCCATCTGTTGACGCAGCACCCTGCCGCCGTACGGCCGTGAGCCGCGGCGAAACGCTCCACCTGCGTACGACCCACGCACTCCCGCGCCGCCGCGCGCCACCACCCGACGACACCTCCCGACAGGAGCCCTGAGCCATGGCCATCGAGGTCCGCATCCCGACCATCCTCCGCACCTACACCGACGGCCAGAAGGCGGTGGAGGGCACCGGGGACACCCTCGCCGAGCTGTTCAACGACCTCGAGACCCGGCATGCGGGCATCCAGGCCCGCATCGTGGACGGCGACCAGCTGCGCCGCTTCGTCAACGTGTACCTGAACGACGAGGACGTGCGCTTCCTCGACGGCATCAACACCAAGCTGTCGGACGGCGACAACGTCACGATCCTGCCGGCCGTGGCCGGCGGCATGGTCTGATCATGCGCTACGACTCACCCCTGGCCGCGGTCGGCAACACCCCCCTGGTGCGCCTGCCGCGGCTGTCGCCGTCCGCCGACGTCCGCATCTGGGCGAAGCTGGAGGACCGCAACCCCACCGGCTCGGTCAAGGACCGCCCCGCCCTGCACATGATCGAGCAGGCGGAGAAGGACGGCCGGCTCACCCCCGGCTGCACGATCCTGGAGCCGACCTCGGGCAACACCGGCATCTCCCTGGCCATGGCGGCGAAGCTCAAGGGCTACCGCATCGTGTGCGTGATGCCCGAGAACACCTCGCAGGAACGCCGTGACCTGCTGGCCATGTGGGGCGCCGAGATCATCTCCTCCCCGGCCGCGGGCGGCTCCAACACCGCCGTGCGCGTCGCCAAGGAACTCTCGGCCGAGCACCCCGACTGGGTGATGCTCTACCAGTACGGCAACCCGGACAACGCGGGCGCCCACTACGCCACGACCGGCCCGGAGATCCTCGCCGACCTGCCGTCCGTCACGCACTTCGTGGCCGGCCTCGGCACCACCGGCACGCTCATGGGCGTCGGCCGCTACCTGCGCGAGCACAAGCCCGGCGTCCGGATCGTCGCGGCCGAACCGCGCTACGACGACCTGGTCTACGGCCTGCGCAACCTCGACGAGGGGTTCGTGCCCGAGCTGTACGACGCCTCCGTGCTGACCACCCGCTTCTCGGTCGGCTCGGCGGACGCGGTCACCCGTACCCGCGAGCTGCTCCAGCAGGAGGGCATCTTCGCCGGCGTCTCCACGGGAGCCGCGCTGCACGCCGCGATCGGCGTGGGCCGGAAGGCCGTCAAGGCGGGGGAGTCCGCCGACATCGTCTTCGTCGTCGCCGACGGCGGCTGGAAGTACCTCTCGACCGGCGTCTACACGGCCGCCACGACCGAGGAGGCCATCGAGACGCTGCAGGGACAGCTCTGGGCGTAGCCGACGGCACGGACACACCGAGGGGCTGGAGCCGCGTCTCCGGCCCCTTCGCTCTTCCCGGTCACCCGGCCAGGTACCGCACGCGGTCCCACAGGGCCGGATCCACCACTCCGACGCGGCGCCGGAAGCCCCACAACGGGACCTCCCGCAGCTCGTCCGTCTCCAGGAAGCTCGCGCGGCCCCGGGCGTCGCCGACCGAGCCGGGCGGCAGGGGGATCACGCCGGTGCGCTCGTGCCGGAACCGGGTGGTGATCTTCGCGACGGTCGCCCGCTCCCCGCGCACCGCCAGCACCAGGCACGGCCGGTCCCTGGTCCCCGCCGCGTCCTCGTAGGGCACGTCCGCCCACCAGATCTCCGCAGGCTGCGGCCGGCCCGCCGCCGGCGTCACCGGCGCCGTCCGGGCCCGCCGCTCCCGCGTGCGCGCCCCGCGCCCCCACCCGTCGACGAGCGTGGCGACGAGCGCGAGCAGTACCACCGCGGCGAGCGCAAGCCACCAGGACGTGTCCATACTGAGACGGTACCGGCGTACTCCCTGCCCGCGCCCGTCCTCGTGAGGATCGCGCCCGGCCCTGCCAGCCGAACCGGTGACACCACAGGTGAGTTCGCCCACAACGGGCCTTGGCGGAGGAGCTACCGGAGGTTTCGCGCCTTACGCTCGACGGACCGCACGACCCCCGACGCCCCTACCAGACTTATCCCGCCAGCGGAGGTTTCTGCTTCATGAAGCTCACCGTCGTCGGCTGCTCGGGGTCGTTCCCGTCCGCGGAATCGGCCTGCTCGAGCTACCTCGTCGAGGCCGACGGCTTCCGGCTGCTCCTCGACATGGGCAACGGCGCCCTGGGCGAGCTGCAGCGCCACTGCGGTCTCTACGACCTCGACGCGATCTTCCTCAGCCACCTGCACGCCGACCACTGCATCGACATGTGCGCGTACTTCGTCGCGCGCTACTACCGCCACGACGGCGGCCGCTGCGATCCGCTGCCCGTCTTCGGCCCCGAAGGCACGGAACACCGGCTGACCACCGCCTACGCGGACACCCCGACCGCCTCCTCCATGAGCGAGGTCTTCGACTTCCACACGGTCAAGCCGTCCACCTTCGACATCGGCCCGTTCACGGTGCACACCGAGCGGGTGGCCCACCCCGTGGAGGCGTACGGCATCCGTCTCGAACACGAGGGCAAGGTCCTGACGTACTCCGGTGACACCGGTGTGAGCCCCGCCCTGGACGAACTCGCCCGGGACGCCGACCTGTTCCTGTGCGAGGCGGCGTTCACGCACGGCAAGGAGTCCATCCCCGACCTGCACCTCAACGGCCGCGAGGCGGGCGAGACGGCCACCCGGGCCGGTGCCCGGCGCCTGGTCCTCACGCACATCCCGCCGTGGACCGACCCGCAGGTCAACCTCGTCGACGCCCGCGAGGTCTACGACGGTCCCGTGGAGCTCGCCGTACCCCGGCACACGTACGAGATCTGAGCGGTCCCACTCGCGCGAAGGCCCCGGAACCGAGCGGTTCCGGGGCCTTCGGCGGTCAGCGGAGCTACTTCGCCTCCGCCTTCTGCAGCTCGGCGAGTTCCTCGTCGGACTCCCGGCCGGGCGTCGGCAGGTTGAACCTGGTGATCGCGAAGCGGAAGACCGCGTAGTAGACCGCCGCGAAGCACAGGCCGACCAGGGCCAGACCCCACGGGTTGGTCGCGATGCCCAGGTTGAGGAAGAAGTCCACCGCGCCGGCCGAGAAGCCGAAGCCGTCCTTCATCCCCAGGGCCCAGGTCAGCGCCATCGAGACACCGGTGAGCACCGCGTGGATCGCGTACAGCACCGGCGCGATGAACATGAAGGTGAACTCGATCGGCTCGGTGACACCGGTGACGAACGAGGTCAGCGCGAGGGAGAACATCATGCCGCCGACGACCTTGCGGCGCTCGGGGCGGGCGCAGTGCACGATCGCCAGGCACGCGGCCGGCAGGGCGAACATCATGATCGGGAAGAAGCCGGTCATGAACTGCCCGGCGGTCGGGTCGCCCGCGAGGAACCGGGCGATGTCACCGCTCTTGCCCTCGTAGGTGCCGGCCTGGAACCAGGGGAAGGAGTTCAGCAGGTGGTGCATGCCGATCGGGATCAGCGCGCGGTTGGCCACACCGAAGATGCCCGCGCCGACCGCGCCGGAGCCGACCAGCCACTCGCCGAAGTTGTGCAGGCCCGTGCCGAGGACCGGCCAGATGTAACCGAAGACGATGCCGATGACCAGACCCGCGAAGGCGGACAGGATCGGCACCAGGCGGCGGCCGCCGAAGAAGCCGGCCCAGTCGGGCAGCTTGGTGCGGTAGAAGCGCTGGTAGAGCAGGGCGACGACGAGGCCCATCACCACGCCGCCGAGCACCTTGGCGTCCACCGCCTGCTCGACCATGACGATCTTGCCGTCGACGATGGCTTCCTTCTTGGGCAGGCTGCCGTCGGTGAACGTGGCCAGCACGTTCTTGAAGACCAGGTAACCGACCACGGCCGCCAGGGCGGTGGAGCCGTCGGACTTCTTGGCGAAGCCGATGGCGATGCCCACGGCGAACAGCAGCGCCATGTTGTCGAGGATCGCGTTGCCGCCGGCCGCCATGAAGCCCGCGATCTTGGTGATGAAGGCGGGGAACGACTCACGCCCCAGCATGTCGGTGTTGCCGAGCCGCACCAGCAGGGCGGCGGCGGGCAGCACGGCGACCGGCAGCATCAGGCTGCGGCCGATCCGCTGCAGGACGGCCATCACGGTCGAGCCTCTGCTCGGGCTCGCGGGCGCGGCGGTGTCTGTGGACATGAACTTCCTCCATGGGGCACGGCGCCGCCCAGGAAGAATTCGACGGGGGACGGCGGCGTCTCAAAGAAAGGGGAACGCGGTATCCACCGCGCGACCTCCACCGGTGAGTGGTGTAGACCAGTTGTAGCACGGTAGGCCGAACGAGTGGAACCCGCCAATTCCGCCCGCCCCGGACGATCACGCCTTGGCGCTGTCCTCCACGTCCTCCTCGGGCTCCCGCCCCGGAGTCCTCAGGTCGAACTTCGTGATCGCGAACCGGAAGATCACGTAGTAGACGAGCGCGAAACCCAGCCCGATCGGGATGACCAGCCACGGCCGGCTCGCCAGATTCCAGTTGATGACGTAGTCGATCAGCCCCGCCGAGAAGCTGAACCCGTCGTGCACCCCCAGCCCCCACGTCACCGCCATCGACACCCCCGTCAGCAGCGCGTGCACCGCGTACAGCACCGGCGCCACGAACAGGAACGAGTACTCGATCGGCTCCGTGATGCCCGTGACGAACGACGTCAGCGCCACCGACAGCATCAGACCGCCGACCTCCTTGCGCCGGTCCGGCCGCGCACAGTGCGTGATCGCCAGCGCCGCCGCCGGCAACGCGAACATCATGATCGGGAAGAACCCCGAGGTGAACTGACCCGCGTCCGGGTCACCCGCCAGGAACATGTTGATGTCACCGTGCACCACCGTCCCGTCCGGCTTGGTGTACGAACCGAACTGGAACCAGATGGGCACGTTCAGGAACTGGTGCAGCCCCACCACCAGCAACGCCCGGTTCGCCACCCCGAACACACCCGCGCCCCACGCGTCCAGCCCGTCCATCCAGTCGCTGAAACTCTCCAGCGCGTCACCGACCGGCGGCCACACCCACAGGCACACCGCCGCGAAGGCGATCGCCACGAACGCCATCAGGATCGGCACCAGCCGCCGCCCGTTGAAGAAGCCCAGCCAGTCCACCAGCCGCGTGCGGTGAAACCGCGCCCAGAAGAACGCCGCCAGCAGCCCCATCACGATCCCGCCGAACACCCCCGGATTCTGGAACGCGAACGCCGTCACCTCCCGGTCCCCGTCGGTCACCTGGCACCCCACGTTCGGCACCGCCACCGACCCCTCGGGACAGTCCTCCGGAAACTGCCGCAGCACCGTCCAGTACACGAGGAAACCGGCCACCGCCGCCAGCGCCGTCGACCCGTCCGCCTTCTTCGCCATCCCGATCGCGACGCCCACACAGAACAGCAGCGGCAGCCCCAGCGAACTGTCCAGCAGCGCCCCGCCCGCGCCCACCATCACCTTCGAGACGTCCGTCCAGCCCAGCCCGTCGGCCCCGAACACGTCCGGCTGCCCCAGCCGGTTGAGGATCCCCGCCGCCGGCAGCACCGCGATCGGCAGCTGCAGACTGCGACCCATCTTCTGCAACCCCTGGAACAGCCGGTTCCAGCGGGCACGCGCGGGACCGGCGGCGGCCTCGGCGCCGGCGGGGCTGTCGGCACTCATTCCGCTCCCCTTCGTCGGCGGGCTCGAAAGCGAGGGACTTTTGTCGAGAGACGGACTCGTGGTGTAGACCAGTCGTTCGGACGGTCGCGCGAACGTGACGCCATCCTTCGGCACACACCACGAGACCGCTCGCGAAGATGGGCCAACTGTGGGTTACTGCGACAAAGCGGTTCGGATCAGGGAGAACGAACATGGCCACCAAGGCTGAGAAGATCGTTGCCGGGCTCGGCGGCATCGACAACATCGAAGAAGTCGAAGGCTGCATCACCCGCCTCCGCACCGAGGTCGTGGACCCCGCCAAGGTCGACGAAGCCGCCCTCAAGGCCGCCGGCGCCCACGGCGTCGTCAAGATGGGCAGCGCCATCCAGGTCGTCATCGGCACCGACGCCGACCCCATCGCGGCGGAGATCGAAGACATGATGTGAAGCGCGGGGATCGTCCCGGGCTTCACCCCTGACGGACCCTGACACCCGCGCAGCGGGCCCCTCCACACCGCGGGAGGGGCCCGCTGCGCAGGTACGGATAGGCTCGGCGCCATGTCTCGAATCGACGGCCGCACCCCCCAGCAGCTCCGCCCCATCACCATCGAGCGCGGCTGGAGCAAGCACGCCGAGGGCTCCGTCCTCGTCTCCTTCGGCGACACCAAGGTCTTCTGCACCGCCTCCGTCACCGAAGGCGTCCCGCGCTGGCGCAAGGGCAGCGGCGAAGGCTGGGTCACCGCCGAGTACTCCATGCTGCCCCGCTCCACCAACACCCGCGGCGACCGCGAGTCCGTCAAGGGCCGCATCGGCGGCCGCACCCACGAGATCAGCCGCCTCATCGGCCGCTCCCTGCGCGCCGTCATCGACTACAAGGCCCTCGGCGAGAACACCATCGTCCTCGACTGCGACGTCCTCCAGGCCGACGGCGGCACCCGCACCGCCGCCATCACCGGCGCCTACGTCGCCCTCGCCGACGCGGTCGCCTGGGCCCAGGGCAAGAAACTGATCAAGGCCGGCCGCAAGCCCCTGACCGGCACCGTCTCCGCCGTCTCCGTCGGCATCGTCGCCGGCGTCCCCCTCCTCGACCTCTGCTACGAGGAGGACGTCAAGGCCGACACCGACATGAACGTCGTCTGCACCGGCGACGGCCGCTTCGTCGAAGTCCAGGGCACCGCCGAGGCCGAACCCTTCGCCCGCGACGAACTCGACGCCCTCCTCGACCTCGCCGTCGCCGGCTGCACCGAACTCGCCGCCCACCAGCGCACCGCCCTCGCGGCGACCCTCGAAAAGTAAAATCCCCACCAAGGCAAGTGCTCGGCACGGGCAACCGCGCCGAGCACCGGCGCGTCTGAAGGGGTACGGGCGCACGGCTCATCCCTGTGCGCCCGGCCAGCCACACGGGGCCCGCCCGGCCCGACCGAACGAGAGGGACCGTTCCATGGCCGCGAGCCGCCGACGCCGCACCGCAGCCGTCGCCGCCACCCTGGCGGCCGTCGCGCTGACCGCCGGACTCACCACCGGCTGCGCCGCCGTCGACAAGGCGCTGGACTGCGTCCAGACCGCCGACGCCATCGCCGACAGCGTCACGGACCTCCAGCAGGCCGTCGAGAACGCCGCGAACGACCCCACGCAGCTCGACGAGTCCCTCGACTCCATCGACAAGAACCTCGGCGACATCGGCGACAAGACGGACAACGCGGACGTCGACAAGGCCGTGAACGACCTCGACAAGGCCGTCGACAACGTCCGCGCGTCCATCAGAAACGGCGACGAGACACCCGACATCAGCCCCGTCACGGACGCGGCGGGCGAACTGACCAAGGTCTGCACGCCGTAACGCCGAGGGCCGACCGCACCTGCCCGGCCCGGGTCCGCCGCGGTGCTCGCGCAGTTCCCCGCACCCCCTTCGGGGCGCGCAATACTGTGGGACCCATGAGTCGCCTGATCCTCGCCACCCGCAACGCCGGAAAGATCACCGAACTTCGCGCGATCCTCGCCGAAGCCGGACTGCCCCACGAACTCGTCGGCGCCGACGCCTACCCGGACATCCCCGACGTCAAGGAAACGGGCGTCACCTTCGCCGAGAACGCCCTGCTCAAGGCCCACGCCCTCGCCCAGGCCACCGGCCTGCCGGCTGTCGCCGACGACTCCGGCCTCTGCGTCGACGTCCTCAACGGCGCCCCCGGCATCTTCTCCGCCCGCTGGTCCGGCCGCCACGGCGACGACAAGGCCAACCTGGACCTGCTCCTCGCCCAGCTGTCCGACATCGCCGACGAACACCGCCAGGCCCACTTCGCCTGCGCGGCCGCCCTGGCCCTGCCGGACGGCACGGAACGGGTCGTCGAGGGCCGACTGCGCGGCGTCCTGCGCCACGAACCCACCGGCACCGGCGGCTTCGGCTACGACCCGATCCTCCAGCCGGAGGGCGAGACCCGCACCTGCGCGGAACTGACCCCCCAGGAGAAGAACGCGATCAGCCACCGGGGGAAGGCGTTCCGGGCGCTGGTACCGGTGGTGCGGGAGCTGGTGGGCTGA
>NZ_JAPSKN010000097.1 GCF_031181705.1 Streptomyces sp.
CGGGCCCTCGCGCACAGCGCCCGTACGGCCTGGTTGAAGCGCTCCTGCGACGGCGGCTCGGCCGGACCCAGCAGGCGCAGCTTCAACTCGGCTCGCGCCTCTGCCAGTTCGTCCTTCTCCGGGTGCCGCACCGTCTCCAGCAGACCCGGCACCCCGGCCGCGTCCGGCGTCAGCACGGTCGCCGCCGCCACCGTCGGGAACGCCGCGCGGAAGGCGTCCTCGGACAGCCCGCTGGTGTTGGCCACCGCGTACGGCTTCTCGCTGGCCAGGAACTCGCTGATCACGCTGGAGACATCGCTGATCAGCAGGTCGGCCGCGTTGAAGCAGGAGTACAGCCCGGGCCGGGTGTCCGTGATGACCTGGTGCTCGCCCTCCGGCAGCGAAGCCCAGTAGGCCTCCTCCCAGGCGGCGGTCGCCCGGGCCACCGCCTCCGCCCGGCCCGGCTCCGGCGCCGACTGCACCAGCATGCGCTCCACCGTGTCGGCCCCGGGCCGGAAGTCGGACGTGGTGAGCCGGTCCAGTTCGGCGGTGCGCCGCGCCAGTTCCGCCCCGGCCGGGGGACGCGGCACCGCCCGCTCCCGGTTCGCCGCCCGGATCAGCTCCCGGATGCGCAGGTCGGCCGCGCCCGCGCGCGGGTCCACCGACCCGGTCAGCGGATGCGGCTTGTACAGCACCCGCACGCCCGGTTCGGCGAGCAGCGCCCGCACCAGGTTCTCGCCGGCCGCGATCACCGAGGTGTTGCCGGGGTTGCCGTCCCAGCCCTCCCAGGTCGGCGCGTACAGGACGGTCGCGCACGCCCCGGCCGGCGGACCCGCGTAGGGCAGCACCCCGTCAAGCTGCGGGCGGCCCGTCTCCACCACGTCCTTGTCCTCGACACCCACCTCGGCCAGTGCGTACCGCTCGCGCGCGGCGGGACCGGCCACCCACACCTCGTCGTACGCCTTCGCGTACGGGTTGCACGAGGACAGCTTGTCGCTCTCGCCGTGGTTGACGAAGGTGTGCTTGATCGTGGGGATGCGCAGCACCTGGGAGGTCTTGCCGGAGTTCGAGGGGTGGATGAGGACCTGGAGCGTGGAGTGCTCAAGACGCATCAGCGTGGACACCTTCGGCAGGCACACGACCGGGATGTCCGTCGCCGCGATCTTCTGCACCATGAACCGCTCGCGCAGCACGATGACCGGCCGGCCGTCCAGCCTCGCCAGCGGCTCCAGCCACATGTTCGCCTGGTAGGCCGAGGAGGCGCCGCCGGAGAAGTACAGGCCGACCGTCGGCCGGTAGGAGGCCAGCCACGCGTCGAACCACTCCAGCACCCGCTGCTCGTCGGCCGGCCGGCGCCCCGGCAGCAGCCGCAGCAGCAGCGCGCCCAGCCCGGTCACGGCCAGCAGCAGGGACAGCGCGACGCCCGCGGCCGCGTGGACCGGCCGGTCGCCCGCCGCGCCGGCCAGCAGTCCGGCCGTCGCCGGCAGGCCGAACACCAGCAGCCGCAGGCCGGGGCGGCGCAGCAGCACGGCCGGGGCCGGGGACAGCCGCAGCGCCGAGGCGTCGATGTTGCGGGTCACCACCGGCAGCGTGCGGGTGCGGCGCACCAGCGCGGAGACCGCCTGGATCGCGCAGTGCAGCGCGTAGAACGCGAGCAGCCCGCCCACCAGCGGTGCGTACACCGTCTCCCGGTCCTGCTCGCCGAGCCGCAGCAGCGCCACGACCAGCAGCAGGTCCCGCAGGACGTGGCGCACGGTGCTGTCGGCGTGCGACTTGGCGAACAGCGCCAGCACACCGCGCTGCCAGCGGTACAGGACGCCCTCGACGGCCAGGGACACGAGGGTCGCCGCGAGCAGCAGCGGGACGTGGGGCAGCAGCGCCGCGACCGCCTGGGCGGCGAACGCGGCGGCCAGGACGACGGTGACCAGCCCCTTCAGAAGGGCCGGCGGGCGGAGAAGAGGTACGGGCACTGCGGTCACTCCCAGAGCGTCGGTTCGGCGCGAGGTCGGCCGTCCGGGTTAACGCGCGGCTACCTCCGGACGACACGCGCGTGTCCTCGGGCCGGGAGGGCCTCCGCGCCCCGCCGCGCCGTCGGACCGTCGCGGAACAATCCGTTCCTGTCGTGGGGCGGACCCGAAGCGCGACGTCCACGCTCCTGTGACCCCGTCCGCACCGTCCGTAGCGTGGACCGGCTCCGCGTCCTGCCCGCGCGTCCCGTAGATTGCCTGGTGAGGGACTGGAGCGCAGCGAGGGGACGGGCGGCGACGTGGCAGGGGCAAGGCAGGCCGTGGGCGAGGCCCGCAGGATCGTCGTCAAGGTCGGGTCCTCCTCGCTGACCACCGCCTCGGGCGGCCTGGACGCGGACCGCGTGGACGCGCTGGTCGACGTGCTCGCCAAGGTGCGCAGCGGCGGGGAACGCGAGATCGTCCTGGTCTCCTCGGGCGCCATCGCCGCCGGACTCGCCCCCCTGGGCCTGCGCCGCCGCCCCAGGGACCTGGCCCGCCAGCAGGCAGCCGCCAGCGTCGGCCAGGGCCTGCTGGTCGCCCGCTACACCGCCTCCTTCGCCCGCTACGGCGTCCGCGTCGGCCAGGTGCTGCTGACCTCCGACGACATGAGCCGCCGCGCCCACCACCGCAACGCCTCGCGCACCCTGGACAAGCTGCTGGCGATGGGCGCCTTCCCGATCGTCAACGAGAACGACACCGTCGCCACGGACGAGATCCGCTTCGGCGACAACGACCGTCTCGCCGCCCTGGTCGCCCACCTCGTCCACGCCGACCTGCTGGTGCTGCTCTCCGACGTGGACGGCGTCTACGACGGCGACCCGGGCAGGCCCGGCACCTCCCGCATCGCCGAGGTGCGCGCCCCTTCCGACCTCGCGCACGTCGAGATCGGCAGCGCGGGCAAGGCCGGTGTCGGCACCGGCGGCATGGTCACCAAGGTCGAGGCCGCCCGGATCGCGGCCGCCGCCGGCGTCCCGGTCGTCCTCACCAGCGCCGTGCACGCCGCCGACGCCCTGACCGGCCAGGACACCGGCACCTTCTTCCACCCCACCGGCCGGCGCTCCGCCGACCGGCTGCTGTGGCTCCAGCACGCCTCCACCCCGCAGGGCGCCCTGACCCTCGACGACGGCGCCGTCCAGGCCGTCGTGGAGCGCCGCAAGTCGCTGCTGCCGGCCGGCATCGCCGCCGTCGAGGGCGACTTCACCGCCGGCGACCCGGTCGAGCTGCGGGACGGCACCGGGCACGCGGTGGCCCGCGGGCTGGTCAACTTCGACGCCAAGGAGATCCCGCGGCTGATCGGCCGCTCCACCCGGGAACTCGCCCGCGACCTCGGGCCCGCGTACGAACGCGAGGTCGTACACAGGGACGACCTGGTGGTCCTGCACCCGTAATGGGGCGAAACGTCCGCCCCCGGTGGTGGACGTTCCGCAAAACCGCCACGCGAACCCTTGCGGCCTGCTCAACTTTGTCCCAGGGAACTGTTCCGCAGCCGCGCCACTGACAGCGCCACTGACCGAAGGAGGCCGTCGTGAGACGAGTGCGCCCTGGGACGCCGGCGTCCCGTGGTGGTACCGGCTCCCGCGCGGCCGGCGAGGAGCGCGCCCTGGCCAGCGTGGCGGCCGGAGACCGGTTCGAGGGCGGGGAACCCGCGGACACCCCGCGCCTGTGGCACGTCACCCTCAGTGTCTCCGGCAAGGAGGCCCCGCTCCCCGAGGTCCGGCGCGCCCTGGAACAGCTCGCCCACGACCACCCCTTCCTGCTGACCAGCCGCTACGCCGTCGACCACGCCGAGATCCGCTACTGGGAGGAGGCCCGCGACCTGCACGACGCGGCCGCCGTCGCCCTGCGGCTGTGGGGCGAGCACCGGCAGACCGCCGGACTGCCGCCCTGGGAGATCGTCGGCCTGGAGGTCATCGACCGCGCGACCTACCACCAGCGCGTCGCCGAGGGGTACGGGCCGCCCCCGGCCTCACCCGTCGGAGTCCACCCGTTCTGACCCGGCCCGGCATCGGGTCTCGCGGGGTGTCCCGGAGTGTCTCGGGGTGTGGAACGCGCGAGGAACACCCCCGCCCGGCGCACTACCCTTCCCTCATGACCACGCTCTCGCCGTACGACTCGATGTCCCCGGTCACCGAGGCCGCCTACCGCGCCAAGGCCGCCGCCGCGAGCCTCGCGCCGCTGCCGCGGGCCGAGAAGGACGACGCGCTGCTCGCCATCGCGGACGCGCTGGAGGTCCGCACGAGCGAGATCGTCGAGGCCAACGCCGAGGACGTCGCCAGGGCCCGCGAGGCCGGCATCAGCGAGGGCATGATCGACCGGCTCACGCTCACCCCCGAGCGGGTCCGCGCCATCGCCTCCGACGTGCGCGACGTCGCCGCGCTGCCCGACCCGGTCGGCGAGGTCGTCCGCGGCTCCACGCTGCCCAACGGCATCGACCTGCGCCAGGTGCGCGTGCCGCTCGGCGTCGTCGGCATCATCTACGAGGGCCGGCCGAACGTCACCGTCGACGCCGCCGCCCTCTGCCTGAAGTCGGGCAACGCCGTCCTGCTGCGCGGCTCCTCCTCCGCGTACCGGTCGAACACGGCCCTGGTGCGCGTGCTGCGCGACGCCGTGGGCGGGGCCGGGCTGCCCGCCGACGCCGTCCAGCTCGTCCCCGGCGAGAGCCGCGACAGCGTGCGCGAGCTGATGCGCGCCCGGGGCCTGGTCGACGTGCTCATCCCGCGCGGCGGCGCCTCGCTGATCAACACGGTCGTCCAGGAGTCCGTCGTCCCGGTCATCGAGACCGGCACCGGCAACTGTCACGTCTACGTCGACGCGCAGGCCGACCTCGACATGGCCGTCGAGATCCTGATCAACTCCAAGGCCCACCGGGTCGGCGTCTGCAACGCGGCCGAGACCCTCCTGGTCCACCAGGACATCGCCGCCGCGTTCCTGCCGCGCGCCCTGGACGCCCTCGCGGAGGCCGGGGTCACCGTCCACGCCGACGAGCGCGTCATGGCGTACGCCGAGGACTCCAAGGCCACCGTCGTCGAGGCGACGGCCGAGGACTGGGAGACCGAGTACCTGTCGTACGACATCGCCGCCGCCGTGGTCGACTCCCTGGACAAGGCCGTCGAGCACATCCGGCTGTGGACGTCCGGCCACACCGAGGCCATCGTCACCACCTCCCAGCAGGCGGCCCGCCGCTTCACCCAACTGGTCGATTCCACGACCGTCGCCGTCAACGCCTCCACCCGCTTCACCGACGGCGGTCAGTTCGGCTTCGGCGCGGAGATCGGCATCTCCACGCAGAAGCTGCACGCCCGCGGCCCCATGGGCCTGCCGGAGCTGACCAGCACGAAGTACATCGTGACCGGCGACGGGCACGTCCGCCGCTGACCGGGCGCCGGGACGCCGGGTCACCCGAACGCCGGGACGGCGCAGGCGCGTGCGCCGGGGGCGGACCACCCGGTCGCGCGCCGTGCGCAGGCGCGGGCGAGCCGTCTCGACCGGCGGATGAATTTCCATACCGTCTGCCCAAAATGACCCCTCAGGTCTACTCTGGATGCGTGCCGGAGGACGTGGGGGGCACGCCGTTTCCGGACGGCCGGGAGCCCGACGACGACCACGACCGCGGGGTGTCGGACGAAGAGTTCGCCTCCGTGGTCTTCGACGAGGCCTTCGTACGCGCGGCCGTGGTGCACGAGCCGACCGCCGTGGAGCGTCTCCTGGCCGCCGCGCAGGCGAGAGCCGAGGCCTCCGAGGCGGAGGCCGCCCGCCGCGCCCACCTCAGGGGCGAGCGGTACGACGACGGGTACGGCCCGGACGGCCCCGGCGCCTACGGCCGTGATCCGGACCTGGACGACCTGGACGAGCCCGGCCTCCTGGAGGACCACTACGGCGACGGTGGACCGTACTCCAAACAGGTGCGCTGGCATCGCCCGGTCGCCTGGCTGCTCGCCCTCGTGATGGGGATCGGCATGGTCGCGCTCGCCTTCACCGCGGTCTACCGCGGGGCGTCCTCGAACCGCGAGGGCCCCGTGCCGCCGCCCGCCTCGACCGGGCTGGAACAGGGTGGCGGGGCGGCCCCCTCAGCTTCCGCCGACTACTCCCAGCCGGCCGTCTCGGTGATCCCGCGCACCCCCTGACCGGAAGCCGCCCATTGGCGAGAACCTGTCAAAACTTGTGGAGCAGCCCGGCGTTTACCCGGGCTCGCGGCGACCTACCCTGAAGATATGGGCGGGTTTGGAGACCCACCTGAGGGGACACCCGAGGGCGCTCCCGGAGGTGGCGAGGACGAGTACCGATCCGTCGTCTTCGACGAGTCGTTCGTCCGTGCTGCCCGTCTCCAGGAGTACTCCGCGCAGGAGCGCATCGCCGACCACGCGCCCGCCGTGCGCCCCCGCCCGCCCCTGCGCCGGGGCCTGTCCCGGCAGGCACTGGTCCTCGTCCTGCTGATCGCCGTCGCCTTCGGCACCGCGATCTACATGGGCGTGCGGCACCCCTACCAGGGACCGGCCGCCAGGGAGCCGGCCGAGCCGCTGCGGATGACCGTCATCCCGCTCGCGCCCGAGGGCAGGGTGCCCGGCACGGCCGACCCGGCGTACCTGTACGCGCACAGCCCCGCCGCGCAGTTCAAGACCGGCGCGGAGGGCGTGCCGCTGCCCCCCTCGCGGCGTACCGCGCACTTCTCGGACAGCCAGGTCGTGACCGCACTGTCCACGGCCAAGGACTACGTCGTCCGCTCCGCCCTCGACCCGGACGTGATCACGGGCGGCGAGATCCGCGCCGTGCGGGTCCTGCTCGACCCCGACCAGCTGGACCAGTTCGACCAGAGCTTCGCCCGCCCCACCGCGGACGGACGGCACGCGCCCACCGGCTGGCTCGTGCGCTTCGACCCCTCCCGGGCCGAGCTGGCCGACCGCCGGGTGCGCGTCCAGGGCACGCTCCAGGCGGCCGAGACCGACGCGTCCACACTGGAGGTCACCGCCGATCACACGTTCGTGTACGCGCTGCGTCCCGCCGGGGCCGGGGACGAGGCCGCGGTGTCGCTGTTCACCGTCCGGCGCGAGCTGCAGTTCCGCTTCGACCGCGACGACCTCCGCCTGCACCAGGCCCAGCTGGTCGTCTCCTACGTCCAGGCGGGTCCGCTGTCCTGCGCCGAGGACTCCACGCACCACCTGCGGCCCCTCCTGGCCGGCCAGACCGCCAAGGAGGGCGGCCCCGCCGGCACCGACCCCTACGCGACGGGCAGCGCCACGGCCCTGTGCGGCTCCCTGGCGACGAGCGCGCAGCCGAAGGTGTGAGCGCCGGCCCGCGGGACACGGACGCGTTCCGAGGCCTTGAGGGAGCGGCTCACCGGTCGTCGCGCGGCGGCGCGTCGTCCCCCCGGCTGTCCGACGGACCCGGCGGCTGAGAGCCCCCGGGCGGCCTCGGGCCCGAGTTCGTGAAGCCGCCGAAGCCCCGGCGCACCCGGTCGCCGAGGTCGCCGGCGCCGCCCGCCAGGTCCGTGACCAGCTTCATCAGCGGGTCCTTCGAGCTCTTGACCTGCGTGCTGTAGTGGTTCGCCGACTCGCGCCAGGAGTCCCGGACCGAGGTGTCCTTGTCCTCGTCGCGCCGCGGGTAGTGGCCGTCCATGATCCGCTGGTAGTCCCGCGACTCGGCCCACTTCTTCAACTCGGCCGCCCGGACGGTCGTGAACGGGTGGGAGCGGGGCAGCACGTTCAGGATCTTCAGCACCGAGTCGCGCAGGTCACCGCCCGCCTCGTACTCCTCGGCCTGGGCGAGGAAGGCGTCCACGTTCATCTCGTGCAGGTGGTTGCCGCCCGCGATCTTCATCAGGCCCCGCATGGACGCCTGCAGGTCCTGCCCGACCAGCAGCCCCGCCCGGTCCGCCGACAGCTCCGACTTGCGGAACCACTCCCGCAGTCCGGTGACGATCGCCATGATCGCGAGGTTGCCCAGCGGGATCCAGGCCACCCGGACGGCCAGGCTGGTCAGGAACAGCAGGATCGTCCGGTAGACCGAGTGGCCGGACAGGGCGTGCCCCACCTCGTGGCCGACGACCGCCCGCATCTCCTCCTCGTCGAGCAGCTCGACCAGGCCCGTCGTCACGACGATGATCGGCTCGTCCAGGCCGATGCACATCGCGTTGGGCTGCGGGTCCTGGTTCACGTACATCGGCGGGACCTTCTCCAGGTCCAGGATGTGGCAGGCGTCGCGCAGCATCGCGTTCAGGTGGGCGAACTGCTGGTCCGAGACCCGTACCGAGTCGGACAGGAACAGCAGCCGCAGGCTGCGCTCGGGGAGCAGGCCGCTGAGCGCCTTGAACACCGTGTCGAAACCGCTCAGCTTGCGCAGCGCCACCAGGGCGGAGCGGTCGGCCGGGTGCTCGTAGGCCCGCGAGGAGATCCCGGGGAAGCGCCTGCGCTGCCGGCTCGGCACCTGCTCGTGCCCGTCCTGGTCGTGGCCGTCGGACATGTCTTCCCCCATGTGCGTCTGGATGACCTTTGCGGCCCCTTGTGCGGCCCTTTGCTTCCCCGAGGCTGAGGCCAGCCTAGGCGGAGTTACGGTGGTCGGGCAGTACAGCGAAGGGAACCACCGTCATGGAGCACCACCCCGCCGCCTGGCTCGCCGAGGCCGCGAGCGCCGCCGACCGGCAAGGGGGACCGGGGGTCCTCCGGATCGTTCTGCTCGTGATGATCGTGGGCTGCGCGGTGACCGCGTGGTTCCTGCTGCGTGGCTACAGACGGAAGGACGACTGAGGCAGCGCGAAGGTTCCCCCCACCGGGTTCCGGGACCGGGCCGGTGCGAGCGCGTGCTTGGGTGCCGCGGGGTTTCGGGGCACGAACAGGCGGAGTCGGGGTGATCGCGGCCGAGGCGCCCGCTTACGATGAGCCGACGTCTTTAACCCGCCCACACGCGATAGGTCCTGCCGAAGATGAGCTTCCACAGCGCCGCTGCCCAGTTGGTCACCCTCGCCGCCGAGGGCGAGGAGCACGGCGGAAACCACGAGAGCCTCAGCCCGTACCTCACCGGTGGCGCCGCCCTCTTCATCCTGCTGCTCCTGCTGTGGATCACCACGCGCTTCAACCGCGACCGCTGAGTCCGGCCGGGCACCCCGCGGAGGGTGCCCCGGGGACCACGGGGGCGGCCGGAGCCCTCAGGCGGGGCCGGTAGGGTCTGCACGCATGGGAGAGCAGGACATGCCTACCGGTCCGGCGAACGAGACGCCGCACGACCCGGCACCGGACACGGCGAGCGGCACCGAGCGACACTCGGCGCCCCGCCGTGCCGCCACGGCGACCCGCCAGATCGACGGCCCCGGCAAGAGCCCGGCGCGGCCGGGCAAGCGCCGCCTGGGCGTCATGGGCGGCACCTTCGACCCGATCCACCACGGGCACCTGGTGGCCGCCAGCGAGGTCGCCGCGGCCTTCCACCTCGACGAGGTGGTCTTCGTGCCGACCGGCCAGCCCTGGCAGAAGAGCCACCGCAGTGTCTCCCCGGCCGAGGACCGCTATCTGATGACGGTCATCGCGACCGCCGAGAACCCGCAGTTCTCCGTGAGCCGCATCGACATCGACCGCGGCGGACCCACCTACACCGTGGACACCCTGCGCGACCTGCGCGCGCTCAACCCGGACACCGACCTGTTCTTCATCACCGGCGCCGACGCCCTCGCCCAGATCCTGACCTGGCGGGACTCGGCGGAACTGTTCTCCCTGGCGCACTTCATCGGGGTGACCCGGCCCGGCCACCACCTCGACGACACCGGACTTCCCGAGGGCGGCGTCTCGCTCGTGGAGGTCCCCGCCCTGGCCATCTCCTCCACGGACTGCCGTGCGAGAGTCGCCAAGGGGGACCCCATCTGGTACCTGGTGCCGGACGGAGTCGTGCGCTATATCGACAAGCGCGAGCTGTACCGCGGCGAGTGAGCCGAGAGGGGCACCGGTGAACGACCGATACGACGCGGGGGCCGCGGGCTACGGCGCCGACCAGTACGAACTCGTCGGCTACGACGAGTTCGGACAGCCGGTCTACCGGCAGGTCCAGGCCCAGCAGACCCAGCAGCAGAGCTACGACCCGTACGCCCAGCAGCACCAGCAGGGCTACGGCTACGACCCCTACGCCACGGGCGGGCAGCAGCAGCCGCCCGCGTACGACTACGGCGCCGGACAGCAGCAGCCGGCCGCCCCGTACGGCTACGACCCGTACGCCTCCGGACCCCACCAGGACGGCCGGCCGCAGGGCGCCGCCCACGACCCGTACGGGCAGGCCCCGGCGCGCGTCGCCGAGCAGACCGACCGGCAGACGGCGCACATCCCTCAGCAGGCCGGCCCGGCGGCGGAGGAGCAGGACACCGACCCGGAACAGGCCGACCGGGAGTACCACACCGAGCAGTTCGCCTTCGTCGAGGAACCGGACGACAACTCCGAAGACGTCATCGACTGGCTGAAGTTCACCGAGAACCGCACCGAGCGCCGCGAGGAGGCCCGCCGCCGCGCCCGCAGCCGGATCGTCGCCCTGGCCGTCGTCCTCGCGCTCGCCGCGGCCGGCGGGGTCGGCTACCTCTGGTACGCGGGCAAGCTGCCCGGCCTGTCCTCCGACGACTCCGCGACGGGCACGGCGACGGCCGCCGGCGCCCAGAAACGGGACGTCATCGTCGTCCACCTGCACGACACCAAGGGCGACGGCACCGCCACGGCCCTCCTCGTCGACAACACCACCACCCAACGCGGCACCACCGTCCTGCTGCCCAACTCGCTCGCGCTGAGCAGCGACGACGGCACCACGACGACCCTCGCCAAGTCGGTCGAGGACGACGGCTCCGACGGCACCCGCGACGCGCTCGACGCGGTCCTCGGCACCGACATCCAGGGCACCTGGCGCCTGGACACCCCCTACCTGCAGAACCTCGTCGACCTCGTCGGCACCATCGACGTCGACACGAACGCCGACGTCCCCGACCCCGCCGCGAAGAACGAGGGCGAGGCCCCCCTGGTCAACAAGGGCCGCGACCGGACGCTCAGCGGCAAGATGGCCGTCGCCTACGCCACCTACCGCGCCCCCGGCGAGTCCCAGAACGCCCAGCTGGAGCGGTTCGGGCAGGTCATGCAGGGCGTGCTGCGCAAGATGTCCTCCGACCCGGGGGCCGCGACCACCACCATCCAGACCCTGGCGCAGATCCTCGACCCGTCCCTGACCGACAAGGACCTCGGCACGTTCCTGGCCCGGCTCTCCGACCTCGCCAAGGGCGGCGACTACCGGACGGACCTGCTGCCCGTGCAGAGCGACGGCACGCTCAGCGCCCAGACCGGCGCCGGGATCGTCAGGAACGTCCTCGGCGGCACCGCCAAGAGCCCCGACAAGGACGCCGCCGTCAGCGTCTTCGTCCAGAACGCCACCGGCGTCGAGGACAACACCGAGAAGGCCCGCGTGGTGCTCCTCAACGGCGGCTTCACCTTCCTGGAGGGCGGCACGGCGGGCGCCCGGTCCACCTCGAAGGTCGTCTACGCCGACGCCGCCGACAAGACGAACGCCACCGAGGTCGCCAAGACGCTCGGGCTGCCCGAGAGCTCCGTCGCCCAGGGCAGGATCTCGGCGAGCGCCGACGTCGCGGTGGTCCTCGGCCAGGACTACGAGCCCGCCTCCGGATAGGCGGCGGGAACCGGCCCCCCAGGTGATCCGCGTCATCGCGTGGGGGGCGCCCGGCGGACCGTGAGACCCTTGAGGGCAAACGACCGCCGACCGAAAGCCTTGTAGTGACCGTGACCGACCGCTCCCAGGAGCTCATCACCACCGCCGCCCAGGCGGCCGCCGACAAGCTGGCGCACGACATCGTCGCCTACGACGTCAGTGACGTGCTGTCCATCACGGACGCCTTCCTGCTGGCCTCCGCGCCCAACGACCGCCAGGTCAAGTCGATCGTCGACGAGATCGAGGAGCGCCTCCAGAAGGAGCTCGGCGCGAAGCCGGTGCGCCGCGAGGGCGACCGCGACGCCCGCTGGATCCTGCTCGACTACGTCGACATCGTCGTCCACGTCCAGCACAGCGAGGAGCGCGTCTTCTACGCCCTCGAGCGGCTGTGGAAGGACTGCCCCGAGCTCGACCTGCCCGAGGACGCCAAGGCCACGCGCGGCAAGGCCGAGCAGCACGCCAAGCTGCAGGCGGCCGAGGAGGCGGCACAGCTGGACGGAGACTGGCGGTGAACGCCTTCAGCGAGGCCGCCACACCGGGCCGGGGCCGCCGCATCATCCTGTGGCGGCACGGCCAGACCTCGTGGAACGTGGAGCGCCGCTTCCAGGGCACCACCGACGTCGAACTCACCGAGACCGGTGTCGCCCAGGCCCGCCGCGCCGCCCGGCTGCTCGTGGGCCTGAAGCCGGACGCGATCATCGCCTCCGACCTCAGCCGGGCCGCGCGCACGGCCGCCGAGCTGGCCGCCCTCACCGGCCTCGACGTCACGTACGACGAGTCCCTGCGCGAGACCTACGCGGGTGTCTGGCAGGGCCTGACGCACGAGGAGATCATCGCCCGGCACGGGGAGGAGTACGCCGCGTGGAAGCGCGGCGAGCCCGTGCGCCGGGGCGGTGGCGAGCTGGAGACCGAGGTGGCCGACCGTGCCGCCCCGGTGGTCCTGCGGCACGCCGACAAGCTCCCCGAGGACGGCACGCTCGTCGTGGTCAGCCACGGCGGCACGATCCGCACGACCATCGGCCGGCTCCTCGGCCTGCAGCCGCACAACTGGGAGAGCCTCGGCGGACTCTCCAACTGCTGCTGGTCCGTGCTCGGCGAAGGCGCCCGCGGCTGGCGGCTGCTGGAGCACAACGCCGGCACGCTGCCGGAACCGGTGCTGGGCGACGACGACTGACCCCGGATTTCACTTTCCGGCAGGTCGCAGGCTAAAGTTCTTCTTGTTCGCCCGGCCCGCCGGGAAGGAACACGAGGGGCTATAGCTCAGTTGGTAGAGCGCCTGCATGGCATGCAGGAGGTCAGGAGTTCAATTCTCCTTAGCTCCACGTCAAGATCCCGTTCCCGTCCAGGGGGCGGGATTTTTCGTGCCCCGGGTTGAGTCACTCGGGCCTGCTGAGGCGTATACCTCTACGGTCGCGACGCGTGCCGTGTCCGGACTGGTACTGCGGCGTCGCTGACCGTATTGGTCCGGCCGTGGCAGAATCAAACGGCCGGAAGGGGGCGCGGCCCGACGGGAGGAGCACCGATGCCTGCGAGCATCCTCGAGGAGGTCGACCACCTCCTCGGAGCGGCGTTGACAGGGGACATGTCCACCCGCCTCAGCTGCCCTTCCTGCGGTTCCGCGCACGTGGCCCAGATGCTCGGCGACAACGGCGGGATCTCCTACGTGTGCACGGCCTGCGGCCACAGCTGGAGCTGATCGATGGGTGCCCACAGGCGGAAGTGCGACTGGTGCGGCAGCGGGACTCCGATCGTCCGCGACATGGAGCCGATCAATCCCGACTACCAGTACTGGTGCGAGGAGTGCGCGCGGGCGCTGATCATAAAAGGCGACCCGATCGAGACGTACCGCGAGCTGGAGGGCGAGCCGATCTACGGCCGGCTTCTGGAGGAGCACTGCACGCTCAAGCGGTTCTACTCGTTCGTGACGGCCTGAGAGGCGAAGGTGCGGCAAAGCGGTCATATCGGGCAAGGGGAAATCGATTTGGTGTTGGGCCCGCAGGACCAGTAAAGTTGGCGTCGCCGCCGGGGAAACCCGGAAGGCAACACCGCAAGGGGCTATAGCTCAGTTGGTAGAGCGCCTGCATGGCATGCAGGAGGTCAGGAGTTCAATTCTCCTTAGCTCCACAGCAGATGAGAAGGCGGGCCATCCGATCGGATGGCCCGCCTTCTCGTTGTGCCCACGCCCGTTTCCCGTGCCGGGTACGCGTACGGCGGGCTCTCCCGCAGGAGAGCCCGCCGCAGGTCCGCTCAGCGGCCGAGAGCGCGGCGGCCGCGGCCCTGGGAGAGCACCGGGAGGTTGCGGGACGGGGCCTGGCCCCGGGTGTCCTCCTCGATGCGCAGGGCCAGCGCCGGGCAGCGGCGCACCGCACGGAGAGCCTTGGCCTCGGCGTACCGCGGCACCTGCGCCTGGGCCACCGTCGGGAAGCCGTCGGCGCCCAGCTGGAACACCTCGGGGAGGATGTCCGCGCACAGGCCGTGGCCCCGGCACAGCGTCCAGTCGACGTAGATCTTCTGGCGGCTCGGGCCGTTCTCCTCGGACTCGCCGCCGCCCGGGATGCCCGTCGGGGCCCTGCCGCCCTCGAACAGCGGCAGAACGCCCTCCACGCGCCGTCCGCAGCCGTTGCCGAGGACATGGGCCGCGAGGTCGTCGGTGAACGCCTTGATGGTCGACTCCAGGAACATCGCGGAGCCGTCCGGGTGGGAGCAGGCGCCGCGCCGCTTCACGTTCTTGGCGACCTGCTTGAGCGCCTCCAGGGCGGCCGGGCCGCCGCCGTTGAGGATGTCCTCCATGCCGCGCGCGGCGGCCGGCAGGCCGAGGTAGCAGGGGCCGCACTGGCCCGCGCTCTCCTCGGCCAGCCACTGGGCGACCCGCAGCGACTCGCCCAGCGGGCAGGTGTCCTGACTGATCGGCAGGATCGCCCCGGCGCCGAGGGAACCGCCCACCGCGTCCAGGGAGTTGCGCGAGACGATCGCCTCGTTCACCGTCGCCGCGTCGATCCACTTGCCGTGGTAGCCGCCGGTGAGCACGCCCTGCGGCACCGGCGGGGCGCCGGCCAGCTGCAGGACGTAGCGCAGCGGTACGCCCGTGGGGACCTCGATCACCATGGGCCGCGCGACCGCCCCGGAGACCGTGAGCATGACCGTGCCCGGCTCGTCGTACAGGCCGGTGTTGCCGTAGCGCTCCGGGCCGATGCGGGCGGCGATGGCCAGCTGGGCGAAGGTCTCGGCGTTGGACAGCAGCGTGGGCGCGCCGCCGACGCCGTTCTGCGAGGCGCTGACCTTGCGGCCGGGCGGGACGGCCGGGCCGCCGTCGATCGAGCGGATCAGCGACGCGGCGGCGCCGGTGACCATGCGGACCGGGTTGCGCTGCACGCGGGCGCGCAGTGCGGAACGGCGGCCGTTGCTGAGGCCGCGTTCGGCGAGCGCGGCCTCCATGGAGCGCTGGGTCGACTCCCGGGTGACCCCCACCACGAGCGTGCGGGCGCCCAGGGCCTCGGCGCACAGCAGAGCGCCGTCCAGGATGAGGTGCGGGGCACGGTTGATGAGCACCGTGTCCTTGCGGCAGGCCGGTTCGTCCTCGCTGCCGTTGACGACGACGACCGGCCGGACGCCGCGCTTGATCGCCGCTTCGGCGACCGAGCGCAGCTTCTTGTGGAAGGGGAAGCCCGCGCCGCCGCGGCCTCTGAGGTTGATGCGTTCGGCGAGCTGCGCGAGCTGCTCTCCGCCCATCGGCTCGAGCGGCCCGTGCACCTTCAGGTGCATGGGCAGATCGAGCCGATCGACAAGGTCGAAGCCCGACGTGAGCTGGGGAAGACCGACGACGCGGACTTCGGGTACGTCGGGCAGGGCCTCGTTCACTTAAAGCCTCCGGAAGGCGTGTTCCAAGGTTCGCCCGATCCCGGTGCGTCGAAGTCGTAGGACGCACCGGGCAGTGTTTCAGTGGCGGGACCGCTGTTGTACGTGTCGTTCGGGTAGTACGTGTCGCGAACCGCGTTCGTCTCACCCGTGTCGTACACGTCACTCGATCCGTAACCGGAGACGCCTGGATTGCCATAGGCCGGGATGCTTTGTCCTGCGTCCCGCACGGGGTCGTAGGGCGGGATGTTGAAGCCGGTGTCCTGGAGCGGGTCGTAGGCCGACGGCGGGGCCTCGCCGACCGGGGGCGGGGACGGGATCGGCCAGTTGCCGGAGGTGCTGGAGGGGCCGTCCACGGTCGGGATGGTCTCGGTGGGCTGCAGATCCAGCGGAAGTTCCATGCTGGTGGTCGGCCCCGGCGCGTAGGCCTGCTCCACCGGCGGGCCCGAGACGGCGCGGTAGGCCGCGGCGAAGCCGTTCGCGGACTCCTGGGGTGCGGGGCGTTCGGCCCTCTCGTACCGGGGGGCGGAGGCGGACGCCGCGGCCGCCGCGCGGACTCCCCGGCCCTCGTAGCCGGGCAGTGCGGAGCCGGCGCCGGCCCGGGCCCGGCTCTCCTCCAGGTCGCGGCGGCCCTGGCCCTCACCGGGGCCGATGAGCGCGGCGACCCGGTCGGCGACCTTGCGCTTGACCGGGCGCGGAGCGGCGCGCAGGGCGAGGGCCGCGGCCACGCCGAGCAGGGACAGGCAGTACAGGACGACGAAGATCGGCTTGGCCGCGCGACCCGCGTAGAGGCCGTGCACGAGGGCGGCGCACCAGGCCGGGTAGGCCAGCATGTGCATGGCGCGCCAGCGGGCCGCGACCGGCGCGGGGGAGGCGAAGCGGTTGCGCAGCACGCCGGTGACGCCCACGAAGATCATGAGCATGCCCGCCAGAGTGCCCAGGCCGATCAGGAACGACCGGCCCGCGACCAGCTCCTCGTCGGTGAACAGCAGTCCGAAGGGGATCACCGCGGCGATCCACGACGTGTGGGACAGCGCCAGCTTCACGCCGATGTGCACCAGCAGGAAGGCGATCGAGGCGACGGCCGTGGTCCGGTGCACGGCCTGCGCCAGGATGCGCCGGCGCGCGTCGAGCAGGATCCGGTCCTGGGCGACCAGACCCCAGATCACCGAGCAGGTCAGGCACACGAGGGACAGCACGCCCGCGCCGAAGTTGAGGAACTCGGCGAAGGAGTCGTCTGCCGTGGAGTCGTTGGGGTTCACGACCTGCCTCCCCACATCCCGGCGACCGGGGGGAGTGAGGGGGTACTGCGATGAGGGTTCATGGGGGCAACTCCGAGCGGTTCGGGAAAGCGGTCCCGCTGCCGCACTCTAAGCGGAGCCATACCGATGGGTAGGAGGTTTGAGTTATTGCGTTGTTATCAAAGGACAATGCGGTTGTTGCGATGTCCCTTAGCTACTGTTACGCGAAGTAACTCTTGACCTTGGTTCAGCTTTGCGAGTGTGGGATCGAGCGTCGAGGGGCCCGTCCGAAGCGCGTCGCGGCGCGCTGAGGGCCTGCGGTACCCTAACGCCATGCGTGCCGTACGCCTTCTGCTTAGCGGGCCGCGCTGATCAGTCCCGGCCACCGGGTGAGTCGAGTGGCCGGAATCGGCGCGGCGTCCCCTCCTGTGCGAGGGGATTTTTCGTTTCTCGACGACACAGCCGCAGGCAGAGACGATCGATGGAGCTTTGAGGATCATGAGCGAGACGAACCCCGCTGCCACCTCCGAGGTGGCCGCGCCGCACCGCTACACGGCCGCCATGGCTGCCGAGATCGAAGCACGCTGGCAGGACTTCTGGGACGCGGACGGCACCTACGCCGCGCCCAACCCCAAGGGTGACCTGGCGGGCGACCCGGAGACCGTCGCCCGGCCCAAGAAGTTCATCATGGACATGTTCCCGTACCCCTCGGGTGCGGGCCTGCACGTCGGCCACCCCCTGGGCTACATCGCCACGGACGTCTTCGCCCGCTTCCAGCGGATGACCGGCCACAACGTCCTGCACACCCTGGGCTTCGACGCCTTCGGCCTGCCCGCCGAGCAGTACGCGGTGCAGACCGGCACGCACCCGCGCGTGTCCACCGAAGCCAACATGGAGAACATGAAGGCCCAGCTGCGCCGGCTGGGCCTGGGCCACGACAAGCGCCGGTCGTTCGCCACGATCGACCCGGACTACTACAAGTGGACCCAGTGGATCTTCCTGCAGATCTTCAACTCCTGGTACGACCACGACGCCCGGCGGGCCCGCCCGATCGCCGAGCTGATCGAGCAGTTCGAGTCCGGTGAGCGGCCCGTCCCCGGGCACACGCGCGCGTGGAGCGAGCTGAGCGCCGCCGAGAAGGCCGACGTCCTGGGAGAGTTCCGGCTGGCCTACGCCTCCGACGCGCCGGTCAACTGGTGCCCCGGCCTGGGCACCGTGCTGGCCAACGAGGAGGTCACCGCCGACGGCCGCTCCGAGCGCGGCAACTTCCCCGTCTTCAAGGCCAAGCTGCGCCAGTGGAACATGCGCATCACCGCCTACGCGGACCGGCTGCTGGAGGACCTGGACGCGCTGGACTGGCCCGAGGCCATCAAGCTGCAGCAGCGCAACTGGATCGGCCGCAGCGAGGGCGCCCGCGTCGACTTCCCCATCGACGGCGAGCGCATCACCGTCTTCACCACCCGCCCCGACACCCTGTTCGGCGCCACCTACATGGTGCTGGCGCCCGAGCACCCGCTGGTGGAGAAGTTCACCCCGGCCGCCTGGCCGGAGGGCACCCACGAGGTGTGGACCGGCGGCTACGCGAGCCCGGCCGAGGCCGTCGCCGCCTACCGCGCGCAGGCCGCGTCCAAGTCCGACGTGGAGCGCCAGGCCGAGGCCAAGGACAAGACCGGCGTCTTCATCGGCGCCTACGCGACCAACCCGGTCAACGGCGAGCAGGTCCCGGTCTTCATCGCCGACTACGTGCTGATGGGCTACGGCACCGGCGCGATCATGGCCGTCCCGGCCCACGACACGCGCGACTTCGCCTTCGCCCGCGCCTTCGAGCTGCCGATCCGCTGCGTGGTCGAGCCGACCGACGGCCGCGGCACCGACCCGTCCACCTGGGACGACGCCTTCTCCTCCTACGACGCGAAGATCGTCAACTCCGCCGGCGCCGGCGTCTCCCTGGACGGCCTGGGCGTCGTCGAGGCCAAGGCCCGCATCACCGAGTGGCTGGAGAGCCAGGGGGTCGGCGAGGGCACCGTCAACTTCCGGCTGCGCGACTGGCTGTTCAGCCGCCAGCGCTACTGGGGCGAGCCCTTCCCGATCGTCTACGACGAGGACGGCATCGCCCACGCGCTGCCCGAGTCGATGCTGCCGCTGGAGCTGCCCGAGGTCGAGGACTACTCGCCGCGCACCTTCGACCCGGACGACGCCGACACCCAGCCCGAGACGCCGCTGTCGCGCAACGAGGACTGGGTCAACGTCACGCTGGACCTGGGCGACGGGCCGAAGAAGTACCGGCGTGAGACCAACACCATGCCCAACTGGGCCGGTTCCTGCTGGTACGAGCTGCGCTACCTGGACCCGCACAACAGCGACAAGCTGGTCGACCCGGAGATCGAGCAGTACTGGATGGGCCCGCGCGAGGGCCAGCCGCACGGCGGTGTCGACCTGTACGTCGGCGGCGCCGAGCACGCCGTGCTGCACCTGCTGTACGCGCGCTTCTGGTCCAAGGTCCTGTACGACCTGGGGCACGTCTCCTCCGCCGAGCCGTTCCACAAGCTGTTCAACCAGGGCATGATCCAGGCCTACGTGTACCGCGACAGCCGCGGCATCGCGGTGCCGGCCGCCGAGGTGGAGGAGCGCGACGGCGCGTACTACCACCAGGGCGAGAAGGTCAGCCGCCTGCTGGGCAAGATGGGCAAGTCCCTGAAGAACGCGGTCACTCCGGACGAGATCTGCGCCGAGTACGGGGCGGACACCCTGCGCCTGTACGAGATGGCCATGGGTCCGCTGGACGTCTCCCGGCCGTGGGACACGCGCGCGGTGGTCGGCCAGTTCCGGCTGCTGCAGCGGCTGTGGCGCAACATCGTCGACGAGGCGACCGGCGAGGTGACCGTCGTCGACGCCGAGGACGCCGACGTCGATGAGGACACGCTGCGCGCCCTGCACAAGGCGATCGACGGGGTGCGCGGGGACCTGGAGGGCATGCGGTTCAACACCGCCATCGCCAAGGTCACCGAGCTGAACAACCACCTGACCAAGGTGGGCGGCCCCGTGCCGCGCTCCGTGGCCGAGCCGCTGGTGCTGATGGTCGCGCCGCTGGCCCCGCACATCGCCGAGGAGCTGTGGCGCAGGCTGGGGCACACCGACTCGGTCGTCCACCAGGACTTCCCGGTGGCCGACCCGGCGTACGTGGTCGACGAGACCGTGACCTGCGTCGTGCAGATCAAGGGCAAGGTCAAGGCGCGGCTGGAGGTCTCGCCGTCGATCTCCGAGGACGAGCTGGAGAAGGTCGCGCTGGCCGACGAGAAGGTCGTCGCCGCACTGGACGGGGCCGGGATCCGCAAGGTGATCGTGCGCGCGCCGAAGCTGGTGAACATCGTTCCGGCGTGAGCCACACGGCGTCCGGGCGCACTCGGGGTGTCCCCTAGTGGTCCTCTACGGGCAGGTTCGGGGTTTTTCTGGAACTCCGGGCCTGCCTGTTGCGTTTACCGTGGAAGAGCGATGTGAGGTGCCGTGGCGCCCTGAGGAGGAGCCCTTGTGGAAGCAGTGATCGCAGTCTTCGCCCTGCTCTTCGTGCTCCTGGTCGCGCTCGGCGCGTACGCCACCGTGAAGGCCGTCGGCGCCGCCAAGCGCGGCGTGGACCGCGGCATCACCCAGGCCCGGCGCACGGTCGAGGACCACACCCTGCGGGCCAAGTCCTTCGCCCAGCCCGGCGCCGCGGGTGAGCTCGCCCAGCTGCGGCTGAAGCTGCGCACCTCCATGCGCGCCACCCAGGACGCGCTGAACGCGGCCGTCGTCGAGGACGAGTCCGTGAAGGAGTCCATCGGCCTGTTCCAGCGGCTCAGCGTGCACGGCCACGAGCTGGACGGCGAGCTGAAGCGCCTGGAGTCCGAGCCGGACCGCACCGCACTGCGCGAGCGCCTGCCCCAGCTGCGCGAGCGCACCGAACGCATCACGCAGTCGGCGGACGCGCTGCGCTGGGCGGTCCGCGACCGCGCCCGCCGCTTCGCGGGGGACGACCTGGACACCCTCAGCGCGCAGATCGACGTGGAGGCCGGCGCCCTGCGGCACTGGACCACGACGGACCCGCCGTCCGCCTCGGCCTCCGCCTCGCCGTCCGCCTCCGAGCCGTGGCCCGAGGCTCCGGCCGCCAATGCTCCCGCGGCTGGGCAGACCTGGCCGGAGACCTCGCAGCCGGACCCGGAGCGGGAGCCGGACCGGCCCGCCATCTCCCCGGCGGCACCGCGTCCCGCCTACCCCTGGCAGAAGAAGCCCCGCCCCGAGAGCACCACTTGATCCCGCCACGCGTGGGACAGGGCGCGGGGTCCGGGCTGCCACACGGGCATGACGGCAGGTAACCTCCAGCTCATGTCCCGCCATGTCGCGATCGTCACCGATTCAACGGCCTACCTGCCGGCCCGGACGATGGAGCGCCACGGCATCGCGGCGGTCCCGCTGACGGTGGTCCTCGGTGACCGCGCGCTGGAGGAGGGCACCGAGATCTCGACGCGCGCCCTCGCCCAGGCTTTGCAGAAGCGTCGGCCGGTGACGACCTCGCGTCCCGGCCCGGCGGTGTTCGAGGAGACCTACCGCAAGGTGGCCGAGTCCGGCGCCACCGGCATCGTCTCCCTCCATCTCTCCGCCGAGCTCTCCGGTACGTACGACGCGGCCGTGGTCGCCGCGCGGCGGGCGCCCGTGCCCGTGCGGGTCGTGGACACCGGCATGATCGCGATGGCGCTCGGTTTCTGCGCGCTCTCCGCGGCGGAGGCCGCCGAGGCGGGCGGCACGGTGGACGAGGCCGTCACCGCGGCGGAGAAGCGCGCCGCCGGCACGTCCGCCTACTTCTACGTCGACACCCTCGACTACCTGCGCCGCGGCGGCCGGATCGGCGCCGCCCAGGCCCTGTTGGGCTCCGCGCTCGCGGTGAAGCCGCTGCTGCAGCTGGCCGACGGCCGTATCGAACCGCTGGAGAAGGTGCGGACCGCGTCCAAGGCGATCGCCCGGCTGGAGGAGATCGCCGCCGACCGGGCGGGCAGCGCCCAGGTCGATGTCGCGGTCCACCACCTCGCCGCCCCGGACCGGGCGTCGGCCCTCGCCGACCGGCTGCGGGGGCGGTTGCCCGGGCTGGCGGATCTGCATGTCAGCGAGGTCGGGGCGGTGATCGGGGCGCATACGGGGCCCGGGCTGCTGGGGGTCGTGGTTTCGCCGCGGTGAACGTTGCGGTGGGGCTTTCCGCAGGGGTGACGGGGCTCCTCTGAAGCGTGTCGGTGCTCCTCCTGCCACCCGTGTGGGTGGCGGAGTTGTCCACAAGCGGACGGTTGTCCCCGGGAATTGGCCATGATCATCGCGGGTGGGACGGAGTGTCCGATCCTCGTCGCATGGCACTTCGATCACGTTCACGCACAGCTACCGCGACCAGTGGGCCGGGCCGGGGGCCCGCGTCCGACGGACGCGTCCGTCACCGCCGGCACCGGCCGGTGGCCCGTGGCCGGGCCGGGCACCCCTCCGGGGACGAGCTCCGCCGTCGGGCGGAGGCGATGTTCGCGGAGCGCCCCGAGCCCGTGAGGCGGGCCGACCCCGGGGAACGGGCGGGGGAGCGGCGGGAGTCGGGGCAGGGGCCGCCTGGTTCCGGGGGCGACGCCGGGGCCCGCCCCGCGCCCCAGCCTGAGCCCGGGCCC